>CAYWST010000104.1:0-15012 GCA_964461075.1 uncultured Solibacteraceae bacterium | reverse complement strand
CCTGGGAGAGCAGTGGGGCACAGAGACCCGCCGCACAGAGCATGGTGATGATGTAAGCCCGCATCTGCCTTAAGTATACGTCGGCGATGTGCGCAGACTTTAGGAACTGCCGGCGGATCGACGCAAGGAGTGGGCAGATTGTCACTTGAAAGAAACGCCGTTTTAGCACTCGCTTGCTAGCCTGAAATGACCGATTATAAATCCTTAAGCCTTCAGGAGATTCCATGGTTCATTCGGTTCCAAGTGCAGCTGTACGCATGACTATCCTGGCAACATGTATCGCTTTTCCGGTGATGGCCCAGTTCGATTCGGGCGCCATCGTCGGGACGGTCCGAGATGAGCGGGCCGCCTCGATTCCGGCGGCGCGCGTGACGGCCAAAGACAATAACACCGGCTATTCACTCTCGGCCCTCACGAACGAAAGCGGAGACTTTGTCTTCCCGACGCTTCGCATCGGCTCCTACAAGCTGACGGTGGAAAAAGAGGGTTTCGCGATGGGCACGGTGGACAACGTCGTGTTGACTGTCAACGCCCGTCAGCGCGTTGACGTGACGTTGAAAGTGGGGCAGGTGACCGAGGTTGTCAATGTGGTGGAGTCTGCGCCGCTGCTTGAATCGGACAATTCGTCCAAAGGCCAGGTCATCGCCTCCAAGCAAATCCTGGACCTTCCCGTGCTCGGCCGTACCTATTCGAGTTTCGCGCTCTTGAGCCCGGGGGTTCGCGAGTCCCAGATGAGCAACCAGGGCTCGATCGTATTCCGGCGCGAAGGCGCATACAACGTCAACGGCCTGCGCAGCGTCTTCAACAACTTCCTGCTGGACGGCATCGACAACAATTTCTATGGGACGACGAATCAGGGCTTCTCCAACCAGGCCATCCAGCCGTCTCCCGATTCGGTCGCCGAGTTCCGGATGATCGTGAACGCGTATTCGGCTGAGTTCGGCCGGACGGGCGGCGCGGTGATGAACGTGGCGTCGAAATCGGGAACGAACGAGTTCCACGGCAGCTTGTGGAATTTCTTCCAGAATGAGAAGCTCAACGCCACCGGCTTTTTTAAGCCTGTATTGAATCAGAAGCCGCTCAACAAGCGGAATCAGTTCGGCGCGACTTTTGGCGGGCGCATCGTCAAGGACAAGACCTTTTTCTTCCTCGATTACGAAGGGTCGCGCTGGCGTGTCGCGCCGTACGCACTGACCTCCGTCCCGAATGACAATATGCGCAACGGCGTTCTGCCTCTGGACGTCCGCGTTCCGTATACGTTCCGCGACGATCAGGGCCGTACGATCCAGGCCGGCACGGTCATTCCCGCAGGCCAGCCGATTCCGATGACGGCGTTCGCGCGCAAGGTTCTCGCAGAGTTGCCGCGGCCCAACTTCACCGGCGGCGGCGCGCTCGGAATCGCCAACAACTACGGGGCTTTCGACGTCAACAACATCGACGACGACAAGGGCGCGGCCAAATTGGACCATCAGTTCAAGCCGACGGTGCTCAGCTTCTTCCGCTACGCGCACCGTCGGCAGAACATGTTTGCCCCCGGCCTCATTCAGGGTTTCTCGGGCGGCAATAACCTCGGCTTCCTGGACACGTATAACCAGCAGGGAATCGCCGGCGTCACGTGGACCAAGTCTCCGACGCAGGTCCTCGAATACCGCTTCGCCGTCACACGGCTGGGCATGGACAGGTTGCCGGCGTCGGTCGGCGGTCCCTCCATGCGGGAGATGTTCGGCATCACCGGACTTCCGGAAGGGCCGCGCATCCAGGGCGGAATCACTCCGCAGGACATTCTGGGGTTCCCCCGTTTCGGCAGGCAGTCGACGAATCCTCAGGCGCAGTTTCCTACAACGCTGAACAGCCGCCTGAACCTGTCGAACATCATTGACCGGCATACCCTCAAGTTCGGCTATGAGTGGTTGGGCCTCTATCAGGATGTCGACGACACCAACCCGCTGTACGGTATCGACGGATACGGCGGTTTGTATTCGAGGATTCCCGGGCAGAACCTTGGCGCGCTGGCCGGGGCAAGCGCCAACACCGTCCACTCTCTCTCGGACTTCTATTTCGGGGCCCGGAGTTCGTACCAGCTCGCGACGCAGGTCATCGCCAAAGTCAGGCAGCAGGCTCATTGGTTCTATCTGCAGGACGACTGGAAGGTCTCGCCGAAGCTGACCATCAACATGGGGCTTCGGTATGAGCTCACCAGCCCCGTCTACGACGCCGACGACAAGCTGGCAAACTTCGATCCGATCTCAAACAAGCTCGTAACGGCCAAGTCGGGCTCGATCAGCGAACGCGCGCAGCGAGACCTCGACTGGAACAATTTCGCTCCGCGCGTCGGAGCGGCCTATCAGGCGACCTCGAAAACCGTCGTCCGCGGCGGCTACGGCCTGGGCTACAACTACTGGAACCGGATGGCCTCGGCCGAGCTGCTGAACACCAACGCGCCATTTGTCACGCGCTTTTCGGCAGTCAACAGCGCCGCCAATCTCGGCAACGTCTGCACCGGCAACAACTACGAAGGCTGCTTCCGGACCCGCGAGGCCGGGTACCCGACCAATCTTCCCTCCAACGTCATCCTCTACATGAAGAAGACCATGCCTTGGGGCTACATTCAGAACTGGCACCTGACGGTGCAGCAGGGCCTGTGGCGCGACGGGCTGATCGAGTTCGCTTACGTCGGAAACAAAGGCACGCTGCTGCCGATTCTCGGCGACTTCAATCAGGCGCGTCCGATCACGCAGGCCGAACTCGATCGCGGGTTGACAACGCTGGGGACACTGCTGGCGCGGCGGCCGTATCAGGGGTGGAATAACATCACCGCGGTCCTGCCGGACGGCTTCTCCAACTACAACTCGCTGCAGATCAAGTTCGAGCATCGCGGCCGGGACGTCAAGATCCTCAGTTCCTTCACCTACGGCAAAGCGATCGATAACGTGGGGCAGGTTCTGGAAAGCACCAACGGAAGCGGGCCGAACCTGCAAGATGTCCGCAATCCAAACAACGACCGCAGCGTCTCGAGCTTCGACCAGAAGTTCAACTCAACCACCAGCTTCGTCTATGAGATGCCGTTCGGACGCGGGCGCAAGTACGGCAAGGACATGCCGGCGGTGCTTGACGCCCTGGTGGGCGGCTGGCAGGCATCGGGCATCGTCAGCCTCCTGAGCGGCCAGCCGCTCAATATCCGCTACCCGGACGCCTCCGGGATTGTCAGCGACAATCAGCCGGAATCGTTCCTCGGCGCGCCTTCGCTGCGGCCGAACCTGATCAACGGATCCATCGGAGTGCTTGCGCCGGAGTCGGAGCGCTCCTACCTGAATTACTTCAACCGCGCCAACCTGGCCCTGCCGCCGGCGACGGCGCCCTTCGGCAACCTGGGACGCAACCCGGCCTACGGTTTCGCGCTCTACCAGACGGACTTCGTTCTCGCCAAGAACTTCGCCATGACTGAGGGTACTCGCCTGCAGTTCCGGGGCGAGTTCTACAACCTGTTCAACACGACGAATTTCCTGGCGCCCCAGGTCAACGTCGCCGCGGCTAACTTCGGCCGTTCGACGTCCACAGCGGACCCTCGCTACATCCAATTGGCCCTGAAGTTCATCTTCTGACGATCAACCGTTGTCTTCGATCTGGCTGGAGACGTCCTCCCACTCGCCGAGGACGGTCTCCAGCCTTCTTCGCTTCTGGTCGAGCGAATCCATCCGCTTCTTGGTTTCTTCCACGCTTGAAAAGCCTTGAAGAGCGGATTCGATTTCGGCAATCTGGCCTTCGAGCTTCGCTGCTTCCAGCTCCAGCGCAGCGGCCCGATCTTCGAGTTGTTTCAGTTTCTGTGGATTGAGCCGCTTCTTCAATTGCGGTTCGACTGAATCCCGCGGAACGTCATCGAGGGTCGGGCCTGGAGGCGCCGCAAGACCCCCTTCGCCGGTCTGGGACGCCGGCTGCGACTTCCGCCAGAGATAATCCTCGTAATTGCCAGGGAAGACCCTCACTTCGCCGTCGGCGATTTCGAAGACGCGAGTGGCGAGCTTGTCGATGAAATACCTGTCGTGGCTGACGAACACGACCGTGCCCGTGAAGGACTCAAGCGACTCGAGCAGGACGTCTTTCGCGCGAAGGTCCAGGTGGTTGGTCGGCTCGTCGAGCAGCAGGAAATTGGAGGGATTCAGCAGCATGCGGGCCAGGGCGTAGCGATTGCGTTCGCCGCCCGAGAGCACGCCAATGGGCTTGAAGACGTCGTCTTCGCTGAACAGGAAACAGCCGAGCAGCGAGCGCAGCTCGGTGACGGTCTTGCCGTTGGCGACCGAAGTGAGATCGTCCAGCATGCGGGCGGCGGAGTCGAGTTCCTTGTACTGATCCTGGGCGAAATAGCTGGTCTCGACGTTGTGGCCGAGCTTCAGGTCGCCGCGGGTCACCGGCTCGGCGCCGGCGAGCAGCTTGATCAGGGTCGACTTCCCCGCCCCGTTGACACCGACGAGGGCGACGCGGTCGCCCCGGTCGATGGTGAACTTCACGTTGTCCAGGACCACCTTGGTTCCGTAGGCCTTCGTGACGTTGTTGAATTCGGCCACCATACGGCCGGAAGCTTTCGGCTGAGGAAACGAAAAATGGATGGTCTTCTCGTCGGGCGGGATCTCGATACGCTCGATCTTTTCGAGCTCCTTGATGCGGGACTGCACCTGCTTGGCTTTGGTCGCCTGATAGCGGAAGCGGCTGATAAAGGCCTCGAGCTGGTCGATGCGTTCTTTCTGATTGCGGTAGGCGGCTTCGAGGGCCTCTTTGCGCTGCTGCTTCTGTGAAAGATAGTCCTCGTAATTGCCGCTGTAAAAGTGGACGCCGCGGTTCCACAATTCGACGATCTTCCCGATCGTGACATCGAGAAAGTACCGGTCGTGGCTGATGAGGACGAACGCATTGGGGTACTGCTTCAGGTATTCTTCCAGCCAGTTCCTGGCCTCCAGGTCCAGATGGTTGGTAGGTTCGTCGAGAAGCAGAAGTTCAGGCTGTTCGAGCAGCAGCTTGGCGAGCGCGATGCGCATCTGCCAGCCGCCGGAGAACTCCTCGCAGAAGCGCGTCCAGTCCTGTTTGGGAAAGCCGAGACCGGTGAGGACGGTTCCAACCTTGGCCTCAAGGGCGTAGCCGTCGCGGTTGCGGAAGAGGCTGTCGAGATGGGCGTAGCGGTCGGTGACTTCCCGATACTCAGCGGAGGCGGGATCCAGAGCGGCCATCTCATGCGCCAACCGCTCCATCTCCCGTTCCATCTCGCGCAAGGAGTCGAAAACGGAGAGACATTCCGCAAAGACCGTTCGGCCGCGGAGTTGAAGTCCGTCCTGCGGGAGGTAGCCCGTGTGGAGCTGCCGCGGGCGGCTGTACTCTCCTGCGTCGATGGACTCGAGGCCGCCCAGGATCTTCAAGAGCGTGGACTTGCCGGTTCCGTTGGCGCCGACGAGACCAACGCGGTCCTGAGCGGTCAGCATCCAGTTCACGCCCTCAAACAGGACTTTGGGGCCGAATCGCTTTGCGGCGTTGACGAGCGAAATCATTGACGGCGCAGCACCCGCCCACCCATGTTCGAGGTGAGCTTGCCTTCCTCAACCATGACAACGCCGTTGACCAGAACATAGTCGAAGCCTTCCGAATACTGGTGAGGATTCGTGTAGGTGGACTTGTCCTGCACCTTGGCGGGATCGAACAGAACAAGATCGGCCGCCGCGCCCAGGTGAATCGACCCGCGATCCTTGAAACCGAAGGTCCGGGCCGGGAGCGAAGTCATCCGGCGGACCGCATCCTCAAGGGTGAGAGCGCCTCGCCGGCGGACGTATTCGGCGAGCACTCTCGCATTGGTCCCGTAGCTACGAGGATGGGGCATCCCTTGACCGAACTCCCTAATGCCGCCATCGCTCGCCACGGCCGTATTGGGGTACTTCATGATTCGCTCGACATCTTCCTGGCCCATCGAGTGGAAGACCATCTGCGCGTTGCCGCGGCGCATGATCTCGAAGATGGTGTCGATCTGATCGTCGAGCTTCTTGCGATTGCGGCCGCGCAGCGCGGTGATTTCGGCGATGTTCTTTCCTTCCCATGCTCTGTTGGGCCGGTAGGAGGCGACGGTGGCGTAGGCGTAGTCCTTGTGGCCAAGCGCCTTGAGCATCGTCTTCATCTCGGTTGCGATCTTGCGGCGCGTGGCGGCGCCATTGAGGCGCTCGCGAATCTTCTCCTGCCCGTCGGCGAGCGCCCAGGATGGGAGCGTGATGCCCAGATTAGTTGAAGACCGGTCGTAAGGGTACTGATCGACGACGATGTCGAGACCCTTCGCACGGTACTGCTCCACAAGCGCGAGAGAATCCCTGCTGGAACCCCACAACCGGGGCGTGTCGATCTTGAAGTGGGAAAGTTGGACGGGCAATCCACTCTCGAGGCCGACGCGGGCCGCTTCATGGATGGCGTCGAGGATCTTCGCTCCCTCGTCGCGCATGTGTGAAGCGTAGACGCCGCCATGCCGGGCCGCCGCCTTCCCCAGGGCGACAACCTCTTCCGTGTTGCTGTACGTCCCGGGGATATAGATAAGGCCCGTTGAGAAACCGACGGCGCCCTCTTTCATCGCACGCTCCACCAGTTCGCTCATCCGGGCCAGTTCCTCGGTCGTAGCCTGGCGGTTGACGGTCCCCATCACTTCGCGCCGGACGCTGTTATGGCCGATCAGAGAAGCCAGATTGAGGCCGAGGCCGCGCTTTTCGAGCGAGGCGAACCAATCCGCGAGATGGACCTCGCTGCCGCCGCAGTTGCCGGTCACGATGGTCGTCACGCCGTCCAGAAGGTAGTTGTCCCCTCGGGGCACGCGTTCCACGGCGCCCTCGACATGCGTATGGACATCGATGAAACCGGGGGCGAGAATCCGCCCCCGGCCCTCGATGAGCCTGGCCGGCTGAACATCGACAAGCCGCCCGATGGCCGCGATCCGGCCGTCCTTCACCGCAACGTCTGCATGAAACCATGGATTTCCCGCGCCATCGAGAACGCGCGCGTTCCTGATGAGGACGTCGTATTGAGCCGACGCCGCGACGGACAGAGCAAGGACCGCAGATAACGGTTTCATGAGCAGAAGAAATCGAGCGAACGGGCGATGAAACACTTCATCTCGGCGCGGGGAACGACAGCGTCGAGGAAACCGTGCTTCAGCACAAAGTCAGACCTTTGGAATCCTTCAGGCAGCTTTTGACGGATGGTCTGCTCGATCACGCGAGGGCCGGCGAAGCCGATCAGCGCGCCGGGTTCGGCGATATTGAGATCGCCGAGCATCGCAAAGCTGGCCGTGGTGCCCCCGGTTGTGGGATCCGTCAGAACGCTAATGAATGGGATCTTCGCCTGGTCGAGCCGCATCAATTGGCAGGCGATCTTGCCCAACTGCATCAGGCTCACCGCCCCTTCCTGCATGCGCGCGCCACCGGAGGCGGAGACGATGACAAGCGGGTCGCGCCCGGCAAGCGACCGTTCGATGGCGCGCGTGATCTTCTCGCCCATCACGGCGCCCATGGAGCCGCCGATGAACTTCAGTTCAAGCGAGCAGATGTTGACTCGGCGGCCATTGAGAAGACCGCGCGCGGAAATGATGGCGTCCTTCATCCCGAGAGCCTTCTGTGTCGCAGCGAGTCGCGCGCTGTAGGGCTTGGCGTCCACGAACCCGAGGGGGTCGGTCGAAGAGAGATTCTGATCGAATTCCTCGTACTGCCCGTCGTCAAAGAGATAGCGGAGACGGGTCGCGGCGTCGATGCGGAAATGGAAGGAGCACTTGGGGCAGCATTGCAGCGTCTCTTCGAGATCTTTGCGCCAGATGATTTGGCGGCACGAGTCGCACTTGATCCAGAGACCTTCCGTGCGGACGTGGCGCTCCTCCTCGCTCACTTTGCTGACTTTTTTCTCTCTTTTGAACCAGTCCATGGATTGAAGCCTTCACTCAGGCTAGCGCGGGTAAGGGTGGCCCCGCAGAGTTGTCAGGGCGCGATAGATCTGCTCGGCGAGCAATGCGCGCGCCATCTCGTGCGGCAGCGTGAGAGGGGTCAAGGAAAGAAGAATGTCCGCGCGGCGGCGCCAGTCTGAATCGAGCCCGGCGTGCCCGCCCACGAGAAAGACAGCGTCGCGGGCTTCGAGTTCGGCTTGCGAGACCGCTTTGGCGAACCTCGCGCTGTCCCAAAGTTGGCCGGCGGGGTCGAGCAGAATCTTCAACGCGCCCGGATGACGAGAGAAGATGTCGTACCGGCGCGGATCGATCTCGCGCATCTCCACGGACATGAATCTTCCTGAGCGTTTGATGAACTCCTCCGCCTGCGCGTTGGCATGCTTGTCCCTTGGGCGTCCGATGTAAAGGAGAAACAGCTTCAATCCGATATGCTACCCTCTGGCCAAATGGGGCGCACGCCGCCCGATGAATTCAGAGAGGGAGGACCGAATGAAGCTGATCCGTCTCGCCGGAGTGGCCCTGGCCGGGCTTGCGCTTTCGGCGCAACAGACGCCGCCGCCCAAAACGCACTTGAAAGTAGGCGACAAGGCGCCCGATTTCACGCTGCGGACGACGCTTGGCAAGCCGTTCAAGTTGAGCGACTACAAGGGTCAAACCGTAGTCCTTGCATTCTTTCCGGCCGCGTTCACCGGTGGTTGAACGAAGGAGATGACGGCGTACCAGGCTGGTCTCGCCAAGTTCACCGAATCCGGCGCGCAGGTGCTGGGCATTAGCACGGACAACCTGCCGTCGCAAAGCCATTGGGCGAAGGAAGTTTTGAAGATCGAGTTCCCGCTGGGCAGCGATTTCCAAAGGACGGTTTCTGAAGCGTACGGTGTGCTGATCAAGGAGTCGGGAATCGCAAACCGCTCGACGTTCGTCATCGACCCGGAGGGCGTGATTCAACACATCGAGCAGGGCAGTTCCGCGCTGAGCATAGATGGCGCCGCCACCGCGTGCAGCCGCGTCAGAAAGAAATAGCGGTTGGGACGAAATGAGATTACTTCTCTTCTGGGCGGCTCTGGCCGCTCTCACACACGCGCAGTCTATCGATTGGAATGCGGTCGAAGCGGAGACGCTGAAGCACTTCACGGCGCTGGTCCAGTTGGACACCCAAAACCCGCCCGGGAACGAGAGTCGCGCCGTTGAGTATCTCAAGCGCGTCCTCGACGAGGCGGGTGTTCCAAGCAAGACGTTTTCGCTCGAGCCGAGCCGCGCCAACCTGGTAGTGCGGCTGAAAGGCTCGGGCGTGAAGAAGCCGCTGCTCGTCATGGCGCACACCGACACCGTGCGCGTGGACCCTTCCAAGTGGACGCATCCTCCGTTCAGTGCGCACAGGGCGGGCGGGCACATCTACGGCCGGGGCACGGTGGACGACAAGGACAACGTGGCGGCGGCGCTGATGACGCTACTGCTTCTCCACCGCAACAAAGCCGCGCTGGACCGGGATGTCATTTTTCTCTTCGAAGCCGGGGAGGAAGCCTCCACCGCGGTCGGCATCGAGACCATGGTGAACAACCACTGGGCTGAGATCGAGGCGGAGTATTGCCTGGCCGAAGGCGGCGGAGTCACAAGGCGCGACGGCAAACCGTTCTATGCCAACATCCAAACGGCGGAAAAGATCCCAAATGGAATTCGATTGATTTCGCGGGGCCCTGCGGGCCATGGGTCAGTGCCGCTGGAGACGAACGCGATCGCTCACCTTTCCGCCGCGGTTCAGCGCGTGGCGGCTTGGCTACCGCCAATGCGCATGAACGATACGACACGCACTTACTTCGAGCGGCTGGCCAACATCGCCCCGCCGGAGGATGCGGCGCGCTACAAGGCGCTGCTCGATCCGGCAAAGACGATGCAGGTACAGCAATACCTGGCCACGCACGAGCCGCGCCACAGTTCCATGTTGAGGACGTCAATCTCGCCGAATATCATCCGTGGCGGCTACCAGATCAACGTAATCCCCTCGGAAGCGGAGGCGATTCTCGACGTGCGCGCGCTGCCGGACGAGAACATGGATGTCTTTCTTCAGAAGGTCAAGGAGATCGTCAACGATCCGGCGATTGAAGTCGTCCGGGAGAACCGCAACAAGCGGCCTGGAGCGCCGGCCTCGGACACCAGGAGCCCAGTGTTCCAGGTTCTTGAAGCGGCCACCCGGCGCATCTACGACGTGCCGGCGCTCCCATGGATGGCGACAGGCGCGACCGACATGGCCTTCCTCCGCGCCAAGGGCGTCCAGTGCTATGGCATCGGTCCGATGATCGATATCGAAGACGGCCCCAAGGGCTTTGGCGCGCATTCGGATCAGGAGCGGATTCTTGAAGAGGCGCTACACAAGTTCGTGCGATTCAATTACGAAGTCGCGCTGGAGATCGCCGGGCGGCGCTGATGCGGTTACTGGTCTTTACCGATCTCGACAACTGCCTGCTCGATCACGATACATACGACTGGCGTCCTGCAGTTCCGGCGCTGGAACGGCTCAAAGAGCTGGGCGCCGGCGTCATTCTCACCACGAGCAAGACGGCCGCCGAAGTCCTCCCCCTGCAGACCGGGATGGAGTTGGAAGGGCCAGTCATTGTAGAGAACGGCGGCCTGCTCGCATGGCCGGACGGCCGGCGGCGCTGGCTTGGGAAGCCGGTGTCTGAAATCAGGCCGCTGTTGGATCAGGCATGCGCGCGGTGCGGCGCCGCCATTCTGCCGTTTGGCCGGATGAGCGTGGACGAGGTGATCAGCAGAACGAACCTGCCGCCGGAGCGCGCGGCGTTGGCCCTGGCTCGCGAGGCGAGCGAACCCTTCGTCCTGCTCGCTCCAGAGCACGAAACCCCGTTGCGTTCCGAATTGGAGAGCGTGGGGCTGAGGCTCACCCGCGGCGGCAGATTCCATCATGCGCTGGCGCACGAGGGCAAGCACGCGGCGGTTTCTCTTCTGCTTGAGGAGGCCCGCCGCGCGGGTCCAGTGTGGTCCATCGGCCTGGGAGATGGACTCAACGACGAGGGGTTCCTCCGCGTCGTCGACCGTCCGTGCGTCCTGCCCGGCGCGCACGCGGAGATGCTCAGGGAGCGGCTGCCTCACGCCCGGTTGGCGCCATGCGCGGGCCCCGCCGGGTGGCGTGAGGTTGTGCTCGAAGAGTTGCGTCTGCACTCAACCTCTGAGTGAACCCCGGCCATAGCCGGTTATATTGGAGATTCGGACTCCACGGAGCGAATTACCCATGTCTTCCCAATTGAACAAGTACAGTTCCCGTATCACGCAGCCCAAGTCGCAGGGCGCCTCTCAAGCCATGCTTTACGCGACCGGCATGAACGAGGAGGACATGGGAAAGCCGCAGGTGGGCATCGCCAGCATGTGGTACGAAGGCAACCCCTGCAACATGCACCTGCTGGACCTGGCCGCCAAGGTCAAGGAAGGCGTTCACGCCGCCGGCCTGGTGGGCCTGCGTTTCAACACCATCGGCGTGAGCGACGGCATCGCCATGGGCACTGACGGGATGAGCTATTCGCTGCAATCGCGGGACCTCATCGCCGACTCGATCGAAACCGTGATGGGCGCGCAGTGGTACGACGCCAACATCTCCCTGCCCGGCTGCGACAAGAACATGCCGGGCTGCGTCATCGCCATGGCGCGGCTCAATCGTCCGTCGATCATGATCTACGGCGGCACGATCCGCGCCGGCTGCCTGAATGACAGGAAGCTCGATGTCGTCTCGGCCTTTCAGAGCTACGGCGAGTACGTCTCCGGCAATATCGATGACGCCACTCGCGCGGCCATCGTCCGCCACTCGTGTCCGGGCGCGGGCGCCTGCGGCGGTATGTACACGGCCAACACGATGGCCTCCGCCATCGAAACCATGGGGCTTTCCCTGCCTTACAGTTCGTCCACGCCGGCGGAGGATCCGCTGAAGCTCGACGAGTGCTTCCGCGCCGGCGCCGCCATCCGCAGACTTCTTGAACTTGATCTCAAGCCGCGCGACATTCTAACGCGCGCGGCCTTCGAGAACGCCATGGTCGTCGTTTCGGTGCTGGGAGGGTCGACGAACGCGGTCCTGCATCTCATCGCCATCGCCCGTTCGGCCGGCGTCGAACTCACCATCGACGACTTCCAGCGAGTGTCGGACCGTACGCCACTGCTCGCCGATTTCAAACCAAGCGGCAAGTACGTCATGGAGGATTTGCACGAGATCGGCGGCCTGCCCGCCGTTCAGAAGATGCTGCTCGAGGCGGGCTTCCTGAACGGCGATTGCATGACCGTGACTGGAAAGACTCTCCGCGAAAACCTCGCCGAGCTGCCCGGCCTCCGGGAGGGGCAAGAGATCGTCCATCCGTTAAGCAATCCCATCAAGGCGAGCGGCCACATCCAGATCCTCAAGGGCAACCTCGCTCCGCAAGGCGCCGTCGCCAAGATCACCGGCAAGGAAGGACTCAGCTTCTCCGGCCCGGCGCGCGTGTACGACTCGGAAGAGGACATGTTGCGCGGTTTCGAGAACGGCGAGATCGGCAAGGGCGACGTGATCGTGATCCGCTACGAGGGGCCGAAGGGCGGGCCCGGAATGCCGGAGATGCTGACGCCCACTTCAGCCATCATGGGCGCCGGCCTGGGCAAGGACGTCGCGCTCATCACCGATGGGCGATTCTCCGGCGGTTCGCACGGTTTCATTGTCGGCCACGTCACGCCTGAGGCTCAGGAGGGCGGGCCCATCGCTTTGATTCGCAGCGGCGACCGCATCACCATCGACGCCACCCGCAACGAGATTTCGGTCAACCTCAGCGATGATGAACTCGCCAATCGGCGCGCCGCGTGGACCATGCCGCCCTACAAAGCGGCGCGCGGGACGCTCGCCAAGTACATCAAGCTCGTTCGCAGCGCCAGCGAAGGTTGCACGACCGACGAGTAACCGGATTCTATTCGAAGAGCAGCAGACGCCGGCGTGAGAGGTGGTAGCAGGCGAGTCCAACAGCCAGGCCGATCAGATAGCCGTACGGAAGCGAACTCGCGAGAATGCCCACCAGCAAGGCGATGGCGAACTCCTCTTTGCTTCCGGCCAGGTCGCGCGGAAGCCGCATGAGCGTCAGCGCCTCCACCAGCAGCAGCACCCCCAGCAGCGGCAGCGGAAAGACTTGAATCACGATCTGGAACGACGGGCCGAAGAAGAGGCCCAGGCACAGATAGATCGAGCCATAGATGATCACCGAGCCGCCCGTGCGCCCGCCGAATGCGTAGTGTCCCGCCATTCCGCCCGAGCCGTGGCACGTCGGCGCGCCGCCTAGGAAGGGACTCGCCAGGTTCATGAGAGAGTACGTAAAGCCGATCCGCTTCGCGGAGACACTCCGCGCCGGAAAGAGATCTTCCGTCAGTTGGCGCGTCGCAAGCACCGAGTTCGCGATCGAGAGCGGAATCTGCGGAAGCGCCAGCAGGAGGAATCCCGTCCATACGTCCGCCGGCGATGGCTGGTGCAGTTGAGGCAGATGGAATCCCGCTGAGCCCGCCAGTTTCGCGATGTCGAGCTTGAAGGCGAACGCGTAGGCCGCTCCCATCGCCACAAGGATGACGGCCGAGGGGACGCTGCGCCTTCCCATGAACGCCAGCGCGATCGCGAGCCCCACGCCCGCCAGCACCCAGCCCGCCACGCCGTCGGCGCGCACGTAATCCTTGAGCGCGATGCCGGCCAACTGCAGCCCCAAGCCAAGCTGAATCCCGCGCACCACCGGTTTCGGCACCGCACGGCTGATCCACTCGATCAAACCGGTGACGGAGAGCAGAAACATGCACAGACCGATGGCCAACCCGCCTCCGTAGATCACACCTGGCGAAACCTTCTGCGCGATCACGATCGCCGCCATCGCCTTCAGCGGCTGCACCGGCATCGGCATCCGGTAATACAGCGCCGTGGCGATCTGCATCACCCCGAAGACGGTCAGAACGCTCGCCGCATCCAGCCCGGATGCGAGAATCATGCCGACGATGAGCGGCAGATCGGTGCCCATGTCGCCGAACGCGCCGGACCACTCGCTCCGGTCGAACCGGATGCGGCGTCCCGGGTCGACGGCTGGAGAAGCTGCAATCGCCACCTCGTCATTTTCTCATCCGGCGCGGGCAGGCCGTGGGGCGATTCAGGCGTCCGCCGGGTTGCGTTTGATCATGAATACGAAAGTCGCCAGCACGAGCGCGCCGACGGCGAACACGGTGTCGCCCGGAGCGCGCAGCCAGCGGAGCGTCTGCATCAGAGACGTACCGAGGAACTCCGTGCTCCGCGCGTACCAGTAGCCTTTCTCGACCGAGGCCCACGTTTGCAGCAGGCCCACCGGCAGCAGGCTCCCGACGCACATCGCAAACAGGCCGCCGTTCATCGTCCAGAAAGCGAACTTGAGCCAGCCCTCGCGCCATTCACCCTGCGGGTTCATCGCGCGCAGGCAGACGAGCATCAGGCCGATGCCCAGCATGCCGTAGACTCCGAACAGCGCCGCGTGGCCGTGCACCGGCGTCGTGTTGAGTCCTTGCATGAAGTAGAGCGCAATCGGCGGATTGATCATGAAGCCGAAAAGCCCCGCGCCCACCATGTTCCAGAACGCGACCGACACGAAGAAGTAGATCGGCCACTTGTAGCGTTGCGCCCACACAGTGAGTTGCCCGCGCCGCAGGTCGTCCAACGCCGGGTAGGCGATCATGATCAGCGGCACCACTTCCAGCGCGCTAAATACCGAACCCCAGGCGAGCGCCACGGTGGGCGTGCCGGAAAAGTACAGGTGATGGCACGTTCCGATGATGCCGCCGGCCAGGAAGATGGTCGCCGAAAGCAGCGACGCTTCCGCCGCGAACTTCGGCCGGATCAATCCCAGCCGCGCGAAGAGGAATGCGATCACCGTCGTCGCGAACACCTCGAAGAAGCCTTCCACCCAGAGGTGAACCACCCACCAGCGCCAGTACTCGACCATCGAGATGTGCGTGTGCTGACCCCAGGTGAGGCCCGTACCGTAAAACAGGCCGATGGCCGCCGCCGACATCAGAAAGAGCCAGATGAGCGGCTTCGATTCTCC
>CAYWST010000103.1:0-15128 GCA_964461075.1 uncultured Solibacteraceae bacterium | reverse complement strand
GTCGTCTTCAACGCCGTCAAGGGCGGGCTTGCCGGCTCCAACGTCCTCAACGCCAAAGCGCCGATGGTGATCGGCCGGAACTTCAAGCCTGGATTCCGCATTCGCCTCCACCAAAAGGATCTTCGCAACGCCCTGCTGGCGGCCGAGTCGATGAAAGTCGGCCTCCCGTTCACCAGCATGGTCCAGCAGATGCTGATGGCGCTGATGAGCGAGGGCAAAGGAGATCTCGACCACTCGGCCATCGTGACCTTCGTCGAAAAGATGGCGCAGACGGAAATAAAGAAGGCGTAGCCGCGCGCCATGAAGATCACGCGCCTCACCACCGCGGTCATCGAGGCCAACTATGACTGGACGCTGGTCCGTCTCGACGGAGAAGGAGGGCTGTATGGTCTCGGCGAAGCGTATGTTGGTCCCGGCGTCGCCGCCATTCTGCGCGAGATGGCGCCGCTGGTCGCGGGCATGGACGCCGAACGGCCTGAAGTTCTCGTTCGCCGCCTTCGCGCGCTGACAGTCCACGCTTCCCCCGGTGTCGTCTGGCACGCCATCGCCGGCATTGAGACGGCTTGTCTGGACCTGCTCGGCAAACACCTCAAGCAGCCCGTCTGCGACCTGCTGGGGGGAGCGTACCGCACGAGCGTTCCCGTCTACGCCGATTGCCACGCCGGCGAAGCGCTCGACTCGATGAACGCGCTGCTCCAGCCTCGGACCCCGTCATGGGTATCCGGCGAGCCGGCGCAGGTCTCCGATACCAGCATCAAGCACCATGGGTGGGACAAGTCGGACGCCGCCCTGCCCACGCTCGAGGAATACCGCAACCGCGCATCCCAGATGGTGGCGCGAGGATTCCGCAGCCTCAAGTTCGATGCGGACATCCCCACGCCGTTCCCGACTGACGAGTACGATCGCGGCCTGACGCGTGCGGAAATCGAATACGCCGTCGAGCGGATCGCCGCGGTTCGAGAAGCCATCGGCCCCAGCGTTCAACTCGCCGTCGATTGCCACTGGAACTACACCGTTCCCGCGGCGCGCAAGCTCATCCGCGCGCTC
Source organism: uncultured Solibacteraceae bacterium (assembly GCA_964461075.1). Classification (GTDB taxonomy): domain Bacteria; phylum Acidobacteriota; class Terriglobia; order Bryobacterales; family Bryobacteraceae; genus JACADU01. Next base: position 14,081 of record CAYWST010000103.1, on the reverse strand, counting down.
GAACCGCTCGATCTGCTGTGGATTGAAGACCCGATTCCGCCCGAGTGCATCGAGGCTCTCGCCGCGCTTCAAAGCGGCGCCCACACATCGATCGCCACTGGCGAGAACCATTACCTCACCGCGCAGTTCGACGCCCTCATCCGCCTTGGCGGAATCCGCATTCTCGCGCCGGACGTGCAAAAGATCGGGCCGCTGCACACGAAGGAGATCGGCCGTCTCGCCGACATGCACGCCGCTTCCATCGCCGCGCACAACATCGCGAGCCCTATCGGCTTCATGGCCGCCGCGCATACCGCCGCCGCCATCCCGAACTTCCTCTGCCTGGAGTGGCACGGCGCCAGCGTGCCATTCTTCGACGACCTCGCCGAGGAAGGACCGCTGATTCAATCAGGCGCGGTCGCCATCTCCGGCCGCCCAGGCCTCGGCGTGACCTTGAACGAATCCGTGGCCGCCAGATACGCCAAACGAGGCGAGCCCTTCTTTGAATAGGAGGATCAACGGTAGGGCGCAGCCCAGACCTGCATGAAGTCGCGCCTGTATACGCGTCTCATGAGCGGGAACATCGATCGGATGTCCCAATCGGGATCGTAACCGTGAAAGACGATAAGGGCTTCACTGGCCCATTCGGGAAGCGCCGGCGATTCCATCCATTTTCCTCCGGCCATCAAGGTGAAGCCATCCAGGACGATCTCGGCCTCCTTCCAGCGGAACATCGCTAGCGAGAGATCGCGGCGGTGATACTGCAGCACTCTTGAATTGGGCGCCTCAAACGTGCTGCGGTGCATCAAAACGATCGACGTCGGGCCCCGTTCGCCGATCAGACGAAGCAACGCTTCCATGCTGCCGTCAATCTCTGAATGGATTGCGGGCATCGCCCGAAACGCTTCGAACCAGTAGTGGTGCCGGTGCAGGAGCTTGCCGTAGGGCAGCCATGTCACTGCGACCCCAGCCAGGACTCCGGCGATCAGAGTCGTCATCCGCCGCTTCTCCTGATCGCCGAGCGCGCATTCGGACGCCTTATCAAGCAGAATCGAAACAGCGAGCGCCATGGCCGGCAGCGCGAGCATTTGGTAGCCCGGTTTGGGTCCATGGATCAAGAGAATCGCAAACAGGGTCGGCCCCGCCCACGCGGCATAGAAGATGGGTTGGTTGAGCGGAGCCGGCGCCGGCGCGCGCCGCGTTTGGCCCCTGGCGCCCCACATTCGAGACAGCAGGAGCCACAAGGCGAGGGGGACGATCAAGACGATGAGAGCCAGCGTGATCCATATGATTGTGACCTCGATCATTCTCTGCGTACCGGACCAGGGTGCGCCGTGAAATGGCGAGGTGAACTTGAGCGAATAGCCGAAGGTCCCCCTGGAGAGCGCTCTGAGCCTTTCCACCCCGCCGGCGTTCGAGACAACGGCGGCAATCCAGGCGGCGCTGATCGCCGCCGCCGCCGCCGCGCCCGCCCCAACCACGGCCCGCCTCCTGGTCTGAACGACGAAAACGAGCAGCGTCAGGCCAACCAAGGGGGCCAGAAAGCTGCCTGTACTTGAGCGAACTCCGCCGAGTATTGCAACCGTCACGGGCAGCCAGAATGCGCTCGTGGCGTCTCCGCGCCACGCCTTCATGGCCAGCCAACCGGCCAACCCGCCGCCAAAGAAGTCGACGGTGTAGGTGCTCTGGGCGACCGCCAGCATGCGCACGGGCGGAGCCCACGCCACCAGCGCGGTTAAGATCCACGCCGAGGGCTCGTCGAAAACCTCCCGCATCAGGCGCCAGAGCACGGCCAACCCCGCGATCGTGAATGCAAGCGAAAGCACCCGTTGCGCCAGAAGGGGCGACATCACCGGCTGCAGCGCCTTGAGCATCAGGATCCAGAAGGGGAAGCCAAAGGGATGAGGCTGATGATCGGGCAGGCTCCACTTCTCCGCGCCCAGGGCAAACTGAGCTGAATCCCACTCATAGGCGTACTTGTGCCCCAGGCCGGGCAGAGTGACCAGGATCCAAACGACCAGCAGAGCGATCGCGAGAGCGCCCGCGCGCCCCACCCTGCCAACCAGGCGGTCGATTTGCTTCCGGACGGTCACCTACGCGCTCACGCCAAATCGATAGACCGTTACACTCTTCAATTCCCTGCCCGGCTCGAGCACGGTCGACGGGAATGTTGGTTGATTCGGCGAATCCGGATAGTGCTGAGTCTCCAGACAGAAGCCGGACCGTTTGCCGTACGCCCGTCCGGACTTGCCCTTCAGCGTTCCATCCAGGAAATTGCCGCAATAGAACTGCACGCCAGGTTCGGTGGTTTCGACCTCAAGTGTCCTGCCGGAGCCGGGCTCAACGACGCGCGCCGCCAGGCTCAGCCCATCGCCGCCACGGTTCAGAACGTAATTGTGGTCGTAACCGCCGCCGGCCTTGAGTTGCGGATGGCCGGCCTCGATGCGGGCGCCGATGGCCGTGGGTTTCCGGAAGTCGAACGGCGTCCCTTCCACCGGAGCCAGTTCGCCTGCAGGAATGAGGCCCGCATCCACGGGAGTGTAGCGATCGGCGTTCACCATGAGCACGTGCCCGAGGATGTCGCCTTCGCCTTCTCCCGCCAGGTTGAAGTAGGTGTGGTTGGTGAGGTTCGCGACCGTGGGCTTGTCGGTTACGGCGGAGTATTCGATTTTCAGTTCGCCCTTATCGTTGAGGCTGTAGCGGACCGTGACATCGAGGTTGCCGGGATATCCTTCCTCGCCGTCAACACTCCTGTAGGCGAGGGTCAGGCTCTGTTCGGCCGCCTCGTTGCGGACGTCCTTGACGCTCCAGACGGCCTTGTCAAAACCCTTCTCCCCGCCGTGCAGACTATTGCCGTTATTGTTCTTCGCGAGCTTGTAGGTCTGCCCGTTCAGCTTGAACTCGCCTTTGGCGATGCGGTTCCCGTAGCGCCCGATCAGCGCTCCGAAATAGGGATGGCTTCCCAGGTAGCCTTCCAGTGAGGCGAAGCCGAGCGCGATGTCGGCGAACTTACCCGACTTGTCCGGAGTCCGGATCGAGGTAATGATTCCGCCGTAATTGATGATTGCGATCTCGATCCCTTTGCTGTTCGACAGCTTGAACTGATCCACGGGCGTGCCGCCGCCCGTCTTGCCGAATGGAAACTTTTCGATCATGCGAGTCTCAACCGCCTCCTTCTTTGGACCGCCGCAACCGGCGGCGATCATCATGCCGCCTCCGGCGGCGCTCCGAAATAAACTCCTGCGTGTCACCCGCGCGCTCCTCCTCATGCGATGCGATCGAAGAACAGAATGCGCGGCGGCTCGCTGACGAGCGTGTCGACGATTTCGAACAGCCGTGTGAGATGAGGGCTTCTGGCGTGCGCGTCGAGTTCCGCGCGAGAGGTCCAATTCTCGTAGAAGAGGAAGTGGCCCGGCCTGCCCTGCTCTTCGTGGACGTCATACTGCACGCAGCCGAACTCGCCGCGCGTGGGTTCCACGAGCGCGAGCAGTTCGCCGCGCAACTCGTCCTCTTTCCCGGGCCGGGCCTGGAACTCCGCCACCACAGTCAGGTACTTCGGATACATGGAATCCTCCTACTTCGGCAGCAGCGACAGCACCGCCTGTGTCGGGCTGGGAATCACATGAGCGGCGATGAGCTTCCCGAGCCCGTCGACCTTCGCCTTTCCGGCGTCAACGGCGGCGCGGACGGCCGCAACGTCGCCCTTGATCACCACCGTAATGTATCCGCCGCCCAGTTTTTCGCGGGCGACAACTTCCACGTTGGCGGCCTTGCAGGCCGTGTCGATCGCCTCGAACACGGCGGTGAAGCCCTGCGTTTCTATCAGACCAACGGCAAATCCGGCTTGTTCGCTCACTCTCGGCTCCTTGCTCGGCTCGGCCGGCGTCTTGACGACGGCCTGTTCCATCAGTGGATTAAACTCGGGTTTCGCGTCCCAACTCAGCCTCGCCTCGGGCGCGGGATTCGCGATGACATCGGACGTGCAGCGCACCTGCATCAGTTCGGCTATGGCCCGGCCGGCGTCGACCGAGGCCCGAACGTCGCCCAGCGGTCCGGCGATCTTCATCATCGCTCCCGCCAGGTCGTTGAATTCAACCTGTAGTAAACGCACATTGGCGGCCTTTTCGAGCGTGTCCAGCACGACCATTGACGGGCTCCAGCCCACAACCTCGATGAACCCCAGCGCGTCGCTCACAGAATGCCTTTCTGCCGCAGGATATCCAGCACTCCGAAGACAACCTGCTCGAGATCCTCACCCTGCCGCGCGGAAGCGGCGGGGACCGGGCAGCCGCCCGCCGGCGGCGCGGTCAAACCCGTGCCGCTCACCAGGCATTGAAGCATATCTTTGAGACGCGCCCGGTCGGCCTGCTGCGCCGGCGTCTGCGGCTGTCTCGACCGGCCGAAATTGAATCCCCTCATCTCGACGCCCGCACGGAAGCCGTCGGGGAACTCGAACTGATAGAGCATCAGGTCGAACAACTCCATAATCTTGCGCTGCAGGTCCATCGCCGGGTCCATCTGGCCCGATCGCGCGAGATCGTAGAGTTTTCTCATGAGTTCGGGGACGACGTTGCTTGCCGCGTTCGTGCCGCCGTCGGCCCCGGCGATCAGCATCGGCACCAGCACGCAGTCCCACCCGGTGAGGAACGTGAAGTCGGGCCGGACCGGTCTCACCGCGGCGATCATCCGCATCATGAAAGCGACGTCGCCGGAGGAATCCTTGATGCCGACGATCTTTTCGAATTCGGCCAGCCGCTTGATGGTTGGAACGTCAATCGGGCTCGCGAACATCGGGATGTTGTAGAGCGTGACATCGATCGGCGAGTGTAACGCGATCTCGCGGAAGTGCGCGTAGAGACTTTCCGGGCTGAGCCGGTAGTAGAAGGGCGAGACGATCGCCACGGCGGTCGCGCCGTAAGAATGGTAGAGTTCACAGGCTCCGATCGTTTCGCGGACGTTGGCTTCCGCGGCGCCGGCGAGGATCGGCACGCGGCCCTTCACCTCATCGCAGGTGATTTGGACGATTCGCCGCCTCTCCTCCACGGTCAGACGCGTAAACTCGCCCGTCGAACCGTTGGGGTAGAGTCCGTGGACGCCGCTCGAGATCAACCAGTTGATGAACCGTCTCAGCTCGGCTTCGTTGATGTCGCCGCGGTCGTCGAGCGGGACGAGCATCGGCGTAAAGATTCCGGACAGCCGCGTGGCCATGCTCGTCATATCGTTTCACTTCTCCCCATGGCCGGGCAACCGGCCGCCGGGAAGTCGTGATGCTAGCCTGAGATCATATGTTCAGGGTTTTGCTGGTACTGGCCGCGGCAGGCTCGCTCTGCGCGCAGACGTTCAATGCAAGGTTGACCGGAACGGTGAAGGACCCGTCGGGAGCGGGCGTTCCCAACGCGACTGTGACGGCGGACCGTCAAGGGACCGGAGCCAGGAAGGCCGCCAAGTCAGACGCCTCCGGCGTCTACTCGATCCCGCTGCTGTTGCCCGGCGAGTATGAGGTGACCGTGGAAGCGGCAGGCTTCCAGACACAGATTCGCAAAGACGTCCGTCTTGAGGTCAACCAGACAGCGACGATCGACTTCGGCATGCAGGTGGCGGCGGTGCAGACCGCTGTCGAGGTGACCGCGGACGTGCCCATCCTGCAATCCGAAACCTCGAGCGTCGGCAATACGATCGAGAACAAGCTGATTCTGCAGTTTCCGCTGCTGCAGCGCGACGTGATGGGCGTGCTGCGGGCGATGCCCGGCGTGGTGACGGGCTCCAACGTCGGCGACGCCCGGGGCAACCGCAACGTATTCAATTCCAACTTCTCAGTGGGCGGCGGGAGAACTTCTACCAACGAGGTCCTTCTCGACGGCGCGCCGAACACGATCGGCGATTTCAATGGCGTGGTGAGCGTGCCGCCGCAGGATGCCGTGCAGGAGTTCCGCGTGGAGACCAACAGCTACTCGGCGGAATTCGGCCGCTCGGGCGGCGGCGCCGTGAACATCGTGACCAAGAACGGCACCAACGAATACCACGGGACGCTCTACTACTACCACCAGAACACCGTTCTCAACGCCAACAGCTTCACGAACAACCGCCTCGGCGTCCGCCGGCCGGTCGTGAAGCGGAATCAGTATGGGGCGACGTTCGGCGGTCCTGTCTGGCTGCCGGGCCTGTACAAGGGCAAGAACAAGACGTTTTTCTTCGTCAGCTTCGAAGGCCGCCGGGAGCGCGATCCGCTCCAGTCGCTCACGTCGGTGCCGACAGACCTCGAGCGGCAGGGCGATTACTCGAAGACGGTCGCTGCCGTCGGCTCGGCGCTGCAGCCAATCACCATTTTCGATCCGCTCACTTCGGCGATCGTCAACGGTCAGCGAACACGCGCGCCTTTCGCCGGCAATGCCGTCCCGCGCGCCATCCAGAACCCGATCTCGCTGCGAGTGCTTCAAGATATGCCCACGGGCAACCGTCCTGGAATCGCGGAAACCGGCCGGCAGAACTACCTGTACGTCAATCAGCAGGAGTTCACGCGCGATCTCATCACCAGCCGCGTGGACCATTTCTTTAGCGAGAAACACCGCTTCTTCGCGCGGTACAGTTGGCAGAAGAACCAGCAGTTGAACCCGGGCGTGATCGTTCAGTTCGCCGACACCACCAGCGTGCTCGACGACTTCCACAACGCCGCCATCGACGACACCTTCCAACTTTCGCCTTCCCTCAGCAACAACTTCCGGGCCTCCTATGCGCGGTTTCGCGCAAACCAGGTTCCGAAGGCGACCATCGGATTCGATCCGGCAACGCTGGGTCTGCCCAGCTACATACGCGACTCGGCCAATATCAGCTTCTACCCGAACTTCAGCTTCGGGTTCACCGCCATGGGCGGACGCGCTTACAACAACCAACCCCGCGACACCTGGAGCGTGCAGGATCAGATGGTCTATGTGCGCGGCCGGCACAACATCAAGGCAGGCGGCGAGTGGCGAATGTACCGCTTCTATCCGTTCCAGGTCTTCAACCCCGTCGGCTCTTACTCGTTCGGGCAGAACTTCACGCAGCGGGATCACTTTGCCGCCGCATCGCCGGCCCTCGGTTTCGGGATGGCCAGTTTCCTGCTCGGCTACGGCAACTTCAGCTATGAGCGAGTGGAGCCCTTGACGGCCGCCTCACAGTACTGGGCCGTGTATTTACAGGACGACTGGAAGGTCACGTCGCGCCTGACGTTCAACCTCGGCCTCCGCTACGAAATCGAGAACGGGCTGACGGAAGCCGGCGACCGCTTGACGTATTTCGATCCGGCCTTCAAGGCGCCCGTCCGGGGCGACTACAACGGGGCGATGCTTTACGTTGGCGGCGGCAGCCCGCGGTCGATCCGGGAGACGAACTTCTCCAATTTCGGTCCCCGCGCCGGATTCGCGTGGCGCGCAGCGGAAAAGACGACGCTGCGCGGCGGCTATGGCATCTTCTTCCTGCCGATCGGGGTCGAGCCGACGCTGTCGACGACGCCGTTCAACTTCACCACCATCGCCGATGTCGCGAGCACGGAAGGCCGCCCGCTCACCAACCTGAGCAACCCATTCCCCGGCGGCATTCCACTCACCGCGCAGCGCGTCACCGACGGCAGTTACCGGCTGAACAACCAGAGCAACATCGTGCTCCGCCAGAACCCTGCCAGCTATATGCAGCAGTGGAATCTGGCGCTGGGGCGGCAAATCGGACGCGCGCAGGTGGTCGACTTCACCTATTTCGGAAGCCACGGCGTCCACCTGCCGATCCCCTCGCTTGAACTGAACCAGATGCACCCCTCATACCTGGCGCAGGGAGGCGCGTGGCTGAATGAGCGTGTGCCGAATCCATTCGCGGGTCAGTTCACCGGAGGCCTTCTCGGGCAGGCGACCATTCCCAGGCAGCAGTTGCTGAAGCCTTATCCGCAATTCGCCGCCCCTTCAACGGCCAACGCGTTCGGCGCAAGCCTCAACTGGTTCCGCCCGCCGGTCGGCGATTCCATCTATCATGCCGCGACGCTGCGCTACGAGCGGCGCTTCGATCGCGGACTCTCGGTGAACGCTCACTACACGTGGTCCAAGCTGATCGACACCGGCGGCGGCGGCAACGGCGCGGCGTTCCTCGACCCGTCGGCGCTGCGCGACATCTACAACACGCGGCTTGAACGAGCGCTGTCCACCTTCGACGTAGCGCACCGCCTCATCGTCACCTACGCTTACGATCTGCCATTCGGAAAAGGCAGGCAGTTCGCCAAGAACGTCAACCGGCTGGCCGACGCCTTCATCGGCGGCTGGACGATTTTCAGCTTCCATACGTTTGAGAGCGGGCGGCCAGTCGTCGTGGGCGGACCGGATCTTTCGCGGCTGGCCGGCGCGAGCCCGAGCCGCGTGAGCGTTGTGGCCGGCCAGGATCCAAAGATTCCCTACGACCGCGCGCGCGACAACGCGCGGGCGTTCAACCCGGTCTGCAACTGCACGGCGCCGTGGTTCAACCCGGCTGCGTTTTCGACCACGCCCGAATACCAGATCCCCAATGGGCCGCGGACGCTGCCCAGCGTCCGCCAGGACTACACGCGGAATTGGGACTTTAGCGTCGACAAGCGCGTAAAGATCACGGAGAAGACAAGCCTGACGCTCCAGGGCCGCTTCTTCAACGTTCTCAACCAGGTCTACTTCGCGGGCCCGAGCGTCACCGCGGTGAACGCGGCCAATTTCGGATCCACCACGGGCGTCAATTCGGCGCCTCGAAGGATCGAGGTTGGCGCGAGAATCGTGTTCTAGTCAGAAAGCGTACTTCAACCCGAACTGAATCAGACGCGGCGCCACCGCGGTCTGCGTAATCACGCCGAAGCCGGCGGTGCCAAAGATGGTTCCAGGATTGGCGAACTGCGCGTGATTCAGCGCGTTGTAGAACTCCACGCGGAACGCGAGTTCCGCATCTTCGCGAAGGCCGCCGATGCGCGTTCTCTTCCCGATGGAGAAATCCGTATTGACTTGACCCGGTCCGCTCATGAGAGCCTGGCCGGCGTTTCCGTAGCCGGTTGAGCCATCGGAACCGACGCGCGGCGCCTGGCAGATCGCCGAAGAGTTGATCCAATGGCCGAGCCTTTCGGTGACGCCGCCTGCGGTGGGCAGGTCGGCGTGAGTCGCGCCAGGACAGAGGGTCACAGTCGATGTCCCGGCGCGGCCGTAAACGGCGCCGCCCGCCGGATCCGTCAGCGTCATCGGCAATCCGGTCTGGGCGATCACGATGCCCGCCACGGACCAACCGCGCAACAGCTTGCTCCATCCGGCGCTCAGGCCCGCAGGAGCGGGGAGAGCATAGTCGAAATTGGCGATCAACCGGTGCAGCCGGTCAAAGGATGCGCGGCCCTTGGCAATCAGCGTCGTGGCCTGATCGTTGTAGTTCGCCCCGTTGATCAACGCCTTGGAGACCGTGTAGGCCGCCTGAAACGCAAGGCCTTTCGAGAACCTGCCCCTGAGTGTCGCCTGCATGCTGTGATACCAGGACTTTCCTCCGAATTCGCTGGCCAGCAGCGCCGTCGGCGTTTCGCCCATCACCGGCACGCGCAGCCTGGCGTTGACCGAGGTGTTCGCGGTGATGCAGTGGCTCGCGACGCCGTCATATCCGCAGTTGACCGGTTGTGACGGACTGGCCAGAAGCGGCTGATTCATTCCGTGCGCGTACAGCAGTTGATCCGCTCGCGACCCGACGTAGCCGGCGTCGAGGCTGAGCGCCTGGGTCAGCTTCCACTTCGTGCTCAGGTTCCACTGCTGCAGGCGCGGAAGCCGGTACTCGGGCCCTGCGATCCGGTCAGAGAGTTGGGAGGTCCTGGTTCGGGGCACAAAGCCGAGAGTCGTCAGCGGAAACGGCTTGTCGAAAGATGACTCGCCGTTGCTCGCATCGGCGTTGGTAAAACTCTGGGCGAACGGAGGCGCCGTGAACAATGGCGCGGAACTCGCGTTCCCGCTAAAGAGCGGCGTTTGATAGAACCACCCGTAGCCGCCGCCGAGGACCAACCGGCCCGATGCGCCGAACGGCTGCCAGGCGAACCCGGCCCTTGGCGAGAACTTGTCCAAGGGCGCGCCGTTGGCGTAGAGACTGCTGGTCGCGCGCGCCACCACCCCGGCCGGCGGCGGCCCGAATGGCTTGCCCGTGTAAGGGTTCAGCAGATTCGGATTGTAGTTCGCCGCCACTGTGTTGCCCACGTAGGTGCCGCCGTCCGGCGGAATCGGCACGCTCTTCATCAGTTCATAAGAGGCGTTGCCGATGGTTCCGGCTGTGTCATAGGAAGGTCCGATGTACTCCCAGCGCAGACCGAGATTCAGGGTCAGTCCTGAATTCACCTTGATATCGTCCTGGACATAGCCGGAGACAAAATGCCGCCGCAGTTTGTACTCAACTTCTCCGAACGGACCGGCTCCCTCGTTCGCCTGCACCGTCTGGATGTTGCTCCGTCCCGCGGGACTGAGGTTATCCGCCGCGCTTAAGCCGAGCAGAAAATCGGCGAAGGATTGAAACGTCACCCTGCCGCGCGCTCCGCCGGTGTCCCACCTGCCGTTGTATTGGTTCATGTAGGACCCGCCCATCCGGATGCGATGCCGCCCGCGCGTCCATGCAATCTGCTCCGATGCAATGTAGGTCACCGTCGAGAAGTGGTTGTCGTTCGGATTGGTCCCAAACAGCCGGAACGTTCCAAGCGGCCCGAGCACCGTCAATTCCGGAGCTTTGGGGAAGAGAGGATCCACCGCCAACATGCCGAACTGCGCCGCTTCGGGAATCCCCACACCGGCGGCGTCCGTCTTGCTCCGGGTGAAGGCGAAGGTGGCCTCATTCACAACGTCCGGAGTGACGGTCGAAGTCAGCCTGCCGCTGGTTGCCAGGTCGGCCGCGTCGAGAGCCTGCGGCGCGCCCCATCCTGGCACGACAGGCGCGCCGGGGTATCCGCCGGGCGAGCCGAAGGTCCGCAACTGGTCAACGGTGGACGTGAAGAGCCGCCCGGAGAGAGTGTGCTTCTGGTTCAGAACATAGTCGGTGTTCGCCAGGTAGTGATTCTCTTTGTAAGTCGACGGTTGACTATAGGCCGAGAAGCCGAGGCCGGCGTTGCTGCCCGAGGTCATGAGGGTCTGCGGCGATGGAATCAGATAGCTGCCGTCAGGTCCCTTCGCCTGGAGCATTCTCAGCGCAACAGGGTGAATCGAGGCCGTCGAAGGAGTGTTCCGGTTGTTGCAGTCGACCTGCCGGCCGCCGGCGAAGCTGAGGTAGCGCGGGTCGCCCCCGTGGTTGGCCGGACAGAACTGCCTCGCCAACGCCGCGGCGGAACGGTCCTCGCCCAATGCCGGGAGGATGAGGTTCGCGGTCGAGGTCGGGTCGAGCCCGTTCACCTGTCGCGTTCCCTGATAGGACCCGAACGCGAACCAGCGGTTCCGCCGGATAGGCGCGCCCGCTGTCGCGCCGAACTGGTTCTGCTTCAGGTTCGGCTTCGGTTGCCCCGTCGCGTTCCGGAAGAAAGCGTTGGCGTTAAAGACGTCGTTCCTCAGGAACTCCCAGAGCGTACCGTGAATCTCGTTTTCGCCGCGCCGCGTCACGAGGTTCGTGCTGGGCGCCGCCGCGCCAAAGCCGGCGTCATATTGCGAGGTTTGAATCTTGAACTCCGAAATTGTGTCCGGGTTGGGCACCGTGCTGGTCGAGTACGCGCCGTCGATGGTGTACGAACCGGACGAAGTGTTCCCGTTGACGTGCGTGCTCGAAGTGCCGCGTCCGAGCGTTCCGGCGTTGTTCACGTCCGCCGCGGAACCGGAGGACATCGAAAGGACCTGCGTGAAGTTGCGAGTGTTGAGCGGAACGGCCGTGATTGTTTTCCGGTCGACGAGAGTGCCGGTCGCAGGCCCTGCCGAACGGACGATACAGTCGCACTCGACAGTCTCCGCCGCCGCGCCCTCTTCAACCGTCGCGTCGACCGTCAGCACTTCGCTCACGTTCACAGCGACGCCGCTCATCCGCGCGGTCTTGTAGCCCGCGGCGCCGAACACGAGTTCGTACTCCGCGGGCGGAACGAGAGAGAACCGGTAGCCGCCCTGCGCATCGGTCGCCGCTTCGAGCGCCTGCTGGGTCGCGGGGTTGATCAACCTGACTTGAACGCCGGCCACCGCTGCGCCGGCGCTGTCGCGCACCGCCCCTTCCAACGCACCGGTCGCGGCCGACTGGGCATGCAACGTCGCTCCGGCAATAAACAACACGACGGCTGAGTAGAACTTCACGCTTGGGTCTTTCCTCGAAACCACGATCGTATCATCCGAACCGGGGTCGTCCCGGAACCCGTCAATTCACCCGAACGACAAACCGCGCGGGAAACCCCGAAATTGTGCCTGCCACAATTTCCGGGTGGAACCAGCCGCCGCCCAGGGCGTGGTGGATTTCGAAAAAGTACTCGATGTCGTAAGCGGGCGTAATGGCTGAAGCCGGAATCGAGAAGACCGGACTCGATGGAGAGGCCTCAATCGTCTGCCACGGGCCGCGGCTGAGAGGACGCCAATGAAGAAGGACAGTTCGCAGGTTGGCCATGGAGGAGATCGACAGCACGATTCTGAGCGGCTGACGAGCCGGGGCTTGCTTGACGGGCGAATGCCGGAAGACCGGCCGGGTGACAATCCCCGGGAAACGGTTCGGCGGCTTTTCCAGGGGCGCCTTCAGCGCCGGATGGTTCTCCAACAGGGCGGCGTCAGCCTGCAGAACCGGATTTGCGGGATCCAGTTTGAGCGCGGCTTGGGCATCCTGTCGCGCATTGGTGAACGCAGCGGAGTCGCCTGAGGCTCGCGCCCACGCCAGGTGAGCGGCCGCGGAAAGCCTGAGCGACGAAATCCGCGCATGAACTGCGACAGGCTTCAGCGCCGGCTCGACGCCCAGGAACTTCTCAAGACGCGATGCCGCCGCCGCATAGACAGTCGCGTGTTCAAGCGGAAGCGACTTGGCGCTCGAACGCTCTTCGAACCGCAGCCTGGCCGACTCCATCGGGGAAGCGATCCAGGGGTTCCCGTCCGGCGTCCCGAGCGTTTTCTCCAGCGGGACCAAGGTTCCATCCGGCGGCAGGAAGGCGGCTTCTTCGAGCGCTTCAAGCAACGCGGAGGGCGGCCTCGAACTCAGGTCGAAGACGCTGTCCGCCGTCGATGGATCGTAGGTCAGCCGGCCCCATATCTCGTAGAACCTCGGCGCGGGAAACGCCGGTGCCGCCAATTCGAAACCTTGCGCTCCCCCGGCCGAAAGCGACTCGAGCAGCGTCCGGACGGCCTTCGGCCCCGCGGCGGGAGAAGGCCGTAGCCGCCAGATGACGTTCCACGCGCGCGTACGGTCCGACACCTCGGGCTTCTCAAGAAACCCGCCTGTCGCGGCAGGTTCGGCGCAGACTTGCAGAGGGATACGTGACGCCTTTGCGGCGGCGAATCCCGTCTCGTCCAGCGTCAAGGCGTCGAGGTCCAACGTAAACAGCCGGCCGGCGCCTGCGAGTTCATCCAGATGACCCTGAGTGGGAGAGGCCTCGATGAACTTGACCAGAGGAAGAGACGAAACGTAAGTTTTGGCCGACGCACCCTCGGGCAAGACCACACCGAAATCGAGACCGTGCGCGGAGGCGATCTCGGACGCGCTTTTCAGCGTTTCGATCGTCTCGCCGCTGTTGGCAGCGACGAAGCGGTTGAATCGCGCGCGAGCGAGTGAGGCGAACAGAACGGTGGGATCCGCTGGAAGCGGCCGCTCCCACCTGACGCCGCGGACGGCTATCGCAGGCTGCGCTTTCGCGATGCGTAATCGGCCGCTCTTACGAATCTGCTCCGCCGCTTCAAGCAGTCCGTACATGACGCCCCGGAGATTGCCGCCGCGGATCAGAGAGCCCTGGATCGAATACCCGTCGGCAGGAAGAACCATCGAATGCTCTGTGATGACCTTGAACCGCTCGGGCTTGAGCCCGCGCGATTCGAGCGCCTCCAGAAACTCGCGGCGGCCGAAGTCGACGGGAGACGCCGCCCGCAGCGCAGGCAGGAGACACAAGCTGAGGGCGATGAGAGGCAGACGCACGAGGTATCGAGCTTCAAGAGTAACTTACAACAGCAAATGAT
>CAYWST010000102.1:0-15388 GCA_964461075.1 uncultured Solibacteraceae bacterium | reverse complement strand
GCCAACCGAGATTGGCACGCCGCCGACGCAGGTTGTGATCAATAACCGGCCGACCCCGATTTTGAGCGCCACCCCGGACACAATCGTCTGCCAGGTTCCCTGGGAGACGCCGGCAGGCGCAGCGGTGGCGATTGTCCGGAGGGGAGAACAGGCGAGCCGCGCCGTCCGGTTCAATGTTCGTCCGATGGTCCCCGCGCTCAAGAGCGAATCGAAAAACGGGTTTGGCCCGGTGGCCGGAGTTGCTGGTGAAGATTTGGCGGTTCCAGCCTCCGGGCTTGGGATGACGGACCCGAGGCCGGTCACCGGCGTTCCGGGCCAACCGGGCTCGACAGCCGTTCAGCCTATTCTGCTTTTCGCCGACGGACAACCCCTGGAGTTCGCTGTTGCCGTGTCCGAACAGACGCCCGGGGAGTTCATTCTGAAGTCCAAACTCCCCAGTGCAGTCAAGGCGGGAGACCTGCTGCAACTGGTCGCGCAGGGGAACGCCGCGACCCCGCTCCCAGTGGCCCCGGCGGGCCGAGTGCAAGTGAGTTCCGTCGCTCTACCTCCCGAACTTTCAGAGCCCAGAGTGCTTCAGAGTTCAGATTTGCGCGGCAGCATGGGAGCATTAACAGGCCCGCGAGGCGAAGACGGCTGCTACCCGACATGGAGTTTCGACATGCGGCGCGGCGGCGTGCGGAAGGAGGAAGGGTGCCTCTCGGCGGCAATTCGCGCGGCGATGACGCCGGTTCTGTCGTTTCCGAATTCGCCGGTTGTCGCCAGCTTCATTGGACCGGGCGAGGCGGCGGAACAGTTGACCAGCTTCAGGAAGGTGCGGATCTGGAATCCGGCCTGGGAAGCGGCGAAGGATCTCGAACTCCCTGCTCCGGTGGTCAATCTGGCGCCGACAGGAGACGGCGATCTGCGCGCGGCGTGGCCGGCTGAAGGGCGGGCATATCGAATCGATCTGGAGAGCGGGACCGTTTCTGAGGACTCGGGACAGGAGAATCCGGCGAATCCGGCGCCGGTCCAGGGCGCGCTGGCGAATTTGTTAAGGACGGGGCAGTTGGATACGGGCGACGGAGTGAAGTTCGTTCTGGCGGCGATTGGAGTGCAAGGCGGGGTGGCCGTCGTCGTGGCGGATAGCGAGACGGCGCCATCCAAGGCGCGCATCGCAGTCATCGATCCTCAGGGGCAGATCGCCGGAACCCGGGATTACGCGGAGGGGTGGCTCCCGGTTGCCGCACCGGCGCCGCCAACGCGGCCGGGGCAACAGCCGGCGCTGCCGGCGGTACGACTTGCCGGAACGGCCTATTATGACGCCGCGACCAGGACGCTTTACGTGCTGAGTCGAAGCGTGGACAAGCAGCGCGATGCGATTGTGGGATTTCCGTTGGAGGGCGCGCCTCGCGTGGTCGGGCTGCCCGAGGGTTGGTTTTTCGCGGCCTGTACGCCGCAGATCAGGGTATTCGACCTGGAGTTGACCCGGCGCATCGCCCTGTTCGGCTCGAAGACCCTGGAGACGCAGTTCCGCCAGCCTTGCACGGCGCGCGGGTTCATTGAAGTCACATTGGGCGAGAATCCGGCCGCCCGGGCGTTTGAATTGAAGGGGAGCGGCGAGTTCAACGTCACGGCCGGCGCCAACGAAATCAACGATTTCCTGTACGGCTTTGACAGCGATCCGACGCAGGCCGGGCTGGCCAGCGCCATGTTCCTGTTCGACAGCGCAACGGAGTCGTCGCTTCGGCTCGACGCGCCGAGCGGCGTGCTTGGCGTCGGCGTCGGCTCGCTTCGGCCCGTTCCCGCGCTCAACATGGTGCTCGGCCTCGGCCAAAACCGCAGGGCGGGCGATGCCGGCGTGGTCGTCTTCGACCTGGAGAGCGGCGAAGTCCGGCTGTTGCCGACGCCCGAGGGTTTCGAGCAGATTCAGTTGCTTGACGTCATGCTTTCCACGCGGAAGCTGGTGGTCCGGGGGATCCAGACAGGGGCGACGGGAGCGCAGCTCATCGTCTTCGATCTGATGACAAGCGAGCCTGAGTTTGTCGCGAATCCGGAGGGTGTGGCGTTTGTCGGGCCGCCCCCGGCGCAGGCTGTGACGCCAGGCCAGCCGGGGCAACCGGGGCAACCTGGGCAACCGGGCCAGCCGGGCCAACCCACGCAACCTGGAGCGGCGCAACCCGCGGCCCAGGTGCTACGGGTGAACCCCAAGGCGAACGCGGTGCTCGCGGTCGGATACAACGCCGACAGAAAGCCGGTCTCCCTGGTCTACGCCCGCATTCCCTGAAACAATAGCTCAAGAATGCGCAGTTTTCATCATGCGGCTGCCGCCCTCGCAGCGGCGCTGCTGCTGCTTGTGGCGCACCGGGCCGCCTACAAAGGATTCTTCACTGACGACGACCTCGACAACCTGGTGGTGACCCGGCAGGTTTCCGCCGAGACCTTTGCTTTGGAGTTCGCGAAGCCGGTTCTTTCGGACGGAAACTTCCGGCCCTCGGGCCATCTGTTCTATAAGGTGATGGGGCGATTGGCGGGGCTGCGATTCCCCTGGTACGTCGCAGCGCTGCACCTGCTACATGCCCTGAATTGCTTCCTGGTTTGGTTTTTACTTCGGAAGATGAGCGCGCCTCCACAAGGGGCCTGGGCGGGGGCGCTGCTGTTCTCATTTCACATGGCGGTCTTCGACGCCCTGTGGAAACCGATGTACATCTTCGATCTGCTTTGCTGTACGTTCACGCTGTTGACGCTGCTGCTCTATCTGAACGGCCGGTGGGCGTGGGCCCTGATTCCGTTCTGGTTCGGCTACAAGAGTAAAGAGCTCATCGTCGTGCTGCCGGTGCTGCTGCTGGCATGGGAGTATCTGGCGGGTGGCCGGCGGTGGAAACGCGTCATTCCCTTTGGTTTGATTTCGGCCTGTTTCGTTCTTCAGGCAATGGCAGCGAACGCGGGCAAGAACGACGATTACACTCTCCGCTTCAGCGCTGAGGCGCTTGGCAGGACACTGCCATTCTACGGCTCGTCCCTCCTGCTGATCCCCTATCTTGGATTCTGCCTGCCTCTGCTGCTGCTCATCAGGGATGCGAAGGTGCGTTGGGGCGTCCTGTTCCTCTTCCTCATCCCCGCTCCGCTCTGGTTTCTGCCGGCGCGCCTCTTCAGTGTGTACCTCTATGTGCCGTTGATTGGGCTGGCGGTCGCGTTGGCGTTTCTCGCGGCGCGCTGGCGTCCGGCATGGATCGTCCTGCTGTTCGTCCTTTGGATTCCCGGCAACCACTATGTGCTGCGGAAGAAGCGCGCGGAGACGTTGGATGCGGCGGCGGAGCACAGGGCCTATGTGATGGCGGTCGGCGATTTTTTGAGGTCCCAGGGTCCATTCGATGCAGTGATTTACGACGGCGGCCCCGCGAGAATGAACTTCTGGGGGCGAATTGCATCCGTTCGATGGTGGGACGCCCGCCCGGAACTGCTGGTTTGCAGCAACGAGAAGCGGGAAGCCGCCCCGTGCATGGCAGCGCCGCGGCTGGCCGTGATCGGATGGAACGGCGCCGCGCGGACGATAACTGCTTCAGTGAAGACGCCGGAGACCATGCGCGTCTCCTTCATCGACTTCTCGCGAGAGGCGCCCCTGGGCGTGCTCGAGGAGGGCTGGTACGGCCCCGAGCCCGGTTACCGCTGGACCCACACGGAGGCGATCGTCAACCTGCACAGACCTGCCGGAGCCAAGGCAGTTGCTTTGCGCGTCAACGCAAGCCCGGTGCAACTGAGGGAGCAGGGCGAGATCGCGCTGGAAGTGCTGGTTGACGGCCGGTCGCTCGGAACCAGAAGCTTTACGCAACCGGCGTGGTCCGAGCAACGCTGGCCCCTTCCAGCCGGCGGGGAAGGACCGGCGGTAGTGACGGTGCGGGCCGTCCAACCGTTCCGCCCGTCCAACGGCGATCCGCGCGTGCTCGGCGCCGCCGTCGGTGCGCTGGGCTTTGTGCAGTAGCTCTCGAACACCTCAGGAGGGGCATGAATTCGGCCCTCCTGCGAGGTCGCCGGCCTTCAAATAGCCACAGAAGCTCAACCTTCCCCTTGGAGAAAAGACCACCGTGATCGAGGAGCGTGCTCGACGGTCAAGACAAATCGCCTGAAGCCATATAGAATTAAGGGGCCAATGCGAATCCATCTGGTCAGCCCAAGCGAGTCGTCTTTCGGCATCGCGGTCCTCACCCCAAGATGGCTTTTCGTCCTTGCCGCGGCAACACCGCGGGAGTTCGGAGATCCACTGCTGCACGACGAAAGCCTGGAGCCGATGGAACTGAGCTCGGTGCAGAGCGGCGATATCGTCGGAATCGGGATCCACACGGTCAACGCGGCCCGAGGGTACGCAATTGGCCGGCAGCTCCGCGAGAAGGGGGCGCTTGTTGTTTTTGGCGGCATCCATGCCACGCTGTACCCCGAAGAGGCGTTTGAGCATGGGGGGGCGCACTCGGTCGTCAAGGGCGACGGCGACATCGTCTGGGCGCAAGCGGTCCGCGATCTGGCCGCTGGTTCGCAGCAACGGCTGTACGACGGGGGGCGCGTCGCTTCGAGCGAGTTCAAACCGGCACGTTGGGACCTTATGCCCAAGGACAAGTACATGTGGGCTTCGGTTCAGACTATCCGGGGCTGCTCGAAGCACTGCTCGTTTTGCTCTGTGTGGAGGACCGACGGCCAAAAGCCGCGGCAGAGATCCACATTCGCTGTCGTTGAGGAGATCATCCAGCTCCGGAGGCTCGGCTTCCGCTTCATCCTGCTGGCGGACGACAACTTCTACCCGGTTTCGTTTACGGACATCGCCAACGCCGAAAAGCAGGGCAACCACGAGAAGGCGGCGCAGTTGAAAGCCGTCCGGGCGGAGAAGTTCGAACTGATGGAACAACTCGCCGAACTGCCGGGCGACCTGAACTTCTTCACGCAGATCACGCTCGAGGCGGCCGAAGACACGGCGTTTCTCGACGCGATGAAGAAGGCGCGCATTCGCGGCGCGCTGGTCGGCATCGAGTCGGTCGGCGAGGCAGGGCTCAAGGCGGTCTTCAAGGAGTTCAATCCCCACGGGGAAGGCTTGGTAGACAGCCTCAAGAAGTTCAAGCGCCACGGAGTGCACGTGCTCGGCTCGTTCATCTTCGGGCTTCCCACCGACCGCGAGGACACCTTTGCGGCGACGCTTGCCCTCGCCAAGCGCGCCGACGTCAGCTTCGCTCAGTTCGTGATGCTGATGCCGTTTGCAGGTACGGTGGATTTCCAGAAGTGGGAGCAGTCGCAAGGCGAGAATGTGCGGACCGTCGATGGAGTCCCGATCACGCGTTATTGGCTGATTCCGGCGGCCCACCGGCCCAAGTTGCTGATGCCCCACCCGACGATGACATCGGAGCAAATGAGGCAGCTCACGCAGTGGGTATGGGACGAGTTCTACAAACTGCCGCTGGTCTGGAAGCGTTCCGCCGAGGCGCACACTTTCAAAGCGCGGATCGCCTACGTTTTCATTTCCAAGCTCTACCGGCAGATGTACGCCAATACCGGGATCTCCACCGACAGCGCCCGGCGGAGCCATGCCGCCAAGTGGGCTCGCTGGCTCGCCAAGCCGTGTCTGAGGCTGTTCAAGGCCGCTCCGATGCCCGAACTGGAAATGCCACAGCGCCTCACTCCCCCGGCTCCGTTTATTGGGATCGGGCAATTGCCCGAAAGCTCCAAGTGAGATCGCTGTAAACCCTTTATTGGCTGCAATTCCCTGCCCCGCGGAGGATTCCGAACGTCAGGGCCAACCCGCCGACGACCGCCCCTGCAATGAGGCCCGCATTCGCAGCCGGGTGCATCCTTGTTTTCTGCTTGACAGACTTCGCCTCGTTGAAGGAAATCGAGAAGCAACCGCCGGGAAACGCAACGCTCATTCAGACAGAATCGAACGAAGATGCCGGGTCTCGTCCTCCACTTTGGCTTGAGTAGCGGCCGTTTCCGAGACCTCCGCCCGCAGCGCCGCCGCATGCCATAGGCGCAACCGGTGAATGGCCATTCTCACGGCGGGCTCGTTCATGCCGAGCAGTTGCGCCGCCTGGCCGATACTCGTGCCGTCGCCCTCCGAAGTCAGGAAGGCCTTCAGGACTTCATACTTACCGCGGTTCCCGGCGGCGTCCTGCTCGGAGCGCAAACGGCAGAGCGACCGCTCGACGACCAGCTGCGCCCAGCGGCGTTCGAATTCCCTTTCAGGATTGAGCGCGCCGACAACCTCGAAGCGCCGCCAGTCCTCCGAGTCTTCAATGCTGAGCGAGACGTGCTTTCGTCCGCCTCCGCGCTTTTGAGCGCGTACCCAATCGCGATCGTTACTCAGGAAGTGGCGTACCGATGCATAGAGGAACGATCGAAAACTGCCGCGGGAAGGGCTCACCATCGTGAGGTAGTGTTTCTCGATGAGCTTGGCAAAGAAGCTCTGCGTAAGGTCTCTCGCATCCTCCCGGTTTCCCACCTGCGACCGGATGAACGCAAACACCGGCGGCCAGTAGACGATGCAAAACTGCTCAAGCGCCGAGGCCATGTTGCTCCGGGCGGCATTCAGGATCAGAGACCCGGACGTTGCCGGTGCAGGTCCGCCGCCTGTTGACATGGCACCTATAACATATATGTAGGTCTTGTTACCGTCAATTCTTCTCAGGTTTGAAGGAGTGCTTCGGCTGAAGATCCGGGCAGCCCGCTTCGGGGTTCTGCCGTCTGCGATTGAATCTCACTCGCGGCCCAGGATCGCGAGGACAGTGATGGCCAGAAGGATGAGGAGAACCAAGGCGGCGATCTTGGCGGCGCTGTAGGGGCGCTCGCCGGAGACCTCGCCGGTTCGGGCGTTGACGGCGATCTGGTAGAGCTTCTGGTTGAACTTGTAGGCGCCGAGCCAGCACGGCAGCAGCAGGTGCTTGAAGGTGACGCGGCTCAGGCTGATGTTCATCGAGTGGATCTGTTGCTCGTCGCCGCCGATATCGGCGCGGATGGAGGCGCGGATGGCCGGCTCCATCCGCTGTTGCGCCAACCCGAGGCCGCCGGTGAGATCGACCTGATATCGCTGCGCCTTGAAGCCCGCCAGGTAGGAGGGGTTGTACGGCTCCACCTTCTCAAGGTCCCAGGGATCGAGGTCGTCGAGGCGTTTGGAGTCGATCGCCCTGGACGCGGGAACCAGGATATCGTCGAAGCTGTCATTGACCTCGCCCGAAGCGGGATACCAGCGCGTCTTCCGCACGTTGCGAACCCGCTGCTGGGGCCGGCCGTTCACCATCTCGGTGTATGATTCCTGGACCCAATAGTGCTCGCCGCGCATTCCGGTGTAGCTCGTGCGCGCAGCGGCGTCGTAGGTCCAGAAGGGCAGATAGATTCCTTCAAGCCGCTCGGGGTTGGCTACACGCTTGAGGTCGTTCGGGGCGAACCAGCGCGAGTTCAGCCAGGAGCGCAAGCTCTGAACCGCAGCCTGTTTCGGCGTGGCGAAAGGCAGCAGGCCCTGCGGGGCGATGAGCGGGTCGGGCGTGTGCGGCTGCACGACGATCTTCGTTGTGCAGAAGGGGCACTGCCCGGCGACGTCGGGCGGCTCGAACACGACAGCCGCCCCGCAGGTGGCGCACTCGACCTGCACGGCATTGTCCGAGAGCTGACCCGATACGCTCTCCCCTGCCCTGCGGCGGGCCTCTTCGTAGTCGACTTCGACGACGGGCTCCGCCTGAGCGTCCCGTTCGACGGCCAGAAGGCTGCCACAGTAGGGGCACTTGAGCTTGGCGGCCTCGGGATCGTATTCGAGCGAGGCGGCGCACCCCGGACATTTCAAAGGTTTCAGAGGCGCCTTCATCGGCTGTGTCATAGCGCGGCCATGATCTGTCGGAGCGAGGCTTCAATATCGTCCAGACCGGAAACCGTCAGCATAGCGTACTGGCGAGTGGGCAGAATCCACTTCTCGGCCATCGGACGGACCCATCGCTCGTATTGTTCACGGATGGAGGCGGGCGAACGGCCCCGCTCGATCTGGTCCCTGCGAAATCGTCTCTCGAAGCAGACGGCATCAGGGGTCTCGACGAAGACTGAGAGCGCATAGAGTTCGCGCAGTTCAGGCCAATGCAGCGCGAACAGGCCTTCCAGAACGACATGGCGCGCGGGCTCGATCTGAACACCGCCAGGCGGGCGGGTGTGCGTGGCGAAATCATAGCGTGGCGCCACAATCGCCTCGCCCCGCTGCAAAGCGCGGGCGTGTTCGAGAATGAGCGGGAACTCGAGGATCGCCGGCTCGTCGAAGTTGGTTCGGGCGCGTTCTTCGGCCGGCAGGTGGGCCAGATCGTAGTAGTAAAAGTCGAGGTTCAACACCGGGCAACCGAGCCGGGCGGCGAGAGCGCGGGCCCGCTCGGTCTTGCCGGAGCACGACGGCCCGGCGATGCCGATGAGCGCCGTCGAGGGCATAGAAGGGATCCTATGCCCTGGCGGCGGTCTGCAGCGTCGGCTGCGGCGGGGGAGGGGCGGGCGTCTTCAATTTGACGCTCACCAATTTCGAGACGCCTTGCTCCTGCATGGTGACGCCGTAGAGCATGTCGGCGGATTCCATGGTCTTCTTGGCGTGGGTGATGACGATGAACTGCGTCTCGCCGGCCATCTCCTTGAGGAGGTTGGCGAGCCGGCCTACGTTGGCCTCGTCGAGCGGCGCGTCCACCTCGTCGAGGATGCAGAACGGGCTCGGCTGGTACTTAAAGATCGACATCAGCAGCGCCACCGCGGTGAGGGCCTTCTCGCCGCCCGAGAGCAACTGAACGTTTTGAAGCCGCTTACCTGGCGGTTGAGCGACGATTTCGATGCCCTGATCGAGCGCGTCGCCTTCGCCGGTGAGTCGCATCTCGCCGGTCCCGCCGCCGAACAGCACGCGGAACATCTCCTGGAAGTGCCCGTTGATGGCGTGGAAGGCTTCGACGAAGCGCTTCCGCGATTCGGAGTCGATCTCGTGAATCGCCTTTTCAGTGTCGCGAATGGAGTCCAGCAGATCGGTGCGCTGGGCGTTGAGGAAGTCGTAGCGCTGCTGAGCCTCCTGGTATTCATGCCAGGCCTCCGGGTTGACGGCGCCGAGGCCCTCAATCCGCTTGCGGAGTTCGACAACTTTCTCTTCGCTTTCGGCCACAGTCAGCTCGTCGGGTTCGGCGGCAGGCTCGGCCTCGTTGCCGGCGAGCAGGACGTCGCCCTCGCCTCGCGTGATGGAACGGTCGGGCTGCAGGGTCGTCCCGGCGAGGTCGAAAACTTCACCGGTGGGCATCATGAGCCAGCCAGCGGTCAGTGCAACGGGCTCGGGTGGTGGCGGGTTCAGCTCGGCCAGACTGACGCCCAGATCCTTGCGGCAGGTCTCGTCGAGATACTTGAGATCGGACTGTTTGCGGACAAGGCCGACTTCAATCTGACCTCGCGCCTCCTGCGCCTCGCCCACCTGCTGGCGGAGAATCTTCAGCTCTTCCTCGGCCAGCGCGAGGTTGTCCTTCAGCTCCGACTCACGGGCGGCGAGGGTAGAGACCAACTCGGTGAAGTGCGCCGCCTCGCCGGCCAGCGACGCCGCTTTCTGGTCGAGTTCAAGGTTGTTCTCGAGCAGCCTGTTGCGCTGCAAGGCGAGCCGTTCGAGTTCGGCGGCGAGGGCCGATCGCCGGCTGGAGAGCTCGCGGAGTTGCTGCTCGAGACGGTTGAGGGCGTGTTCAGTCCCGCGCCGGCGCTCATCGAGGGTGGAGAGTTCGACGCGCGCCACGGAGTGCTCTTCGGCCAGAGAATGAAGCGCCTGCCGGAGACCTTCCAGCGCCGCCTTCCCTTCCTCGTAGGCGGCATCCTGCAGCGCGCGCTCGGATTCCTTCTGTTCTAACTGCAAGGCTTTGGCGTCGCGCTGCTGCAATTGCGCGGTGGAGTCGCGGCCGATGCGCTCCAATTCAACTCGTGCGATGGACAGCCGCTGATTGGACCTCCTGGTTTCTTCGGCGAGCTTCCTCATCTCCTGATCGAGGATGAGCGTTTCCTTTTCCTGCCGCTGCTGTTCGGCCTTCAACTGGTCGAGGTCCTCTGTCAGCGCGGCGATCTCCGCTTCCAGCCCATCGAGAATGGCTTGGGAGGCAGTGAACTCGGCGTGGCGCTGCTCGTACAGGGCCGAGAGTTCGCGCAGCTCACGCTTCAGGGCCAGAGGGCCGGAGCCGGTCTTGCGGCCGGCGGAAACGGCGTGACCGTGGTAGCAGACGCCGTCCTCCAGCAGGAAAAAGAGATCCGGGTACATGCGCGACAGGCGCGAAGCCGAATCGCGGTCCTCGGCCAGGTAACAGCGGGCCAGGCGGGGCAGCAGCGCCGAAGGCGCATTCGTCAGTCCGTTGGTGAAACGGAGTCCGTCGGAAAGACGCCCGGCGATGCCTGTCTCCGGTCCGATCGGCGGCTCCGGCGGAACCTCGGTCACCACCGCCGCAGGGTCGGCGTTGAGGTTCGGCTCTACGAGGAAGGTCACGCGGCCGTCGCAGTTCGCGTTAAGGACTTCAAGCCCCTTGCGCGCGTCTTCCCACTGCTTGACCACAACATACTCAAGTTCCTCGTGGAGGAACTCTTCTGTCGCCCGCTCGAAGCGCGGATCGGTCAGATCGACGAAGTCAGCGAGGACGCCGGCGGGTTTGAGTCCTTCGGCGTGGTCTTGCTCGATCACGCTAAACAAGCGCTTGACGGTTTCCGTCGTATAAGAACGGTGAGAAAGGATTTCCTCATGCGAGTCCCGGCGCGCGCGAAGCCTGGAAACCTCCTGCCGCAATGCATCGAGCTTCTTCCTTGTCTCCGCCGCCGAGGCGCGCTTCTCCTGCAGGCTGCCTTCGACGCCCTTGCGCCGCTCGTGAATGGATTCGAGTTCAAGCTGGCGTCCGGCCAGTTTGCCGGAGAACTCAACACGAGCCGCTTCCAGCCGCGCGAGGTCGGACTCCGCCGCCTGCTCCTCGTTCTTTAGCCGGGCGGTGTCGCGCTCGATCGACTGGAGATAGCTTTCGATTTGTGCGATCTGGTTGCGCAGTTGGCTTGATTCGGACAGCAGCCGGACCGCGCCCTGACGGGCCTGCTCAACGGACCGCTCGCGCTCACGGAGTTGATTCTGGGCGGCATCTCGCTCGGCGTTCCGCGCCTGCAATCGTTCGCGCGCCTCGGCGGACTGTTGCTCGAGAGACTTGAGGGCCTCCGAAAGATGCTCCTGCTCGGCGTTCAGTGCAGTCAGGCGCGCGGCGAGAGCCTCGGTCTCGCCTTCCCCTTCCTGCAGCCGCTGCTCGATGGAAGCGACCTGCCGCTTCTGCGCCTCAATCTGGCCGCGGGTTCGTTCTGAGTCAACGCTGATCTCCGCCGACTTCTGCCGGGCTTGGGTCAGGTCCGATTCGAGCTGGTAGAAAGTCTCCCGCGCCGCAGCGAGCGCCTTTTCGCCCTCCGCGACGGAGGTGGTCAATTCCTGATGCCGAGCAGAAGCCTCCGCTAAGGCAGCCCTGATTCGAGCGATTTCTCTCTGAAGAAGGAAGTCTCTTCCGGTCAATGCATTACGCAGCCAAACGTCAAGCTCTTTCTTCAGTTCTTCGTAGCGCTTCGCCTTGCCTGCCTGGCGCTTCAGCGAGTTGACCTGGCGGGTCACCTCTTCGAGGATGTCGAACACGCGGGTCAGGTTCTGCCGGGCGCCTTCGAGCTTTGCTTCCGCCAGCCGGCGCTTGGTCTTGAACTTGGAGATGCCCGCGGCTTCCTCGATCACAGCTCGGCGGTCCAGAGGCTTGGAGGAGAGGATCTGCCCAATGCGCCCCTGTTCGATGATGGCGTAGGACTCCGGACCAAGGCCGGTCCCCATAAAGATTTCCTGAATGTCCCGCAATCGGGCGGTCCGGCCATTGATGAGATACTCAGATTCACCCGACCTGAATAACCGGCGTGTGACGATGATCTCCTTTTCCGGAGAAAGAGTTGCTGTGTGGCCATTTGAGTGTCCATTGAGGCCGTTCGAATGGCCGTTCGCTTTGCTGTCGCCCTCCAGGGTGGTTTCGGCCGCCTGCGCAGCCTTGGATGCCTCGAGTTTTTCGCTCGGAAGGATCAGCTTGCCTGTAGGGTCCACCAGCGTCATGGAAACCTGAGCCATTCCGAGCGGTTTCCTGTCCCGTGTCCCGGCGAAGATCACGTCTTCCATCCGAGTCCCGCGGAGCGACTTGGCGGACTGCTCTCCGAGTACCCAACTGATGGCATCGCTCAGGTTGGACTTGCCGCACCCGTTCGGGCCGACAATGGCCGCTACTCCCTGCCCTGGGAAGCGCATCTCGGTTCGGTCAAAGAATGACTTAAATCCTTGAAGTTCAACGCGTTTAAGAATCAGCAACGTCGTTTTCCTTTCAAGCGTCCTAGCGTTGGGGTTTCGGCGCGCCGCTTTTCCGGCCTACGGCGGCCGCTCGGGGGGGTGATTTGAGAGTACCGCAATCAAGAGAACCTGTAAAGAGGCAACCATCAAGATCAGGGGGCTCCGACCACGGGGACCCTATATCTAGTGCCTCAAGTACAAGTTTAATCCCTGATGGAGACTGATGAGGGCAAAGACGAGAAGGGCGCGAGACCATCCGCCGGTCCCGCGCCCTTGGGCTCCTCCTTGGGAAGACTCACTAGCGTTTGCGCCGCCAGACACCCAATCCGATCAGTCCCGCTCCCAGCGTCAGCCAAGTGCCGGGTTCGGGGATCTCCTGCGGGGGGACGGGGCAGTCGATGACCAGCTTCGTAAACGAGAAATCAGAGAGGTAACTGTTCCAGTTGTCGAGGGAAGCAGAGATGACCGGGGCGTAGAGCTTGATCTGGTTCACTGAGATGCCGGCGATGTCGTCGCCCAGGATCTGCCAGAGGGCGGCGCCCTTGAGCAGGCCGCCGTCGTTGTTTCCGTCGCGGGCGGGGGATAAGTTGTTCACAGCTCCCGAGCCGCTGTAGACGGCTGTGGTATGGCTGGTAGCCTCCAGTGTGAACTCCGCATAGGCGTTGGTGTATGTGTTACCGAACCGGATGAGTGCTTTTTCATTGTAGAGGAGGTCGTCGTGCTCACCTTGGGGGAAGAGGAACGACAATTGCAGCTCGGTGACCAGGGATGGAGAAGCCCAGGTGATCAGAAGACTCTCCATTCCGCCGTGGTAGACGTCGATCTCGTTGTTCGGCTTCAGACCGTCCTGCGGCTGGTTCCCGGATGGCCCCTTGACCCCAATGCCAGTGATGCCGGCGGCGGTTTTGGTCCCGAGGAGCCCGGTCACGCCCTCGTTCGCGAACGCCTGAACGTAAAACACGCTGCCCGTTCCGGCTGTCACGGCGGCCTTGTTCTCCCCTCCGATCGCCTGAGCGATGTCTGCGGAGGTCAAAACACCAGCGGTACAGCCAGGAACCTGGCAATCGCGATAACCGATCGCGTCCGCGAAGAGCCCTGTCGCCGAGATGCACCCCAGGGCGGCAACAAAGAATGAGATTCGCATACTTCCGATGATCCGGTGCGGGCCTGAGTCAAGAAAGGCCCAAGAGGTTGAGTACTTTGACGTTTTCGTTGGAGTACAAGCAGGCTATCCCTGGGACAGGTGAAGATAGGGGATTTGCGGGGGGTCCCGTCGCGGGACTATTCTGTTGGTCATGCGATTCAGCACCCCCCTTGTCCTCAGCTTGCTGGTAACGGGAACCCTCTTGGCGCAGCGCCCGAAAGCGCCGGGGGAAGATTGGATTCAATTGTTTAACGGCAAGGATCTATCCGGCTGGAAGTCAATTGGAGCGGAAGAATGGAAAGTGACCGGGGGCGCCATTGAGGGCCGCACCCTCACCCAAGGGTACGGGTACCTTGAGACTACCAAGACATACAAGGACTTCCAACTTTCGGTCCGATTCAAATGCGTCGGCAATGGGAACTCCGGGGTTTACTTTCACACGGCGTTCAAGCCCGGCACTGCGGACGTGAGCCAAGGCGCGCAGGCGGAGATCGACTGTGCGATCAACAGGCACACCGGAGGGATTTACGGGTTTGGCCGCGCCTGGATCGTCTGGCCCGCGCCGGAGAAAGAGACAGTGGTCCGGCAGGACGACTGGAACGAAATGCTGGTGACGATTGAAGGCAATCGCTACCGCACACGGCTGAATGGAGTGGAGATGATCGACTTCACCGATCCGCAGGCGAAGTTCCTGGAAGGGACCATCGCGCTGCAGCTCCATTCGGGGGGTAGCGGTCACATGGTCTTCAAGGACATCTGGATCCGGGATCTCAGCAGGCGCTAACGCGCCAGCCTGTAGGCGTGGCAGTCATAGTGGAATTCCACGCGGCCGTCTGTTTGGGCCGCGTCGAAGATGCGGCGCAGCTCGAGGAAGAATTCGGCGTGCCGGGGATACGAGGGCGCGGGAACGTAGGACCAGGATTGCACGAGGCCGCTGAACGAGGGCCAATCGAGGATGCGCCTGTGGCTGATGACCTTCAGCTCGAAGTCTGCGAGCGCGGAGAGCGTGGTCAGCCGGCGTTCCTCGTACATCTGATAATCGACGGCCTTCGCCAGGAGCAGTGATTCCAGTTCCTTGGCGATGGCGGTTTTTTCGGGCGACCGCAGATTCCACGCCATCACGATCCAGCCGCCGGGACGCACCAGACGATCCATTTCGGTCAAGGCTTCGTTCAAATTGAACCAGTGTGCGGCTTTAAACGCCGCCGCCAGATCGAATCGCCGCGAGGCGAGGCCGGTCTGCTCCGCGCGCGCCCGGACGGACCGGAACCCCGGCCTGCCGCCGAGCCACGCGACGGCTGCGGCATGCATCTGCGGGTTCGGTTCCACCGCGGTGACCGTGCAGCCATGCCGGAGCAGGTACTCCGAGCTGATGCCGGTTCCCGCGCCGAGGTCGACGGCATCGGGCCTTTCGGGGAGACCGCCTTCAAGAAGCCACCGGTGCAGTTCGTCCGGATAGCCGGGGCGATAGCGCGCGTAGTCCGCGGCGC
Organism: uncultured Solibacteraceae bacterium; assembly: GCA_964461075.1. Taxonomy (GTDB): domain Bacteria; phylum Acidobacteriota; class Terriglobia; order Bryobacterales; family Bryobacteraceae; genus JACADU01. The sequence goes on along the minus strand of CAYWST010000102.1, from coordinate 441 downwards.
GGTCCCGAAATCGCTCTGTCGGGTTCACAAGAACAGGCTAATCCCCGCCACACCGGCGGCGCCAGCGGCGATACAGCTTTCAGCGTTTTGGTTGGTGACTCCGCCCAAAGCCCAGACGGGAATGCGGAGGGCGCGGCAGATCTCCTCCAGCTTCGTGAGTCCCAAGGCCGGACCATACGATGCTTTGGAAAGCGGATTGAAGACGGGCGCGGCAAAGACGTAATGGGCCCCCTCCGCCTCTGCCCGGAGGGCTTCGTCAAGGCTGTGAACGCTGACGCCAAGCAGGAAGCCGCGCGGAACCACGCGGGCCCAGAAGGCCGGCGCCGGGGCGTTCGACGGCAGATGCGCGCCCGCGGCGCCGCAAGCCAGGGCGACATCGACTCTCGTATTGACTACGACGTTCGATCCGCGTTGGACCATCGAGCGGGCAAGTTCAAGAAG
>CAYWST010000101.1:0-15505 GCA_964461075.1 uncultured Solibacteraceae bacterium | reverse complement strand
GGCCAAGGGACTTGAGTTCCCAGTGGTACTGGTGGGCAGCCTGACCAACCAGCTTTCCAGCCCGAAGCAGATCGATCGGGACCTGCATCCCTTCTATCACCGTCCACCCTTTGAACCGTTCGACCGAATCACCCTGTTCGATCGGATGCGGCTGCACTACGTCGCATTCTCACGTCCCCAGAAAGTCCTCGTGCTGACCGCGCACGAGAAGCCCAAGGACCACTTCGATCCCATATGGCAGGGGCTACCCCAATGGCCATACGTGGAGAAGGAGCTACTCGCCGCGGAGAGCTTCACCTTGCGGCAACGCGTGCCTGTCAAGAAGACCTACAGCTTTACCGGCGATCTCAAGATCTACGAGACGTGCCCACGGCAGTACCAGTTTTTCAGGGAGTATGACTTCACCCCGTCTCGGTCTGCGGTCATCTTCTTCGGCCTGCTGGTGCACCAGACGATTGAGGAGATCCACCGCATCGCCATCGACCGCAAGCTGGATACGCTCAACGAGGAGCGCATCCGGCAACTATTTGAACGTACCTTCCGGTTTCTCTGCCTGAGCGATGTACGTCCAATTGGGGACAGTGCCAAGGAAAGTGCGTTCGCGCAGGTGATGAGCTATTTTCGGCAAAATCGCGGCGAAATGGACCGTGTCCTTCAAACCGAGGTGGATGTTTCGCTGGAGAAGGACGGTTACATACTCGTCGGGAAGGTCGACTTGTTGATGGGCGGCGACGGGAAGCTGGAGTTGCTCGACTTCAAGACTTCACCACGTCCCAAGGACAATCCCGATCTAATTGAGGCCTATGAACGGCAACTGTGCACATACGCGCACATCCTGGAGCGCCGCCACAAAAAGCGGGTTGACCGGATGCTGCTGTATTGGACCAGCGAACCGCGCAAAGAAGATGCCTTGATGGTGTTGCCATATGACCCTAATCGGGTCGATGAGGCGGGCCGATACTTCGATGAGGTCGTAAAGTGCATCCAAGCGAGAAAGTTCGCGGTGAACTCTACGCCCGAGAGTGGGATCTGCAAAGAGTGTGACATCCGCTCCTATTGCGCGGCGGAGGGGGTCTTCTGATGACCGTGCCTGCGTTTCTGTCGAGGGGAATCGACTATCTCGGAGATCTCGGAGCAAAACTGCGAGACCTTCAGGGATTCCGGACCCTTGCGCATGAACTGGTTCAGAACGCCGACGACGCTCCGACCGCCGGATCGATGTCGTTCGATATCGGGGACGCCGCTCTCATTGTCGATAACGATGGGTTCTTCAGCGAGTGCCCGGATGTGCGCACCGATGAATGCTCGTGGAAGGAGGATGGCGTCCATAACCATCGCTGTGACTTTCATCGGTTCCGCAGGATCGCATCCGGAGACAAGCGTGGGCAAGAGGGCACCACGGGCGCATTCGGGATTGGTTTCATCGCTGTTTACCAAATCACCGATGCGCCTGAATTGATATCTTCGAGACGCCATTGGATCTTGCGCGAGGACAGGCCCGAGGATCAGCGAATCGAAGTGTGTCATGACTGCCCTAATTGCAGTCGAAGTGGGCTACCGGGCACTCGCTTCATCCTTCCGTGGGCACAGGATCCAGAATCGGCTTTGCGACGCGCGCTTCGGGCCGAGGCGATCTCGCAAGACGGTCCCGACCGATTGCTCGACGAACTGAACGCTTCTCTGCCGACCGCGATGTTGTTCCTGAAGCGCCTGCGCGCGATCGAGTTGGCCCGCAACGGGAAGCGCGTTCAACGGCTCGAACGCCTTGATGTTGGCGATAGCCTCATCTTGAGCAACGGCGATCCGGAAGCTGACCAGGTGTGGCACATCATCGAAGGCGACTTCGGCGACGCTGCTGAGAGCCTGCGCACCTGCTACCCAGGCAAGATAGAAACTAAGCGGTCATCTAGCGTCAAATTGGCGATTCCGGCCAGCAAATTGGCGACAGGACTCCTATGTGCCTGCCTCCCCACTGAACAGGATCTCGGCCTTCCCTTCCACCTGAACGCTGACTTCTATACGAGCAACGACCGCAAGCGGATCATTCTTGCGGATGACTACCAGTCGAAGTGGAACCGTGAGGCAATCAAGGCTGCTGCACTCACCCTGGGCCGTTACGTCGACCGGCTGCCGAGTTTGATTGGAGCGAAGCCGCTTTGGGCCATGATGGAGCGCCTGAACGATCTCGCGACCAAGGCGGAGCAGGGACGCAGCGAGGCTGACCTGGGTTATTTTTGGAAGAGTTGTGCGCCGGCCCTTCAGAGTAGCCCAGTCGTCCTGACCAGCGCGAAGGAGTGGACGACCGTGGGCGAATCCAGCCTTCTGCTTCAGAAGGAGGAAGCGGAGGCACTTGATGTTTTGCAGGCTCTGGGATTGCGGATCGTCCACGAGGATTTGCGGCCTTACCAGAGTCTGCTTCGGTCCAAGTCAGTGGGAATTCCGGTGCTGGATGTCCGGCGTATCTGCGATGCCCTTTCTGGTCAAGGCCTCGAATGCCCCAAAGAACTGGCCGAACTTCCCGACGCCTTAATCACGGAGGATCGGAGGAAGGCGCTTTGGAAGGAGCTTGGGGTACTGCTCGAACGCCCATCCAAAGAAGAGGTCAGAGCCGATGAGGAGAAGCGCCTGGGCAGGTTTGCCCTGGCTCCGGGCCGGGACGGCGCACTTTGGCCATGTGCGCGCATCTTTACAGCAGATCCGGAGACGGTCGCCCTGTTCGAGAAGTTAGACCTCCAGATTCCTTTCCTGGAAGAGCATCCGGACTTCCCGCCCCGGTTGGCCCGGCTTTGTCCTCGGTTCGACGCGTCGGCGGCCATCCATACATTAGCCGCCGCCGGTGTCGAGGGGCTGGAGAAGCGGTGGGAGAGCAAGAATCTCGCGATCGCTGACCTGATAGCGTGGTTCGAGAATCGGCGCCAGCAGATCATGGCGAATCCGACTCTCAAGCGGGCGCTCGCCGATCTGCCGATCTTCCCCAGCGCGGGCCGATTGCGACCGCTCACGGGGCTAGCCCTGCCAGGCAACTTCCGTGATCCTCTGGGCGTCGCCGAGCTCGTCGACCTCTCTGTCCTCGGCGACCGCCGGAGCTTCCTCAGCGATCTTGGCGCTCCAAATCTCGATTTTCCGACCTATGCTGCGTCGATGCTCCCGAAGATACTTTCGGACGCCGAGCTGCCTGCAGAGAAGAGACGCGCGGCGGTGCTACTCCTCGCGAGTCGCCTCGGCGAAGTAAAAGACAACAGCGATGCAAAACGTGCCCTGATCGGTTGCAGCCTCGTCGAGTGCCGTGACAAGGTCTTTCGCCCAGCCACGAAGTGCTATTTCGACAACACGGCAGTGCGCGACTGCCTGGACGATTCAGCGCACTTTGCGATCCTTCCGAAATCGCAAGAAGCCTCGGTGCGCGATTTGTATGTGTGGCTTGGCGTTGCCTCTCAGCCCCGTCTGGATCATGTACTCACGAAGATCCGAGAATTGGCCGCAGGCTCCTACTCCCCCGTAAGCTCCCAAATTGTTCAGCGAATTGTCACTCATCTCGGGAAGCGCATCGAAGGTGATGAGGATTTCAGCCCGCTCTCGCCGTTGAACGGTATTAGGTGGCTGCCCGCACGCGGCAAGGCCGACCGCTGGTATGCTCCGACCGAGCTGTACGCCGACTACCAGGCGTACTTGTTCGAGTCGCAGGCGCTGATCCTGGACTTGCCCAATCGTGTTCAAACCTCCAGCAGACGGTTGCTTGAGTTTCTGGGCGTGCGCCTCACGCCGGAACCCTCGCTGGTGGTCAAGCACTTGCTTTGCCAGGCTTCGCGGGGCGTCGCCGTCAACACAGGCGTGTACGACTTCCTCAACGACAAGGTCGGTGATCCGGCCCTCGCACAGCTTCGCGGGAAGTCCTGCCTGTGGCTCGGCGATGCCTATCGCCGGCCCGACGAGGTGTTTTGGGGTGAACACCCATTCGGACGGTATCGGTGGCGGTTGGGCGATCAACTGAAGACGTACTCGAAGTTTCTGACCGCCATTGATGTACGTGAAGCGCCGGCGAACAGTGACTTCTTGAGGGTGCTCAAGGAAGTTTCGGCCGAGTTTGGCACTGCCAACACGCCGTTGGACGACGAGGCTCATTCAGTCCTGCTGGAGTGCTGGCGGGCACTCAGCCGAGCCCTTCGTGACGAGGTGATCTCCAGGAGCGAACTGGAAGCGCTTCGGGCCCTCAAGTGCGTCCCCGACAAGACGCGGGTTCTGAATCGGCCGGACTGGATGTTCTTTGAGAACCGCGCAGGCCTCGCTGACAAGTTCGGGAGCTTCCTCAGCAGAAATGTCATTCCCCGTCCACTGGATACCGGAGATGCGCTGGCTGCCGCAGGCGTGCGACCACTGGGAACTGCGGTCGTCGTCGATCTCCTGGAGTGCCGTAACCTCGGAGAGGACCCGAAGCTGTACGCGCACATTCTTGGACGTCGGAATGAGATCGCGCGGGTTCTGGATGCGCTGGGAGCTGCGGGTGGTACCAGCGATGTCTTGGAAAGGCTATCCGAGATTCAGTGCCACGTCGCTGAGTCTATCGAGATCCGGTACCGGCTCCACGCCTTCGAGCAGGAGCGGCAGAGCGACCCGGAACAGGTGCCCGCTCTGTACCAGGTGGCGACGGATGCCCTTGTGTATGCGCGACGCGATCACCTCATGCCCTGGGCGTCGATCGCGCGCGAGCTAGCCATTGCGCTCTACCCCGACGATGACCCAGGCCGCTTCGCCGCCGGCCTCAAAGAAGCCCTTGCCCCAGAGACACCGGAGGACGCCGCCGCAGTTCTGGATGAACTCGGTTTCGCACGGCTGGATACCAGCGTTGCTCCGCCAGTTGCGAACGGGAACACCGCGGACGGTTTGGGAACCGGTACCGATGCAGGTGGCAGTCCAGACCAGGCTGGTTGGCCGTCGGGCCAGCCAGGCAATGGGATGTCGCCACAGGAGGCTTTACGGAAGCTCCTGGGCCAGGGCGCACCAGATCCGACTCCTTCTCCTCAGCCCGAAGGTAGCCCTGAACCAACCAGCGGCGGCGCGGGGGGCGGAACTCGTGGCAACAGCAACGGCTCTGGGAGTGGTGGGCACAGTGGATCCGGCAAAAGGACCGGCGGCAAGCGAACACCTGGCAGCAAGGGCGGGCGTCCCTTCATCTCCTACGTCGCCGCAGAGCCGAACGAGGAAGAGCCGGACCCAGACGGTCTGGACTCACTGAAGCGGCAAGCGCTGGAGGAAGAGGCGATCCGGCTGATTCTTGCCGGGGATCCGCGGTTGCACCGCACTCCGCGGCACAATCCGGGATACGACCTGTTCGAGCCTGACCAGCATGGCGCTCCGAAACGCTGGGTGGAAGTCAAGGCCATGACAGGGAGTCTGCACGATCGCCGCGTCGGCATGTCCGACACGCAGTTCGAGTGCGCCCAGGAGCACGGGGAAGCCTTCTGGCTCTACGTCGTGGAGCAAGCGGGGACTCCGAACGCACGAATCGTTCGAATTCAAGATCCGGCTGGTAGGGCCCGGACATTCACTTTCGATGAAGGATGGCTGGCGGTGGCGGAGCTTAACAGTAGAGAGAACGAGCAGCAGGAAAAGGGATAACATGGCGAGAATCGATATCACCAAGACTGAGCTGGTTTGGCCGGGAAAATACGACGAGGACGGGAATCTCGTGGAAGTGCCGCGCGTCAGCCTTCCCTTCCAGGTCATCGAGACCGTCAATGAGAGCCGGGCGACGCGTGAGGTGAACAAAGTCCGACCTATGTCGCTCTTCGATGTCTATGAGGGCAAGGAGGGTGACACTTTCGAGCAGGGTTGGAGGAACAAGCTGATCTGGGGTGACAACCTTCTCGTGATGAGTTCCCTCGTTGAGAAGTTCGCAGGTAAGGTTGACCTCATCTACATCGATCCGCCATTTGCTACGGGCACCGACTTCTCGTTCTCCGCTGAGATCGGCGATTCTGGCCAGGAACTGCTTAAAGAGCAATCCGCAATCGAAGAGAAAGCTTACCGAGACACCTGGGGATCTGGGACAGCAAGTTACCTCTCGATGATGCGTGCGCGCTTACGAATTATCGTCGATCTTCTCAGCGATCGAGGCAGCCTCTTTGTGCACTGCGATTGGCACGTCAGCCACCTCCTCAGATGCCTCCTCGAAGAGCAGTTCTCCGGCGATCGTTTCCTTAATGAAATCGTCTGGTATTACTACAACAAATTTCAAGGCAATATAAACCGCTTTGCTTCTAATCATGACGTCATCTTCTGGTACTCCAAATCTCCAACCTATCAGTTCAAGCAACTAAAAGAGAAGAGAGAAGAGGGCACCGTCAAGCAGATAATGCGCAAATGGAACAAGGGCGCCGGGAAGATCGTCAATGTCAAGGGTGAGGACGGAAAGGTCCTGTATCAAGAGACCGACGAGAAGACGGTGGACGACGTGTGGCGAATATCTATGTTGCAGCCGGCGGACAAGACTCAGAATGTCGGATACCCGACGCAGAAGCCTGAAGCAGTTCTGTCTCGCATCATCGAGGTCGCCTCATCGCCCGGAGACTTGGTGGCAGATTTCTTCTGTGGCTCGGGCACCACACTCGCGGTCGCAGAGAAGCTTGGCCGTCGGTGGATAGGTTGCGATCTCGGTCGTTGGGGGATTCATGTCACTCGCAAGCGTTTGCTCGGAGTCGAAGATTGCAGGCCCTTCGAGGTACTGAACCTCGGAAGGTACGAGAGGCAATATTGGCAGGGCGTAACATTTGGTGCTGCGAACGACAAGCCTCACACCGAACAAGCCCTCTATGAGTACTACGCCTTCATCCTGAAACTATACGGGGCGCAGCCGCTACCGGGCCTAATGCACCTTCAGGGCAAGAAGGGGAAGGCACTGGTCCACATCGGGGCGGTCGACGCTCCGGTCACGATCGCTGAGATTGACGCAGCGGTCGAAGAGTGCACCAAGCTCAAGCAGTCTGAGCTCCACGTGCTTGGATGGGAGTGGGAAATGGGCCTCGCGGGGCCGAATAACACGGTTCGAAAGCCTGGGCCCGTTCAGGACCTTGCCAAGAAGAAAGGTGTGAAGCTGCTCTTGATGCAGATTCCACGGGAAGTGATGGAGCAGCAGGCGGCGGCGAAGGGCGATGTCCACTTTTTCGAGTTGGCCTATCTGGAGGCTGAGATCCGGCAGCCCAAGAAGCTCAACGCACAGGTGGCACTGAAGGACTTCGTGATCCCGAACACCGAGCTCATCCCAGAAGAGGTTCGCAGCAAGGTGAAGAAGTGGTCGGACTATATCGATTACTGGGCGGTGGACTGGGACTTTCAAAACGACACCTTCATGCAGGGGTGGGTCACCTACCGGACTCGGAAGGAGCGGAAGCTACCGCTCACATCTGACCCGCATACATACGAGAAACCGGGCAAGTATCGAGTGTTGGTGAAGGTCATCGACATTTTCGGCAACGACACCTCTCAGGCCTTTGACGTGGAGGTGAAGTAGCCATGGCGAAGGCCGTTATCCAGTACGACAAGGATCTGCCCGAGATCCCTGGGCGCCGGCCGTGGGAGCGCCCCGAGCAGCATTTGGTGAAGGATCCGAAGGCCGAGACCGGCTGGCGGGTGGAAGAAGGCCGTCGCGAAACCCGCCTGCTCCTGGTGCCGAAACTGCGCGCGGCGGTCGACGCCTGGCGGCGCGACGGGTATACCGGTGTATCAGAAGTGACGCGGCGTCTGTTTGAATACTGGTTCGAGGAAGACCATGAGGTCTTCGGCTTCAGCGTTCCGTTCCGCTACCACTTCTGCCAGCGGGAGGCTATTGAGACGCTGGCATGGCTGGTGGAAGTCGCAGGGAAGACGGACGCGCAGGAACTGATCGAGTCCTTCGCAACCATCTACGAGATGGACCTCTTTTCAAAGAACATCGAGTTTCAGACGAGGCTCGACAACGGAAGGCCCACGCGAATCATCCGCCGTTACGTCCCGGAGTTGGAGCGGGACGGTGAGCAAGAATTGCCTCCCGAGGATCTCCAACGATACGCCTTCAAGATGGCAACCGGCTCCGGCAAGACGTGGGTGATGGCCATGGCGATCGTCTGGTCCTACTTCCACAAGCGGAAGGTGCCCGAATCTTCGCTGTCGACCAACTTCCTGATTGTCGCTCCCAACGTAATCGTTTACCAGCGGTTGGAGAAGGACTTCGGCAGCAACCGGGTGTTCTACGAAATCCCGCTCATTCCACCGGAGTGGCGTGGGGAGTTCGCGCAGAAGGTAATCCTCAGAGGCGAAGCCACCGAACCCGACCCGTCCGGCAACCTCTTTCTCACCAATATCCACCAGTTGTACGAGTCGCGCGACCAGGAGTGGACACCGCAGAATGCCATTGAGGCCCTTTTAGGTAAGAAGCCGAACCAGAACCTCGCCGCCTCCAATCAGCGATCGATGCTTGAGAGAGTGAAATCGCTGAAGGACCTGCTGGTGCTGAACGACGAGGCGCATCACGTCCACGATGCGGATTTGGCGTGGAGCCAGTCCCTGCTGGCGATTCACCGCGCGTTGCCGAAGGGACTTGCCCTTTGGCTCGACTTCTCCGCGACACCGAAAGACCAGAACGGGATGTACTACCCGTGGACCGTCTGCGACTATCCGCTGGCCCAGGCCGTGGAGGACCGCATCGTGAAGGCGCCCCTCATCGTCACCAAAGAAGACGATCCGAAGCAGCCGAAGCAAGATCCCGAGCAGATCACCGCTGCCAACGTCGCCGAGAAGTACGGCTATTGGTTGCGGGCGGCCGTTGCGCGTTGGCGAGAGCACGACAAGGTCTACCGGAAGCTCGACTGCAAACCAGTGCTGTTCATTATGGCGGAAAAGAACAACTACGCCGACGCACTGGGCGAGTACCTGTGGAAAACCAAGGAGTTCGGATTGAAGGAGTCCGAGGTGCTGGTAATTCACACGGACTCGGAGGGCGAGATCACGAAAAAGGACCTCGACAAGGCCAGAGAGGCCGCTCGAGATATCGACAAGCCTGAGAACAAGATCAAGGCAATTGTCAGCGTCATGATGCTCCGGGAAGGATGGGACGTCCGGAACGTGACAGTCGTGCTCGGTCTGAGGCCCTTCACCGCGAAGGCGGAGATATTACCCGAGCAGGTGATCGGCCGCGGCTTGCGGCTGATGGGTGACGTCAGTCCTGACCGAACGCAGACACTGGAGGTGCTGGGCACACGAAATCTTCTCCAGGTCTTGCGCGATCAGCTCGAAGCTGAGGGCGTTGGGGTGGCCAGCACCAAGACTGATCCCCCTCCGCCGGTCATCATCGCCCCGGTCCAGGAGAAGATCGCCTTCGACATCGCCATCCCTATCACCAAGCCAAGCCTTGAACACGATGTCCGGAAGCTCTCAGACCTGGATGTCGGCAAGCTGGACGCCATTTACGACCAGATGGAACTGTCGGAGCCGTTTCGGGTGAGGCTCAGGCTCGAGTTCGCAACCCTTGAAACCGAGGTGCATCAGGCGGACATCGCCGACGGTGGTCTGCCGCCGGCGCAGGAGCTGTTGGCATCTGTTACTAACAAGGTCATTGATCGCGCGAAGCTGCCAGCCAAGTTCGCCGAGCTGTACCCCCTCGTCAGGAGCTACGTCGGTGGCCGCTGTTTCGGACAGACTGTGGACCTTGACCATGAGTCTCTCCGATCGCACCTGGCCCGTCTCGAATTGCAGGAAGGAATCGCCAAGTACTTGGCCAGGAAGATTTCGGAGCTCACTGTGGAGCGACGGCCCTTGGAGTTCGACAAGGCGGACTTCCGATTGTCGCAGACCAAAGGCTTCAGTTGGCGCAGGAATCTGCCTCCGCTGGAGGCCAAACGCACAGTCTTCAACTACGTGGCGACGTACAACGATTTCGAGCGCCGCTTTGCGCAGTTCCTGGATCAGGCATCGGACATCAAGCGCTTTGCTTCGTTAGGTACGACGGAGCAAGGTGAGTCAGGAACGCAGTTCCGCGTCGATTACCTCAAGCCGAGCGGCGCCATCGGCTTCTATCACCCGGACTGGGTCATCGTGCAGAAGACCGCCGACGGTGACGTTCATTGGATCGTGGAAACGAAAGGCAGGGTGTGGGAGGGAACCACGGCGAAAGATGAGGCGATCCGCGATTGGTGTGATCGCATCTCCGTCGCCACTGGCACGGTCTGGAAATACCAGCGGGTAGACCAGATCGTCTTCGATGCGAGCAAGGCGAAGACGTTTGGAGCATTGGTCACTCCGCCAGGGGCCGGGACCGGGATGCTATGAGTGCGCTGGAGGGCTCATGTTTGATCCTGAGACGATCAAGGACCTGAAGGAAGCGATCGCTGACTGCATTGGTGCTGATCAGGATGTTCTCGACACCCTGCGCGCGGAAATCCGGCCGCTGAGGAATGCCACTCGCCGGATCCAGCCGCGGGCGACGACATCAATCTCGCTGGTCGGCACGGACGGCGGCAACAACCAGCTTCAGTTCGACCCGTTCCTGATTCAGTTGGTCCGGGTAGTCGACAGCAGCGACAACGAGTACTGTCTGGAGGCTGTCTCGCCAACGACTGACATTGCGAAGCTGGACTCCCGCCAATTCAATGCAGACGGCTCCCCGCGCACCGCGTTGGGAGAAATGATGTCCTATTTGGGCGTCAGCACACTCCCCGCTCTCTCCCACATGATTCGCCCCACCAGCAAGGGCAAGCCGGTATCGCCGAGCTGGGTGCAGGTCTATCGCGAACTTGTGGAGTGGGCCACCCTCTTTTCGATTCTGAAGAAGGACTTCGGCACCGACACGCTCATCGTGTGCGATGGCCTGTTGAGGAGTAAAGTCTTCGCTGGAGATCTGTTCCCGAGGCTGCTCTCCGGCATGAATGAGAGCATCGAAGCCCAATGGGAACGAAGCCGACGGAGGATCTACCTGGCTGGCGTCGCGAAACATAGCAAGGTCCTCTCACGCTACCGCCTTGCGATGGCGCTCGAGGATGTACTCCAGTGCGACTATCCGGCCTATGTCGAGGTTCCACGCGAGGTGGAAGAAAGGGCCTACATCTGGTCAGAGTTCGCGCGCGGGGACGACCGGGCGGGCGAAGGCGGAGAGATTAACAAGTTCGTCGGCGGGAAGATGTTCCTCGTGAAGTTTGGCTCGCATCGCCGAGATCCGATCTGGCCGGTCGACATTTTCTTAGAGCAGCGGAAGGATGCTCAGGTGATCCTGGGCTCAATGCTGGCTGACGCGATCAATGGCTTTCCCATCCCCCATTACCCGCGCTGTTTGCAAGAGGCGCATGAGAACGCAGCCCTCGTCGATTTCGACTTCGACGTGCTGCAAGACTTTATCTATGAAGGCGTTCGCGGCAGTCTCGGTGTCGATGCCGGGACCCTGGATGCGTTTCAACTCCAGGACGCCGATCCGGCTCAAGGACGATATCGCAGTTGAGAAGGAGCCAAGATGCCAGCCAACGAAAAGCCTGCGCGAGTCACGGAGTTTCAGCTTTTTCCCCGGGACCGGATAGTGGGCATCTTCCGCGGGTTCCAGCAAGGAGGACTTGAGTTCCACGCGGACCTCGTACTGCCCTACCGGAACGAATTCCAGAACATCCCGATGCACGGACAGTTCCTGCTCGTGCAACTGGAGACCCCCGATGAGGCTGTGCTCGGCCGAATCGCCTCCTTCTCTTCGGAGGGTAAGCTCTCATTCGGTTCAGGAGAGGAATTCAACATCCGCGCGGTCCGTGAGGACCGCCCCATTCCGGAGGACCTTCGCGAGCAATACCTCAAATACCGTGTGAATATCAGAGTCCTCGGCGTGCTTCGGAAGAACGGAAAAGGACTGACATTTGTTCCCTCCCATCGGCGCTTGCCCCATGTCGGGAGCAAGGTTGCCTTTCCCTCGGAGGAGGTCCTGCGGGAAATTGCCGGACACAACATCATAGGAGCGCCGATCGGCCATCTGGCATTCGGCGAGTATATCTACACCGGCGACAACGCGCAGGTGGAGACTCAGGATTGGATGCAGATCCTACAACCAGAAGTGCTTGTCCGCTTCCCGATGGAGTCTCTCGTTTCCCGGAGGAGCTTCGTCTTTGCCAGGGCAGGGTTTGGCAAATCCAATCTGAACAAGCTGCTGTTTGCCAAGCTCTACGAGACCACCCCGCATGTCACTAAGCGAGCAGGGAAGCAGGTGCCTGTCGGCACAGTGATCTTCGACCCTGATGGCGAATACTTCTGGCCTGATGATAAAGGGCGGCCGGGACTGTGCGATGTCCCCGCCCTGGAGGACAAACTCGTTGTCTTCACGGAGCGGAAGAACCCGAGCGCCTTCTACCAGTCGTTTGTCGCTGGCGGTATCAAGCTCGATATTCGGAGACTCCGACCAGGCGACGTCATCGCAATTGCCTTGGGACCGGAGCGTCAAGAACAGCAAAACGTCAGGAAGCTCCGAGGTCTATCTCAAGAACGTTGGGAGTCTCTGGTAAACCTAATTGATGCGAACGGCAACGCCACACCCCTCGATGATATCTGCAAGCTGCTCGATCTTGACGCCCAGCGGCAGGAAGCCGAAGCTCTGGCTGCCCGCGCAAACATGACTGCCATTGTCCGAATGCTCCACGACAAGGGCAGCCAACTCATGGACATGCTGGTGCATTCGCTCGCCGAGGGGAAGCTCTGCGTTATTGACGTATCACAGATGCGCGGCGGGCAGTCACTCGTGCTGTCTGGACTGATCCTCCGGCGGATTTTCGACCGGAACCAACAAGAGTTCACCGCTGCTGACCCCAAGACGATTCCGACGATCGCTGTTGTTGAAGAGGCCCAGTCAGTACTGAACGAGAATGCTCCCGCCTCGGAGCCTTACGTCGCCTGGGTCAAAGAAGGACGAAAGTACGATCTGGGAGCCCTTCTGATCACCCAACAGCCAGGCAGCATCCCCGTTGAAATCCTGAGCCAAGGCGACAACTGGTTTATCTTCCATCTTTTGTCGGCTGCGGACCTTACCTCGCTCAAGAAAGCCAATGCGCATTTCAGCGACGACTTGTTGAGTTCGCTGCTCAACGAACCTATCCCAGGCCAGGGCGTCTTCTGGAGTTCCGTGGGTGGCAAACCATACCCGGTGAGTTTACGCGTTCTGTCCTTTGAAAAGCTGTTCGCGATGCGCGACAAGAATTACAATCTTGCCGCCGGCATGACATACGCCGAAACGCTCCGGAAGACATTCGGAGGCGTAAGACAAGTGACCACCTCGGCCCACGTGCCGACTGGAGAAGCGCCGAGCAGTCTCTTCCCTGACCTCGAAGAGCCTGAACGCTTGGATGTCATGGCCAGCTTGGAGGACGAGATGGTCCGGCGCCTCGAGGAGGACTCCAAGCTGATGGCCAGGATTGAATCGCAGGAAGGCGCTGCCTGGGGTTCGATTAAGGCGTTCTTTCTGGAGCACCTGCCGCACGAGCTCGACGACCGTGATCAACTCGCCTACCAGTTGGTGCCGAAGGCGTTGACACGGCTGTTTGGCGCGCAGAACGAGAAATGGGAGACGTACAAGAACCCGAACAAGAACAACACCACCTACGTCAAGAGGAAAAGGTGAAGTGAATGGCTGTGCTGAGCGAATATGCTGCGCTTAACGGCATTTGTCCGTACTTCACTATGTTTCCGCTCGATTTTCCTCTCAGGATCCTACGCAAGTGGGCCACCAACGGTGATTGGGTCCTTGACCCATTCTGCGGGCGAGGCACAACCAATCTTGCTGCTAGACTGCTGGGGCTTCCGTCGCTTGGAGTCGATTCTAACCCTGTGGCAACGGCAATAACGGATTCAAAGCTCGTGGATACCACCGTTGAGGACATCATGCGTGAAGCCCGGGAGATCCTTGCCGAGTCACTGCCTGCCGCCGTCCCCGAAGGAGAGTTCTGGAAATGGGCCTACCACAGGGAGACGCTCGAGCGTTTATGCCGATTACGCGAGGCGCTTCTGCGTGACTGTCGATCGCCAGCTCGTATCGCACTCCGTGGCATCATCCTGGGAGCCCTGCATGGGCCCAAGCAGAAGGCATTTCCCGGCTATTTTTCCAACCAGTGTCCGCGGACGTATGCTCCGAAGCCAGCTTACTCCATCAGCTTCTGGAAGGACCGAGGTTTGAAGCCCCAGCCTGTCGATGTCTTAGCTGTGATCGAACGGCGCGCCATTCGATATTACTCCAATCTTCCGACCGGGATTGGCGTTTGCCAATTGGCCGACAGCCGTCGCCCGGAATCGATTCAGTCGGCAGCGCCCAGGGAGGGCTTTCGGTGGATTATTACTTCGCCGCCCTATTACGGCATGAGAACTTACAGACCAGATCAGTGGTTGCGGAACTGGTTTCTGGGTGGTCCCGAAACCGTTGATTACAGCAACGACGACCAGGTCGTCCACTCCAGTCCGGAAGCGTTTGCGTCGGACCTCTCGGCTGTGTGGAGGAACGTCGCGGAGGCCAGCGCATCGAAGGCCCGGATGGTAATTCGCTTTGGTGGGATAAGTGACCGCCGCGTAGATCCTCTCGAAATCATCAGGTATTCGCTCAAGGGGAACGGGTGGCGAATTCAGACCATTCAGCACGCGGGAAATGCGTCGCAGGGCAAGCGCCAGGCGGACGCATTCCTACGGGAGCAATCCAAACCTATTGCTGAGTTCGACATCTGGGCAGTGAACTAAGGATTGGCGTACAAGAGGACGTACCCGAGGGTCGCTCCGGCAGGCGTTTTCACTTTCAGCACGCCGGACCAGCCGGAAGGGTTGTTGGCGGGGCCGAGATCCGCGAAGCGGTAGCCGTTGCCGGAGCCCCCGGCGAGGATAAGTTCGCCGTTGGCGGTGAGTTCGAGGAGGGTGCTGTCGGGGAGGTTGGAGCCGGGGCCGTGGATCTTGAGGGGTGAGGTGGTCGGGTCCGGGGCGGCGATGACCGTGGGGCCGGCGGCGAGTCCGGATGTGAGATGCGGCGTCTGGGAAGCCCAGGTGCGGGCGTAGGCCTTCTGCGGATCAGTGCCCTGCTGGAGGCAGGCGCCCCAGAGGTGGATGTCGCCGGTGGTCCAGTCATCGCCGTTGGCGGCGAACTGGCGGACCACGATCCATAGGCCCGTCTGGCCGCTCGCCAGCGTGCCGGTGATCTTGAAGCGCTGCCATGAGGTCGTAAGCGTGATCTGGGTCGGGCCGGCGAGGTAGGCGGCGTAGGCGCTGTCAACGATGGCAAGCGAAATCTTGCGCGTGCCGGATGGGACGCGGGCCCAGATGTAGAAGGTGTATGTGCCGCCATCGGCGAGTCCGGCGATTTGCTGCTGGATGACGGGCGTGTCAGTGACTGCCGTGACGACGTCCGCAGTCTGGTTGCCGTCCGGCGCAATGACGGCGTTCGAGGTGACCGAGCATGAGCCTCCGTTCTTGTCCCAGGTCGCCGCCGCGAAGTCCTCGGAGTGCTTCGCCATGTTCTCGAGCGGGCCGCCGATGGTCTGGT
>CAYWST010000100.1:0-15722 GCA_964461075.1 uncultured Solibacteraceae bacterium | reverse complement strand
GGGGGGGGGGGGCCGTGGGGGCGCCGGCGCGCATCCCTATTTGGAGGGTATTCGATGAGATTCCAGACCGCCGCACTGCTGGCTGTTCTCCTCCCTTGCGCAGCCTTGGCGCAGAAGAAAGAACTCGTCGAGCTAGGCAGGGACCTCGCGCTGCTACAGGAAGAGGTTCGCTCGATGAAGCAGGGGCAGGAGCAGCGTCTGGCGGGAATCGAAGCCTCGCTCAAAAAGATCTCGGACCAGATCGCGGCCACGACGCGGCAGGTGACGGTGCTCGACGCCGGCCTGCGGGAGAGGGTCGAGAAGTCCGTCACCGGCCAGATGTCGTCGCTCGGCGGCAAGGTGGACAGTCTTGGGCAGGACGCGAGTTATATCAGGGAGTCCGTGTCGGAAGTGAATTCGCGGTTGAACAAACTGCAGCAACTGGTGGTGGATCTCTCGAACGTGATCAAGACGATGCAAGCTCCGCCGCCGCCGCCGGGCACGGAGGTTCCGAACTCGCCGCCGCCGGGGGTGTCTTCCACAACTCTGTTCCAGGACGCGAGACGGGACATGTCGGCTGGCAACTCGGATCTTGCGCTGAAGGGATTCAACGAATACCTGGCGTGGTTTGGGACCATGGACTCCGCGCCCGATGCGCAATACTACATCGGCGAGATTCTGTATTCGCAAAAAAAGTACGACGAGGCGCTCAAGGCGTTCGACAAGGTGCTGGAAGCCTACCCGAGGAACGCCAAAACGCTGGATGCGCACTTTATGAAAGGGCGGACACTGGTTAGGCTGGGGCAGCGAAATGAGGGGGCGGACGAGTTCCGGGCCATCATCAAGCTTTCCCCGAAGAGCGATCTGGCGGCGCGATCGCGGGCGGAATTGAAAGACCTCGGCCTAAGCGCCGGCGCCCCGCCGGCGAGCCGGAAGAAGTGAAACCGGCGGCTGCGATCCTGTGTTTCGCCGCGCTCGCGCAAGCGGGCGGCGATCCGCGCAGCATGGAAGCGTTTCTGGGCTCCGCGCCGGAGATCGACGGCGTTCTCTCGCCGGGCGAATGGTCCGATGCCGCGTTCGTCCGCGGAGCGGCCGGATGGGTCTCGCAATTCTCTCCGGTGACCGATCCGGAGGATCTGAGCTTCACCATCTGGACGAAGCACGACGGCGAACGGCTGTATTTCGCGTTTCTCGTTCGCGACGACGTGCTCTACGGAATCGACACGCCGCGGTGGCTGCCGCCGAACAACCCCAAGGCGCATGAGTTGACCCGCGAGGGTTGGCCCTGGTTCGGCGATGAAGTGGAACTGCTGATTCATGCGGGCGCGAGATGGCAGGGCGACGAGGAGGCGGCGGGCAACGGCCATAGCTGGCAGATGGTGGCGAATCTGACCAAGAGCAGGCTTGGCGGAATCGGGCGGGGCGGACTCCTCGAAGGCGAGCCGCGCAGCCGCGCCGAGGCCTGGGAGACATATCAGAGATGGATTCTCAGCGGGGCGATGAAGGCGGCGGCGAGGCCGCTGGAGGGCGGCAAAGGCTATGTGATCGAGTGGGCGGCAAGGTTCGACCCCTGTCTGGAGTTCGAGCCCGGCAGGTTCTATTCCGTTTCGACGGGAGACCGGGCGCTCGGCCTCAACATCGCCGTCGGCGATCTCGATGAACCCGAGAGGGGCGCAGGCAACTTTGGCAATTTCCATCATGAGGAGTGGTTCGCGGGAGCGAAGAATGTTCGCACGCAATTGAGGCATTGGGGCACGCTATGGATCCGAACCAGGCCGTTGAAGTGAATCAGGAGCAGCCGCCGGCTCCGTCCACCTACGAGGAACTCGCCGGGCGGATGGAAAGCATGGCGCTCGACCCGCTGGCCACCGACGAGCAGGTGGCCCGGCTGTGCAGCGAGGCGGCGGAGCTGGGCCTCGCGGCGGTGTTTGTCCGGCCCGGCGATCTGGATCTGGCCGTCTCGCAACTCAAGGGAAGCGCGACGGCGGCGGGCAGCGTCTGCGGCTATCCGCACGGGTGGCCGACGACGGCGGTGAAGATGTTCGAGGTACGCGACATGCTTCGGCGCGGCGCCCGCGAGGTGATGGCCGTGGCGCCTGTGGGGCGGCTGGTGTCCAGGCAGTTTCAGGCTGTAGAGAGTGAGGTTCTCCAATTGGCTCGCGCCTGCCATGAGGAAGGCGCGCGATTCCGCCTGGTTCTTGACCCGGCGCTCCTCGCCGAAGATCTCAAGCTCATCGGAATGAAGATTGCCAAGCGCTGCGAAGCCGACTTTGTGCAAGTGTCGCTTGAGGCGTCGCAGGCGATCTGGACGGAAGCGCCGGTCTACAAGCGGACACTGAAATGGTTTTGCGGGCTGGCCGCTTTCGCGCCATCCAGCACGCTGGATGACGTCCTGCGGCTCTACGGAATGGATGCCGCTCGAATCCAATGCGCTCAGGCCCGCGGAGTGCTCTCGGAGTGGAAACGCCGGCTGGCGGAGAAGGCGGCTTTGGACGCCGGCGCGTCCCCATCTGAGTGAAAGCGCGTCCCCCGCTGATGAAATGATAGACTCGGACGAACTTGCTTCATGCTCTCGAGTAACACGCTGCCGCGGATCTGTATCGCTTTAGGCTTTTCGACGCCCGAGCGGCTCCTGGAGCATGCGCGCCGGGAGGCCGATGCAGGGGAGCGGTTTCTCGAATTCAGGCTCGATTACCTGCCTGCGCCGGAGCAGGGACTCGAAGTGATCCGGCAATTTATGAAGCTCTACCCGAACGCTTCGATCCTGGCAACCTGCAGGCGCCATCAGAATCACGGCCGGTACAACGGAAGCATCGAAGATCAGTACAAAGTGCTCCATGCCGCGGTGGACGCGGGCGCGTGCGGCGTGGATGTGGAAATCGAAAGCGCGGAGATGCCGCTGGCTCCCAAACATCTGCTCGACCGTTCAGCGACCGTGATCGTCAGCTATCACAATTACGAAGGCACCCCGGCGATGGATCCGATCGTGCGCCGGATGCTGAAAGTCCCTGCGACAGCATATAAGATCGTGACAACCGCGCGAAAACCGTCGGACAACATGCGCGTGCTGGCGCTCGCGAAGGCCTACCCGCGGACTCCCCTGATTTTGCTCGCGATGACGGAGGTGGGATTCCCGTCCAGAGTGCTGAGTATGGCCAATGGATGCATCTATACCTATGCCGCGCCGTCGGCGGCGGAGGGGACGGCGGCGGGCCAGGTGTGCGCGAAAACGCTTCGCCTGTTGTACCGGGTGGATCGTCTCAATAAAATGCCGAAAATCTTCGGGGTGATTGCGGATCCCGTGCGCCATAGCATCTCGCCGGCCGTGCACAACCGCGCGCTTCAGGCGCGGCGGATTCACGGGATCTACCTGCCGTTTCTGGTTTCCCCTCTGCAGTTGAAGGACTACTTTCTGCTGGCTGAGCGGCTGCCGATTTCGGGCTTTAGCGTCACAATCCCTCATAAGCAGAGGATCATCCGTTATCTGGATGTGGTCGATCCCCTGGCGCGCAGGATCGGTGCGGTGAACACCGTGTGGAAAAAGGCCGGCAAATGGCGGGGCGCGAATACGGACGCCGAGGGCGTGCGTATTCCTCTGGAGAAGAGGCTGAAACTTCCCAAAGCGAGCATTCTGATCGCGGGCAACGGCGGCTCGGCCCGGTCGGCGGCGTTCACGCTGGCAGGGTGCGGAGCCAGGATCGCCATCACGGGGCGGAATCCGGACCGGGTAAGGGCGTTGGCAAAAGCGGTGGACGGTGAGCCGCTCACCGTCGAGCAGGCGTGTGCGAAGCATTTCAACGCAGTGATCCACGCAACGCCGCTTGGGATGTGGCCGCACACGGACGCCTGCTTTTTCAAGGACGTGATCCCGGGCGATATCGTCTTCGATCTCGTGTACACGCCGCAGGAAACCGTGCTGCTGCGCATGGCGGCCGAGCAGGGGAAGGTGGCGATTCCGGGGATCGAGATGTTCCTGGAGCAAGGCGCCAGGCAGTTTGAGATCTTCACCGGAGAGACGGCGCCGCGGACCGTGATGGAGCGGGCCGCTTTCGAAGCGTTATCCGAACAGTGTGCGCTGACGCACGACGCGGGAAAGGGGGCTGTCCATTGAAACAGAACGGCGGCGCCG
This sequence comes from uncultured Solibacteraceae bacterium, assembly GCA_964461075.1. GTDB lineage: Bacteria > Acidobacteriota > Terriglobia > Bryobacterales > Bryobacteraceae > JACADU01. The sequence goes on along the minus strand of CAYWST010000100.1, from coordinate 11,614 downwards.
GGAGTTCGGGGATGCCTCGGCGGCTGATTCTGGCCGCGTGCGGAATCGCTGCGGGCGCGCCGCAGCTTCCGGCGCGGCTGGAAGAGGGCGGCGGCCTCGAAGAAGCGCGGCAACAGGCCCGGCGTAATCTGGAGGCGTTGAGGAAAGTGCGCGTGGATCGGCACGTCGAGCCCGCGTTCCGGTTCGAGGCTTGAGAGAATCGAGCCAGGGCGGCATGGCCACTATGGACGACTCGGTCTTTTTCGCCACCGCGGTCGAACTCAACCGGCGGATTCGGGCGCGCGAGTTCACCGCAACGGAGTTGGCGAGAGCGTTTTGCGACCGGCTGGAGAAACTCGGACTCCGTTATAACGCGCTGGCGTTGCCGCTTCGGGAAGAAGCGATGCGCGCGGCTCAACAGGTAGACAAGGAGATCAAGCGCGGCCGGACCCGCGGGGTCCTCCAAGGTGTGCCCTTTGGCGTCAAAGACCTTCTGAGCGTGGCGGGAAGGCCGACGGAGTGGGGTGCGCGGCCGTTCGCAGGCCAGGTGTTTGACCACGACGCCGAAGCGGTACGCAAGTTGGGCAAAGCGGGCGCGGTCATCACCGGCAAACTCAGCATGGTTCAGCTCGCCGGGGGAGGAGGTTACCGGTTTGCCGCCGCCTCGGCGACAGGGCCCGGTCTCAATCCCTGGAATCGCGAACGGTGGAGCGGAGGCTCGTCGAGCGGGCCGGGTTCTGCCGTGGCGGCCGGATTGGTTCCGTTTGCGCTTGGATCGGAGACGAATGGCTCGATCGTGACTCCATGCGCCTTCTGCGGAATCACCGGGCTTCGCCCGACATACGGACTCGTGAGCCGCCGAGGCGCCATGGCGCTGAGCTGGACTTTAGACAAAATTGGCCCGATGGCGAGGAGCGCCGAGGATTGCGGCCATGTGCTCGATGCGATCGCCGGCGGTGACCCGGCGGATCCGGGTTCCGCGAGGAAGAGCTTTCACTTCGCCCCGCAGTACGCCCGTAGCCCGAAGGAACTGACCGTAGGCTTTTCTCAGGCTGATTTCTCAGAGTACGCGGACCAAGCTGTTCGTGCCGCCCTGGGTGAGGCGATTGAAGCCTATCGAAGGATCGGTGTGCGACTGAAGGAAATCGAGCTTCCGGATCTCCCTTTCGGTCCGGTGATTTCCACCATCATCGCGGCGGAAGGCGCCGCCATTTTCGCCGACCTGATCGAGGATGGGAGGATCGACTTGCTGAACGACGCGCGCCAGGTGGCGGGGCTGCGGGCCGGCTTGGAAGTGACCGCCCGGGACTACCTGCAGGCGATGCGAGTGCGCCGATTGGCTCAAGAGGCGATGGCGCGTGTTTTCGCTGAAGTCGATGTTGTGCTTTCCCCTGCGCGCTACAGCTTGGCGCCGCGGGTGCGCGATCCTCTGGACCGGCCGTCTGGCGTGGCCGGCAGCGCCCAGGGGCGCGGGACAAGAGCCATCATCAGCGCCGGGAATCTTGCGGGACTGCCGGCGCTGGTCCTGCCTTGCGGGTTTGGATCGGATGGTCTGGCGAAACTGCCTGTCGCTGTCATGTTGACTGGGCGCCCCTTCTCCGAGAACACCCTGCTGCGAATGGGGATGGAGTTTCAGCGCGCCACGGACTGGCACCGGCAACGGCCGGTCGTGTGAGTACTAGGAATAAACGCGACGTTCTGAGGCCGGAAAATCGCCTATTCTGATTGTGATTTGCCGGTTAATCGTTTATGTATGATAAGGATGGCGGGTGCCGCACCTGCACCGCAGGTTCCCGATTCCGATCTACTCACAGGTCTCCCCCGGGGGGGAGTTTTTGAGTCCAGGCTTCAACAGGCGATTGACGACCCGTCGTCCCGGCTCGAAACCGCCGCCGTCTTCGTTCTCGGCCTGGACCGCTTCCGTCATCTGAACGAACTGCTGGGCTACCAGGCCGGTGACATCGCGTTGAGAACTCTCGCAGAACGCCTGACCTCCGGACTCTCGGAGAAATCGATTGTGGCCCGGCTGGGCGGGGATGAATTCGCTCTGATGATCCCAGGCGTCGGGACGGAGGAGGCGGCCGCGACGTCCACCATCCGCATGCTGCAAAAAGTGAGCGAGCCGCTGACGGTGAAGAAGCGCGAAGTGTTCCTGACTGCGAGCATAGGAGTCGCTCTGCATCCGGGCGACGGAGCGAACGCCAGGCAGATCCTTCGCGCGGCCTACACGGCGATGGTCCGCGCCAAGCAGCGCGGAGGCAACACGTTCGACCGGGCGAACGCTCCGATGGGATTGCGTCCGGAGCAGCGTTACCAGTTGGAATCGGCGCTTCGCCAGGCCCTCAAGAAAGATGAGCTGACGCTCCGCTATCAGCCGCAGGTGGATCGGGACGGCTGGCTGAAAGGACTGGAGGCGTTGCTGAGTTGGGATCCGCCGTCGATCGGGCATGTGGAGACGGAAACGTTCATCCGCCTCGCGGAGGAAACCGGAGCGATTGTGCCCATCGGGGCTTGGGTGCTCGAAAAGGCCTGCCGCCAGTTGACTGAGTGGCGGCGGGGCGGTTGGAATCCGCCGCGCATGGCGGTCAATGTCTCGCCATTGCAGTTTGCGAGCCCCGACTTCGTTTCCATGGTCGAACGCACGCTCAAGCAGACCGGTGTGTCCGGCGGGGACATCGAACTCGAAGTGACCGAAAGCACAATCCTGCGAGATATCGATGAGTCGGCCGAGCGGATGGCGCGCTTGCGGTTGATCGGCGTGAGAATCGCAATCGACGATTTCGGCGTCGGCTATTCTCCTCTCAGCTATATGCACCGCCTCCCCCTCGACGCGGTGAAGGTGGACCGGACGTTTATCGGGCAGATCACAAAACCGGCCGGGAGCCTGCCGGTTGTCCACACGATCACGATTCTGGCTCACCACCGGGGGTTGCAGGTGGTGGCCGAGGGCGTGGAGACGGAGAGCGAACTGGAACTGGTCCGCGCGGCGCGATGCGATTTGATCCAAGGATTCCTCTTCGGCGGAGCGATGACGGCGAGTGAGGTGGAGCACATCATGCGCCACCCCGAAGTTCTGACCAACGCAGGCCGGTCCAACGCCCAGACCCTATTTTGACTTCCACTCGAAACCGCGCAAGCCGGTCCCAAAAACGGACACCCGTGATCCGAAACCTCGCAACCGGCCCCCTCAGATCAAGCCCGAATGAATCCAGCCTCTGGCAATGCAATTGCTCTGGTCTCCGCGAAGGTACACTGAGACCCATGGACGTTCCGAGACAGGGAGTGAGACGGCAGAAGCTGATCAGCAGGTCGATCTGGATCGCTCTGGCCGCGGTTTCGATCCCGCTGGTGACATATGGGCTCTCGCGTCTGAAGCCGGCCGCGCCTTCCGTTGAAAAGTCGACGCTGTGGACGGATTCGGTGAAGCGCGGCCCCATGCTGAGGCAGGTCCGCGGTCTCGGCACGCTGGTCCCGGAAGAGATTCTATTCATCCAGGCCGTGAACGACGGGCGGGTGGACAAGATCATCCTGAGACCGGGAGCTCAAGTGCGCCGCGAAACAGTGCTGCTGGTCCTTTCCAACCCGGAACTGGAATTGGCGGCCGAGGACCTGAAGTGGCAGGTGAAGGCGGCAGAGGCGAATTTGAAAGACCTGCGCGTCAGGCTGGAAACGGCGAAGTTGGACCTTCGCGCCGCCGTGGCGAGGGTGGAAAGCGAGTTCGTCCAGGCCAGGCTGAAGTGGGAGCGCGACGAGGCGTTGGCCAAGGAAGGGCTAACGCCTGATCTGAACGTCAAACTCTCGCGCGCCTCCAGCGAGGAATTGGCAAAGAGATTTGAAATTGACAAAAAACGGCTGGAAATCAGCGCCGCCTCGGCGGAAGCCCAAATCGCGGCGCAGCAGGTTCAGATCGAGAAGCTGCGGGCCCAGTACGAGCTGAAGAAGCAGCAGGTTGAGAATCTGAAGATTCGCGCGGGGGCGGAAGGCGTTCTGCAGCAGATGTCCGTGGAAGTGGGCCAGCGCGTGACGCCGGGCACGAATCTGGCGAAGGTGGCCCAACCGGAGCGCTTGAAGGCGGAGATCAAGATTCCGGAGACGCAGGCGAAGGATGTGATGATCGGACAAGCGGCTCAGGTGGATACGCACAACGGAATCATTCCCGGGCGCGTATCGCGCATCGATCCCGCGGCGGTGAGCGGGAACGTGACGGTCGACATTCGTCTGGAGGGAGCGCTGCCCTCTGGCGCACGGCCCGACCTGAGTGTTGACGGAACGATCGAACTTGAGCGGCTTTCGGACGTCCTCTATGTTCAGCGGCCTGTATTCGGGCAGCCGAATAGCATGATTTCTCTCTTCAAGCTCTCCCCGGACGAAAAGGAAGCGTCGCGCGTGCAGATTCGTATCGGCCGCGTCTCCGTTCAGACCGTGGAGATCCTGGATGGGTTGAAGGTTGGGGACAAGGTGATTCTTTCGGATATGTCCGCATGGGACGGACAGGACCGGTTGAGGCTGAACTAGACGGAAAGGAGCGAGGCGGTGAGTGAACAGGCTCTGATCAAACTCGACGGGGTGAAAAAGGTCTTTGTGACTGAGGATGTGGAAACCCACGCCTTGTCGGGGATTCACCTGGAAATCCGGAAGGGCGAGTACATCGCCATCGCCGGACCCTCCGGGTGCGGCAAGTCGACGCTGCTGGCGATCCTGGGGCTGCTGGATTCGCCGAGCGACGGCGTGTACACGCTGAATAACCAGCCCGTCCACAACCTGAAGCTCAGCGAGCGAGCCCGGATCCGAAACCGCGAGATCGGCTTCATCTTCCAGGCGTTCAACCTCATCGGCGACCTGACGGTCTACGAGAACGTGGAACTGCCGTTGACTTACCGCGGCATGAGCGGCGGGGAAAGGAAGAAGCGCGTGCACGAGGCGCTGGAGCGTGTCGGCATGTCGCACCGGGTGAAGCACTACCCGTCCCAACTTAGCGGGGGCCAGCAGCAGCGTGTCGCCGTCGCGCGCGCGCTGGTTGGCAGCCCCTCGATCCTGCTGGCGGACGAGCCGACGGGCAACCTGGATTCGGCCAACGGCGAGAGCGTGATGGAGCTGTTGAGCGAGCTGCATCGCGGCGGCGCGACCATCTGCATGGTGACGCACGACCCGCGTTACGCAAGTCTGGCCGAACGCACGGTGCGTTTGTTCGACGGGCGCATCGTGGAGGAGAGCGTTGGAGCGGCGTCATGAGATGGTTGCGGATTGAACCCGATGTAGTGGCGGTGCTGTGCTGTCGCTGGCTGCGCTCGCGCCGGCGGCATCGGCGGGCCGCACCGCTCGCGCGGCGGATGCCATCCGCCTGCGCCCTGTTTCATACGGCGACATCGATTGGGGCAATAACCCCGACGCCATTGCCGGTTTCGACGAGATCCTCGACTGGACTTCGAGTATGGAACGAAGAGGCGAGCGTGTGTGGGACCGCCTGAGCGACCGCATGAAGCGCTTCGAGGACCGGTTTGAAAAGCTCTCCACCCGGCCGCGGCGGCTTCGCGGCATCGCCTGCGAAGCGGACGCCGAATAACAGGAAGTATTCGCCCAGGGGGATTTATGATGGGCATCGGAAGCCTCTTCGCGGGGCTGAAAGACGATGTTGTTTTCGGACTCAGACAGTTCAGGCGGCATCCCGGATTCAGCCTGGCGGCCGTCTCGGCTCTGGCGCTGGGCATCAGCTTTGCGACGACGACATTCAGCTTCGCCGACGCGCTCCTGTACCGCCCTCTGGATATTCCCGAACTCGACCGGCTCGTTCAGATCGCCGGCCGCGACCCGCAGGTGGAACGCAGCTTCCGCTCCATCGCGCCGAGCGACTTTGTCGATTTCCGTGAGAGCGCGCAGACAGTGGAAGGGCTGGCCGTCGCCGCGCGGCGGCATCGAAACCTCACTGGCGCGTCCGATCCCGTACAAGCGCTCGGCTACGCCGTCTCCAGCGAGTTCTTTGCGACCGTGCGGGTGGTCCCTGCCCTCGGCCGTGTTTTCCTGCCCGAGGAGTTCACGCCGGGCAAAGACCGCAGTGTCCTGCTGTCGGACGTCCTGTGGCGCAAACAGTTCGGCGCCGACCCGGACGTGCTGCGAAGGCAGGTCATGCTGGACGGAGATGCCTACTCCGTCGTCGGCGTCATGCCGAAGGGGTTCCGCTTCCCACAGGCCGCTGAATACTGGACTCCGCTCGCATGGGACAGCGCGCAGTGGGCCGTTTCGGGCAACTTCTTCCTCCAGTGCTTTGGCCGGCTGAAGCCTGGCGTCACAAGGGAGCAGGCCGCTTCCGAACTCGACGCGATCGCCGCGCGGATCGCAAAGAAGTACCCGGAATCGCACCGCGGAATCGGCGCCCGGGTGGACTTCGCCCGCGAGAGAATTTCAGGCGACCTCACGGCCGCTTACACAAGACTCACGATGGGCGCGGTTCTCTTTCTGCTATTGATCGCCTGCGCCAACGTGGCGAACCTGCAACTGGCGCGCGTCATCGGCAGGGTGAGAGAGGTTGCGATTCGCGGGGCCATGGGCGCGGATCGGTTCAGAATCCTGCGGCAGATACTCGTGGAGAGCGTGATGCTGGCCGGCGTGGGCGCCCTCCTCGGCTTGCCGCTTTCGGTTTGGCTGCTGGATCTGCTGAAAACGTCGATGCCGGCGGAGGTTGAAAGATTCCTGCCGGGGTGGCGGAAGATGGGCCTGAACCTGGAGGTGCTGGCGGCGACCGCTTTGACGGCGCTCATTTCTGGCGTGATCGCCGGGTTGAGCCCGGCATGGTGGCTTTCGCGGCGTCCGGTTGCGACGGGATTGGCCGACGCCTCGCGCGGCTCGACCGGCGGGCGATGGCGGCAGACGATGCGCTCCACGCTGGTTGTTTCCGAGACCGCGCTCGCGCTTGTGCTGATGACGGGCGCTGCGCTCATGGTGAAGGGTTTCAGGAATCTCTCCGAGCTGCCGCTGACGAGCAATCCTGATCACCTGCTGACCTGGACCATTTCGTTGCCCGCGACCCGCTACGAGACGCCGGAGAAGCTGCGTACGTTCCACCAATCGCTGCTGAGGGAGATCGAATCGACCGCCTTCCTGGATTCGGTGGCTTTGATCGGGGATCTCCCGTACTCGGGTTCGAGCAGCAATCGTCTATTCCTGATCGAAGGCAAACCGGCGCCGGCGGGTCCGCAAAACTCGGCGCAGTGGCAGACCGCGAGCGCACGGACGTTTTCGACGCTGGGGATTCCACTTCTCAAGGGACGCCTGTTCACGGAATCTGACGCCGAAGGTGCGCAACCTGTTGCGATCGTCAGCAAACAGTTTGTCGAGCGCTATCTTCGCGGAGAAGAGGCTCTCGGGAAGAGGATCCGGCTGGTGGACGGCGAATGGGCGGCGATTGTCGGGGTGGTGGCGGATTCGCGGCATGACAACATCGAGAGGCGTCCGCGGCCGGTCATCTACCGGCCGTACCTGCAGGCCCCGCCGCGATCGGCATACTTCGCCGTCAACGCCGGCGAGAATCCGGAGAGATTCTCGGCTGCCGTGCGCGCGGCCGTGAGGCGGCTGGATCCGGTCCAACCGGCCGGTGAGCTTCAATCCTACCGGCGTGTCATCAGGAACTCGATGATGGGTTTCGCCTATCTCTCCTGGATACTGAGCATTCTCGGCGGTGTGGCGCTGCTTCTCTCCGTGCTCGGCGTGTATAGCCTGATGGCCTATCTGGTAGGCGAGCGGAGGAGAGAGATCGGAATCAGAATGGCGCTTGGCGCCACCGGACGGGAAGTATGGCTCATGATTCTCCGCCGTGGGTCCGTTCTGGCGGCCACGGGGATGATTCTGGGACTCATTGGAGCGGCCGCAATGGCGCGGCTGCTGGGGCAGGTTCTTTTCGGCGTTTCTACAAGCGACCCGGCGGTTTATGCTTTGCTCGCCTTGTCTCTGGCGGTTGCGCTGACCCTCGCCTGCCTGCTTCCGGCTCGTAAAGCATCCGCCACCTGTCCGATGACCGCGCTTCGTGAAGAGTAACCTGTTAAAAAGCCCACCATGATTTCCCTCCGAAACCTCGAGAAGTTCTACCAGCAAGGGCCCGACCGCTTCTACGTCCTCCGGCGCGTCAACGTGGAGATTCGCGAGGGCGAATTCATCGCCATCATGGGCCCTTCCGGCGCCGGCAAGTCGACGCTGCTTCATGTGATCGGCATGCACGATACTGCCTGGACCGGCGAGTACCACCTGCTCGGCCACGCCATCCACGAGCTGGACAGAAAACAGCGGATGGAGCTGTACAAGAGGTACTTCGGCTTCGTCTTTCAGAGCTATCACCTGCTGGACGATCTGACGGTGGCCGAGAACCTGGACGTGCCGCTGAGCTACCGCGACATCAGGAAGAGCGAGAGGCAGGCGAGGGTGGCCGACATCCTGGACCGCTTCCGCATCGTCGGGAAGAAAGACCTCTATCCGAACCAGCTCTCCGGCGGGCAGCAGCAACTGGTCGCGGTCGCCCGCGCGATCATCGCCCATCCGAAGATCATCCTGGCCGACGAGCCCACGGGGAATCTGCATTCCAGCCAGGGGGCGGAGATCATGGAGTTGTTCAAGAAGCTCAACGAAGAGGGGACCACCATTGTCATGGTGACCCACTCGGAGACCAACGCGGCCTACGCTCACCGCGTGATCCAGATCGCGGACGGCTGGATCGAGCAGGGCGCCAACGCGGCGTGATCGCGGGACGCCGGGGCGCGGCCATCCCGGCAATAATGAAAGGGCTCAGGCTTGAACCCAATGTCAGCCAACACCAGGATACTTCCACGCCTGCTGATCGCCGACGATCAGGAGGACGTGCTTGCCGCGCTGCGGCTGCTGCTCAAGGCCGAAGGCTTTCAGATCGACGCGGCGACTTCGCCGCAGGCCGCGCTCTCGGCGCTCGAACAGCGCGAGTACGATCTGCTGCTGATGGATCTGAACTACACGCGGGACACGACTTCGGGTCAGGAAGGATTCGATCTGTTGACGAAAGTGCAGCAGGCGGACGCGATGCTTCCGGTGGTGGTGATGACCGCGTGGGGCAGCGTCGAGGTGGCGGTGGAGGCCATGCGGCGGGGCGCGAAGGATTTCATCCAGAAGCCTTGGGATAACGCGCGCTTGCTGGCGATCGTGAAGACGCAACTGGAGCTTTCGGCGGCGCTGCGGCGCGGCGCGAGGCTCGAGGCGGAGAACCGGCTGCTTCAGGCCGAGGGACGGCCTGTGATGATCGCCGAATCGAAGGCGATGAAGCCTGTGCTCGAGCTGATCGCGCGGGTCGGGCCGTCAAGCGCCAACGTGCTCATCACGGGTGAGCCGGGCACGGGCAAGGAGGTGGTGGCGCGCACGCTCCATGCCATCAGCGACCGCGCGCAGCAGCCCATGGTGACCGTCAACATGGGCGGGCTGGCGGAAGGCGTCTTCGAGAGCGAACTGTTCGGGCACGTCAAGGGCGCGTTTACGGACGCCAAAATGGACCGCGTCGGCCGGTTCGAACTGGCCGATGGCGGAACGCTGTTTCTCGACGAGATCGCCAACCTGCCGTTCAATCTGCAGGCGAAGCTGCTCCGCGTGCTCGAGACCGGCGAGATGGAGCGCGTGGGATCGTCGAAGACCAAGCAGGTGAACGTGAGGGTGATTTCGGCGACCAACGCGGATCCGCATCGCGAGGTGGCCGAAGGCCGGTTCCGCCAGGATCTGCTGTTCCGCTTGAACACCATCGAGATCCACCTGCCGCCGCTGCGGGACCGCAAGGAAGACATCCCGCTGCTGGCGGCGCATCATCTGGCGCAGATGGCGCGGCGCTACCGGAAGCCTGTCAGCGGCTTCGATCCGCCGGCGATGCAACTGCTCACCGAGCATCACTGGCAGGGCAACGTCCGCGAGCTGAACCACGTGCTTGAACGCGCCGTGCTCATGTCGCAGGATCACCTCATTCGCGCGGCCGACCTGGCGCTGCGGCCGGCGCGCGAGGGGCCGTCGCGGCTGGAAGAGATGAGCCTGGAGGAGGTGGAGGCGTTTCTCATCAGGAAGGCTCTTTCGCGCCACGGCGGCAACGTCAGCCATGCGGCGTCGGCGCTGGGCTTGAGCCGAAGCGCGCTCTACCGGCGCATCCAGCGCTATTCCATTTGAGCGGAGCAGGATGCCATTGACGCGGCGCGCCCTTTCGAACTGGTTCGGGGTGCACGAGAATCGCGTGCTGACGCTGGCGCTTGCTTCCGGCCTCTGCGCGGTGGTTTTTTCGATGGCAGTGCTTTGGACCGGGGACTTTTCGGAGAAGGTGCGGTGGACGATGTCGGTGGTGATCCTCGCCACGTGGCTCGTATTCGCATTCTCGGCCCGCGAGCGTGTGGTGAATCCGCTGCGAACCCTGGCGAACCTGCTGGAGGCGATGCGCGAAGGCGACTACTCGATCCGCGGACGCGGCGCCCGCGAGGACGACGCGCTCGGCGAGGTGATGATCCAGGTGAACGCCATCGGCGCGACGCTGCGCGATCAGCGCCTCGGCGCCGAGGAGGCGAGCGCGCTCCTGAGTAAGGTGATGGAGGAGATCGATGTCGCGGTGTTCACCTTCGACGCCGAAGAAAAGCTGCGTTTCGTGAACCGGGCCGGCGAGCGGCTTCTGGACCGCGCCGGCGTCCACCTGCTCGGCCGGAGCGCGGAGGAGTTGGGCCTGGCCGACCTCCTGCACCGCGACTCGGAAGAGCCCTTGACCCGCTCGTTCGCCGGCGGGGCCGGCCGCTGGGGCGTGCGGCGTTCAAGTTTCCGCGAGAGCGGACTCCCGCAGACGCTCCTGGTGCTCACCGATCTCACCCGCGCGCTCCGCGAGGAGGAGTTGCAGGCGTGGCAGCGGCTCGTCCGCGTGCTGGGCCATGAGCTGAACAATTCGCTGACGCCGATCAAGTCGATCGCCGGCAGCCTGACGCAGATCCTCAGCCGGCAGCCAAGAGCGGACGACTGGGAAGAAGATATGCGCGAAGGGCTGACGGTCATCGCATCACGCTCGGAGTCCCTGAGCCGCTTCATCGGCGCGTATTCGCGGCTCGCCAGGCTGCCGCGGCCGAGGCTCGCCCATGTCGACTTGGGCGAACTCGTGACGCGCGTGGCGGGGCTCGAAACCAGGCTGCCGGTGAAGGTCCTGGCCGGACCGCGCGTGGCCGTGCGGGCCGACGCCGACCAGTTGGAGCAGTTGCTGATCAACCTGCTCCGGAACGCGGTGGACGCCTCGCTGGAAACACAGGGCGGGGTCAGTGTGGCATGGACCGAGGATGGCCGCTCTGTGTCCCTGGTGGTTCTGGACGAAGGACTGGGCCTTTCAAACACCTCGAACCTGTTCGTCCCGTTCTTCACGACCAAGCCTGGCGGTTCGGGCATCGGGTTGGTGCTTTCGCGTCAAATCGCCGAAGCCCACGGCGGCTCGCTGGCTCTTGTGAACCGTGAGGGCGTGCGGGGCTGCCAAGCGAAGTTGACGCTGCCACTTTGACCTCCGCGCCGTGAAGTTGGTACATTGTAGGAGTCATTGACGTGGGCCTGTGGCGCAGTTGGGAGCGCGCTTCCATGGCATGGAAGAGGTCGTGGGTTCGACTCCCACCAGGTCCACCAGACCACCCTC
>CAYWST010000099.1:0-15786 GCA_964461075.1 uncultured Solibacteraceae bacterium | reverse complement strand
GGTGGCGGCCGACCGGGAGTCCGCGCTCGCCCTCGCCCAGAAATATCACGACCCGGGAGCGCCCGCCCGGGCCTTCGCTCTCGCCCACACCCATGCCCAGATGACCCTGCGCCACCTCGGGATCTCCAGCGAAGAGGCGCAGCTCTTCGAGCGCCTGGCCTCGCGGGTGCTCTACGTCGACTCTTCCCTGCGTGCCGCCCCGGAAGTCGAGGCCGTACTTGGGTCCGCCCTTCATCACCAGGCTGGCGATGCTGATGACGATCGCCAACACCGAGAGCCCGAGCGTCACTGTGCGCTTTGAAAGAAAGTCGATCGAGGTCTGCTGGAACAATTCCTTGCCAATGCTGAGCTTGGAAAGACGCGGGTTGCGCCACAGCGTCACATCGAAGATGGCGCGGGAGACGAACACCGCCGTGAAGAGGTTCGCCAGCAGTCCGATGACCAGGGTGACGGCGAATCCGCGCACCGGACCCGTACCGAAAATAAACAGGAAGGCGCTGGCGACCACGGTGGTGACGTGCGTATCGATGATGGTGACGAGAGCGCGGTCGAATCCGGCGGAGATGGCGGCTGGCACCGCTTTGCCGGCGCGAAGCTCCTCCTTGATTCGTTCAAAGATGAGAACGTTGGAGTCGACCGCCATGCCGATGGAGAGGACCAACCCGGCGATGCCGGGCAGCGTCCATGTCGCATCGATGTAGCTGAGGGCGGCCACCGTCATGATGGTGTTCAGCAGCAGGGCGAGCACGGCGTTCCAGCCGGCGCCGCGGTAGTAACCGGCCATGGAGGCGATCACGAGCAGCAGTCCGACCAGGCCGGCAGTGACGCCGCGGCGGATCGAGTCTGCGCCGAGCGATGGCCCGACGGTCCTTTCTTCGATCAGCTTGACGCCGGCGGGCAGGGCGCCCGCGCGCAGGTTCAGGGCGAGGTCGGCGGCGTCCTGCTGGGTGCCCATATTGGTGATGACGCCGTTGTCGCTGATCTGGGCCTGGATGGTCGGGGCGCTGAGCACGACATTGTCGAGAACGATCGCGAGCCGGTCCCCAATGTGGGCTCCAGTGAAGCGCGAGAACCGGCTGGCCGCATCTTGCGTCAGAACGAAGCTGGTCTCCCAGGTACCGTTGGTGGCGTTCTGGGAGGGTTGAGCGTTGCGCAGATCTCTTCCGGTCACGACCGGCGTCCGGCCCAACAGCCACCAGGCCTCCTGGCCCGCGCCGGTGGAACGCAGCGATTCACGCACCAGCCGGGTGTTCAGCGGCAGCACGCCATTATTGCGGCTCATCGCGTCCTCTCGCGAAGAATACGGCCCGCCTCGGACTTCACACAGCTCGAGAAGAGCCGAGGTCTGCAGAATCGACTTGACGCGCGCGGGGTCGTCCACGCCAGGCAATTGAACAACGACTTCGGCTTCGCCCTCGGTGCCGCCGCGCGCCTGCACGCTGGCTTCGGCGACGCCCAGGCCGTTGACCTTCTTTTCGAGAGTGGCCATCGTCTGGAGCATCGTGTCGTCACGCAGCTTGATCGCGGCTTCGCGGCGGATGTTCAGTTTGTAGTCGGTGGCGTTCTCCGGCGTCAGAATCCACTCCTGACCCGCCATGTCGTTCACCACGCGCCGGAAGTCCGCCATTTTTCCCGTCGGGACCCCCTTCACATTCACCTGAACGGTCCCGGCGGTTTCGATCGAGGCCGGATCGTTCCGGTCCATGGAGTTGAAGGCGATGCCTTCCTTGCTGAGTTGTTCTTTCAGGCGGTCCATCAGGAGATCGGCTTCCGCCTTGAAGGCGTCCTGAATCTGAATCTGCAGGACGATGTGGCTTCCACCTTTCAAATCCAGGCCGAGACGGATGTTGTTCTTCCAATTGGCGGCAAGCTCATCCTTTGACTTCGGCAGTCCGGTGACGCCGAGAATACAGGCCGCCACGAGGGCGACAATGACGATCCACTTCCAACGCAAACTTTTGGGCATTCAAATTCTCCGGGAATACAATCCAACACGCGGCTTTCACGCCGCCGCGCAAGCGGTTCCCTTCACCACGCGCAGAGGAACTCGCGCATCATTGCCGGCAGGATCAGGAGTGTTCGGCCGGAGGCGCGCGCCCCGGGGATGCCAACCGAAGACCCGACTGCGCGGCGTCGGCTTCATCATGAGGGATGGAGCCTCGCACCCCAAAGAGCACGGACGGCGCGCCGCCGCCGGCGAGGGCGGCGGAAACGCGAAGCTGCGGACGGAGGTGAGCGGAAGCGAACTCCTGCTGCAGAACCGTCTGGTGAGAAACCGGCGCCTGGGCCGAGGCCCCGCCCGTTTCGCCTGCCGCGGCCAGGGGGTGGGCGATCCGCGTGTCGGGCTGAAAATGAGCAGGCCAGGCGAGTGTGACACTGGCGGCAAACGCAAGAATGCCCGCCTGCAACGCCTTGATGCTCATTGTCCTTCACAGGATAGCAAAGGCGGGCGCTCGCGCCTTGTCTCCCTTATCGAAATTTTGAATTGGCCGTCCGCGCGACATGCGGAGTAAACTTCTGATGAACCGTCCATCCAAGGGCTCAGTCCTGCCCTGGAATCTCAACCTCACCCGCGAAGGTGGCCCCACGCTTGTCAGTTACAGCAGGAAAGAGAGGAATCCGGTGATGCGGACGTTGAATTTCATGCGTTTGCCCTTGCTTGCAACGGCGCTGGCCACTATGGCCATTTGCGCCGAAGCCCCCGCCCCCCCAACTAACGCCGAGTTGCAGCAGTCGATCGCAACTCTGCAGAAACAAACGGACATCATCTGGACGCTTGTCGCGGGCTCTCTGGTGTTCTTCATGCAGGCGGGATTCGCCATGGTGGAAAGCGGTTTCACCCGCGCCAAGAACGCCGGCAATATTATGATGAAGAACCTGCTGGACTTCAGTCTGGGCGGCGTCGCCTACTGGGTAGCGGGATTCGGAATCATGTTTGGCGTCAGTAACGGCTTCGTCGGGATCTCGAATTTCTTCGCGAGTTTCGACAACTCGACATTGGATGGTCAATGGGGCTACACGTTCTGGTTCTTCCAGATGGTCTTCGCCGCGACGGCGGCCACGATCGTGAGCGGCGCGATGGCCGAGCGGACGAAGTTCTCTTCGTATCTGGTCTACAGCTTCCTGATCTCGTTGTTCATCTACCCGGTGTACGGCCATTGGGCCTGGGGGAACCTATTTGTGAGCGACAACGCCAAGACGGGCGCCTGGCTCGCCAGCAGGGGTTTCATCGATTTCGCCGGCTCGTCGGTGGTCCACTCGGTGGGAGGATGGGCGGCGCTGGCCGGAGCCATAGTCGTCGGCCCCCGAATCGGGAAATTCCTGCCTGACGGACGAGTGAGGCCGATCCCCGGCCACAGCCTCACGATGGCCGCGCTGGGCGTGTTCATCCTGTTCATCGGCTGGTTCGGATTCAACCCCGGTTCCACGACGGCGGCCAACGGCCTGGAAGCGCGCATCGCCGTGAATACGCTGCTTGCCGGCTGCACCGGCTGCCTTGGGGCCCTCATGACCTCTTGGATCAAATTCGGCAAACCGGACATCGGCATGACCTTCAACGGGGTGCTGGCCGGATTGGTGGCGATCACCGCGCCTTGCGCCACCATCACGCCGCTCGGCAGCGTCATTCTCGGCTTCCTGGCCGGCATCGTGGTGGTGTTCGCGGTTCTGTTTTTCGACAAAATCAAAATCGACGATCCCGTGGGCGCGATCTCGGTGCACGGGGTATGCGGCGCCTTCGGCACCATCGGCGCGGCGATCTTCCACGAAAACCTGTTTCTGGGCAAGGAATACGACCTGATGTCTCAGCTCACCACCCAGTTGATCGGCGTCGGCGTGGCCTTCCTCTGGACCTTCCCCCTGGCCTGGCTGATGTTTAAGGCAATGGCCTTGACCATCGGGCTGCGGGTGAGCAAGGAGGAAGAACTGGAAGGACTGGATATCACCGAGCATGGCGCGGAGGCGTATCCGGACTTCGCGGCGGCCACCGCCGCGGCGATGGCCAGCGACCCCGCGGCGGCGGCGGCTTACCGCGCAGCTTCCCGAGCCGCGGAGGCCGAAGCCTGACGGCCGGCCGAGATTCGTCCGCCCGGGGTCCTCATGGCAATCAGCGAAGAGTACCTCGTCTCCTACCTCCTCCAGGAGACGCGACGGGGCCGTCTGCGTTGGCGGCGGTGTTCGGAGGAGGATTTCAGCGGTTACCAGGCGCGGCATAACGGAGTTCTGCTGCGCCTGGCTCGAATCGACTCCACCACCGAGTCCAGGCTCTGGATGCAACTGGAGTCCGACGAAGGGTCGGCTCTCATCTCGGAACCTCGGGGGTTCGGCCTTTGGGGAAAGCGCTATCGCACGGAAGCGGAGCGTTCGATGGCGGAGGTGATGACCCGGCTGGAAGCGGCCATCCATGAAAACACGAATCCTCGCACGGCAGCGGAGGCCGATCCGAATCTTCGACAATTACTGTTCAGGAGACTTCTGTTCGACTCCCGCGGCGTCGAGTGAGCGGTTCATCCGATTCGATCCCAATGCTGAACCACGTCATGCCCGCTCTCTGGCTCGCCGGCGGTCCCGAAGCGGGGACCATGCCGGTCCCGGTGACTCTGTTCCT
This sequence comes from uncultured Solibacteraceae bacterium, assembly GCA_964461075.1. Lineage (GTDB taxonomy): Bacteria > Acidobacteriota > Terriglobia > Bryobacterales > Bryobacteraceae > JACADU01. The sequence goes on along the minus strand of CAYWST010000099.1, from coordinate 11,180 downwards.
TGTCTTTGGCGCCGCCAAGCTTCTCGCGGAAGCCTTTGAGTGGATGGGCCAGCCGGGCATCGCCGGCGAGATCCTGGCGGGCGTTCTGCTGGGTCCAAGCCTGCTCAATCTGGTGAAGCCGGACGCGACGCTCCACGCGATGGCCGAGATGGGCGTCCTGTTCCTGCTCTTTCGCGTGGGGATGGAGATGAGACCGTCGGATCTGATCCGGCTCGGCGGCACGGCGACGCTGGTGGCCGTTTCCGGCGTGGTGGTCCCCTTCCTTTGCGGATGGGGGGCGGCTTCCGCCGCGGGCAGTCCTTCATCCGAGGCCATCTTCATCGGAGCGGCGCTCGTGGCGACCAGCGTGGGAATTACGGCGCAGGTCCTCGCGGTCAAGGGCCTGCTGAACAGGAAAACCAGCCAGATCATTCTCGCAGCGGCGGTCGTGGACGACATCCTCGGACTCCTCGTGCTCGCCGTTGTAGGAAGCGGCGCGTCAACGGGCATTCAATGGGGCAAGCTGGCCCTCACCGGCGGCCTTTCGGTAGGCTTCGTTCTGGCAGCCCTGTTCCTTGGAGCTCCCGCGATGAAGCGGCTCGCGCCGAAGCTGATCCGGACTTTGCGCGCCGGCGAAAGCGAACTGGCGCTGGCGATGGTCGTTCTCTTCGCGCTGGCTGTGCTGGCCGAGTTCGCCGGCGTCGCCGCCATTGTCGGCGCGTTTCTCGCGGGCTCTCTCTTCGCGGAAAGCGCCAGCCGCCGGATCAGGGACGTGTGCCACGGAACGACGGAACTCATGGTTCCGTTCTTCCTGGTCGCCATCGGACTCAAGGTCGACTTGCGGCAGATCTCCGACATCCGGCTCATGGCGGCCACGCTGGCGCTCATCGCCATCGCGGTGGCGTCCAAGATCGCCGGCTGCGGGATAGCCGCCCTGCCCATGGGAAGGACTGCGGCCATTCAGATCGGAATCGGCATGGTCCCTCGCGGCGAGGTGGGCATGATCGTCGCGCAGATGGGTTTGAGTCTCGGGGCGCTGAGCACGCCGGCCTATTCGGCCGTGGTGCTGATGGCGACGGCCACCACACTGCTGGCCCCTCCCTTGATCAATTTGGCGTTCAAGGACGCTCAGGCGGCGCCCGAAGCGGAGCAGGTTCTCCGCCTCGGGTAGCCGGGCTCTCAGAATTCTACGTCCATCTCCGGGTCATGGCCGAAGGTTCTCCACTGACCGTTGCCCAGGACGACGGTGATCCCGACCACAAATTCGTACTTGTTCGCCCCATTCGGGGTCGTTGGAAAGTTGACCACCGGGCCCAGCTTCCAGCACCAGGAGCCGTCGGGCGACGGCCCGTCAAAGTTGGAGTCGAATACCGTGCAGGCCGCCCCGCCGGGCGTCTGGCTCAGGGTGAACGGGCTGGCGACGCTGCTGTTTCTCCGCAGCCGGCCGAAGACCACTGAAAGCCGGATCGTCGTGTTGCCCGCCGGCAGGTTCACGCCGTAGACACGAATCAGGATCTGCCCCGGGTTCTGCCGGCTGCTCAGCGTCAGCGAGTTGTCCGGCCCGTCGTCCGTCCACGTGTAGTTGGATGGATTGAAGACCGAGGGCCATGGATTGGGATCCGCGGCGCTCAGCCACTCTTTGGACGTGGCCAGCGGCGCCGCGCCTTGGACGTCGTCCTCGAAGATGCCATCCGTGCGGTTGGCGTCGAATTTTAGATTGAGCATGTACATGAGCGATTCCTCCCAGTGGAATTCGTATCCGGGCGCTTCGCCCTCGCGGCGAAACCTGGCCAGAATAGCATGCCGCCTCCTTTGCTCACAGCGCCCTTCAGGAGTAACATCCTCTTCACATGCCCAAGCTCTCGGCTTTCCCCAAGTGCTACCTGGACCGGATCGCCGGCAGCCGCACGATGAGCGTCTTCGAGTGGATCGAAATGGCCCGCGGTTTGGACGCCGACGGACTTGAAATGTACGAGGGCTTCTTCACGAGCCTGGAACGCGGCTATCTGGAAAGCGTGGGCGCGGCGATCGAAGAAGCGGGATTCGCGATGCCCATGCTCTGCTGCTCGCCGGATTTCACGAATCGGGACGCCGATGCGCGGGCCAGGGCGGTGGATCACGAAATCCGGATGATCCAGGTTTCCAAGCTCCTTGGGGGCAAAGGAACGGTGTGCCGGGTCCTGAGCGGGCAGCGCTATCCGGAGGTGAGCCGCCAACAGGGCCTGGAGTGGGCGGCGGAGTGCATCGGGCTCTGCCTTCCGGCTGCGCGCGAGTATGGAATCGTGCTCGGCATCGAGAACCATTACAAGGACGGTTTCTGGCGCTATCCCGAATTCGCGCAGAAGATGGACGTCTTCCTTCAGCTCCTCGAGATGATCCCGGAGCGGGAGCATTTCGGAGTGCAGTACGATCCCTCCAACGCCATCGTGGCGGGCGACGATCCGGTGGAACTGTTACGGAAAGTGGCCGGTCGCGTCGTCAGCATGCATGCCAGCGACCGGTATCTGGCCGAGGGCGCAACGCTCGATCAGCTCAAGCAAAACGACGGCACGCCCGGCTACTCCCCCAACCTGCGCCATGGCGTGACCGGGCGCGGCCTGAACGACTACGACGCGATCTTCTCGATTCTTGCCGCACACGGCTATCAAGGCTGGATCAGCATCGAAGACGGCATGAACGGCATGGAAGAGATGGCGGAGTCTCTCGCCTTTCTGCGCCGGATGTGCGGAAAGTACTTCCATGGCTGACCGGCTCCGAACGGGCATGACCGGCTGCGGCAAGGTGGGCGCGATCCATGCAGCCGCGCTGCGAACGCTCGCCGAATCGGAGTTCCGCGCGGTCTGCGACAATGACCCAGGGCGGGCGGAAGAGTTCGGCCGCCGCTTTAACGCAAGGCCCTACGCAAGCACGAAAGAGATGGTGGAACGCGAGCGGCTTGACGTGGTGGTGGTCTGCACCCCGCACCCGGTCCATGCGGCTCCGGTGATCGAAGCGGCCTCCGCCGGCGCGCATGTGCTCGTGGAGAAGCCGCTGGCGGCCAAGCTCGACGATTGCGACTCCATGATCGGGGCCGCGCGGGCGGCCGGCGTCAAACTTGGCGTGGTCAGCCAACGCCGCTTCTTCGAACCGGTCCAACGCATGAGGCGCGCCATCGATGAAGGCCGCATCGGCCGCCCGGTCCTCGGTACGGTCCTTCTTCTCAATTGGCGCGACGAAGCCTATTACCGGTCCGACCCCTGGCGCGGCCGCTGGGATACCGAAGGCGGCGGCGTTCTCGTGAATCAGTCCCCGCACCACCTCGACATCCTCCGCTGGTTCATGGGCCCGGTGGAGGAAATCACCGGTTACGCGGCCAACCTCAACCACCCCTACGTGGAGGTGGAAGATACCGCCGTGGCGGCCATTCGATTTCGCGGCGGGGGGCTCGGTTCCATTGTCGCCAGCCTCAGCCAGAAGCCGGGAATTCACGGCAAAATCCACATCCACGGCAGCAACGGGGCGTCGGTTGGCGTCGAAACCGACACCGGCGCGAGCTTCGTGGCCGGAGTGTCCGGCATCACCCAACCGCCGTTGAACGATCTCTGGACGATTCCGGGCGAGGAGGGCTTGCTCGCTGAGTTCGAGCGGGAAGACCGCAGCCGGCTGGAAGGCGTCGACCCCGTCCAGCACTACCACCAGGTCCAGGTCCGGGATTTCCTGCATGCCGTACTCGACGACCGGCCTCCTCTCGTCACCGGCGAGGACGGCCGCGCGGTGGTCGAGATGTTCGCGGGCATCTACCGTTCGAGCCGCACTGGCGCTCCTTCGCGCTTTCCGCTCACCCCATGAGCAGGCGCAACGGACGGACGGCGCTGGTACTTTTCGCCTCAGTTCCGGTACCAAACCTCTGTCTTCACAGCCGTTTCCGGCCATGATGAATCGCCCAATCCCTCACTCAATGTAGGAGGGACATTCATGCGTTTCAACCTGCTGTTGCCGCTTTTTCTTGGCGTGGGCCTCTCGGGCGCGACACTCACCATCGGAGACCGCTCGACGATCACCTACATCTACAACGCCGGCGGGGATTTCTCGACGGCAATTGTGAACTACTACAACCTCACCGAAGTGCGTGGGAATTCGGGCGACACCGCAATCCACCCCTGGTCTGCGAGAACGCTGGGCCAGAACCACTTCGTCAATGACGGGACAAACACGTCAACTTCAATTGACCTTACCGGCCTGCCTGGAATCATGACAGCCAACGTCGAGTTGACGGCTGGCACGAACGGATACTACGACTGGGGTTACGACACTCCAGTGGGGGCCGACTTCTCCCAAAGCTTCATCACCTCCGGACTTGAAGCCGGGCGCTACGCCTTGTACTTCAGCGGCGGCGGCTCAGGCGGCACAGGGTTCGGAGACACCTTCGTCTCCACCATCTACATCCTCGGAGATTGGTCCAACCCCGCGAACCGTTCGGCCCTCAGCCACAACGCCGGCTGGACGATCACCGAGAACTTCTTCTACAACGGCGTGGATCGAACGATCATCTCCGGCTATACCGAGGACTACGACGGAACGAATCCCGGCTTCGCTTTCACACTCTATGGAGACAGAGTCCCGGGGACGCCGGTTCCGGAACCTAGCACCGGCTTGCTCGCGGCGGCCGGAGTGCTGTGGACGGCAGCCCAAATTCGCAAATCCAAGAGCAATTAAGCCAGATCGCCGGATTGCTTCCTCGGATTGACTTCCGAGATATAATCAATCTTGGGAGCTCGGCGTGAATTACTATGGAGTTCTCGGCGTTCCTCGTGACGCCGACGAGCGCACGATCCGCAAAGCCTTCAGGTCTTTAGCGCGGCAGTATCATCCCGATTCCGCGCAAGTTTCGTCGACGGAGCAGTTTGGAAAGGTCGTCGAAGCCTACGAAACACTCTCGGATCCGGTCCGGCGTCAAGCTTACGACCGCTCGCTCCGGCCGGCTCCAGCCTCGCCGCCTCCATTCGTTGAGCCGCTCTCACCCGGCGGGGCGGCCAGACCTTTCCCCGGTTTCGAAATGGAGCACGACCAATTCTGGAGCCTGTTTGACCTATTTATGCCTCAAATGACTCCCCAACGCCCGGGTTCGCCGAGGATGGGGCGGCCAGCATGGCCACCCCTCCGGACCTACATCGTTCGATGGCCGTTCAGGCCGTAATCGCCTTTTGCTCCGGCGTTTGAACCGGGATCTGGCGGGGCTTGCTTGCCTCGAGGATGGGCACTTTGATCTCTAGGATCCCGTTGGCCAGCCTGCACTGAACGTGGTCCAGATCCAGCCCGGCGGGTACAGCCCAAGCCGCGTAGAACCGGCCGTATGCAAGCTGCGTGAAGCCTTTGAATTCAACCCCTTCCGGCGCCTTGCGTTCGCCTTCAATGACGAGGTGGTTGTTCTGCACCGTTACGCGCACGTCGCTTTCAGCGACGCCCGGAAGGATCGCCCTCAAATGAAGGAAATCGTTGCTCCAGGCCGATTCCAACAGCGGGCTGAACGCCCAGGTTCGCTCACCGGTAACCGCCGCCGGCGGGTTCTGGTAACCGTAGAAGTTTTCGAACATCTGGTCGACAGAACGGCGGAAGTGATCCAACGTCTGTCGAACATCGTTGGCAAACAGCGTGTTCAACATCACTATTCTCCTGTGTGATTCGTTGGATTTAACCGGAGGGCGGTCCGAAGAGCGTCCGCGAAGAAATGCCTGGCTGGGCTGGAATGCCCACCAGCGTTGGGTTTCGACTCCCTAAACCGGATCCCGGACCGGCCCTCTTAGAGAATCTTTCTACTTGGAATGCTGCCACAATGATGAACTATTGTCAACAGGATTCAACAGGAAATATGATTGCGCAGCGCTCAGATCATTGATATGCTGTCTACAGGCGGCGTTGTCATGGTCTGCCAGCCCCCGCATCCCAATTCGCTGATCGCCCTCCGGCGTCTGCGCGAACAGGTTCAAAAACAGGGAGACGAGTGTCTCGCTCTCCTGCTGGGCGGCGTGGAGGTGTACGTCACCGTGGGCCGGGAGATGGAACTCCTGGAAGTCATGCGGAAGTTTGCGCACGACGCCAGGGACATGGTCCAGAACACTCCTTCAGCGGCGGACCTGAAGGCGCTCTACGAACGGGATGATTCTGAGACAGACAGCGGCGGTTAGCCCAGCAGCTTGTTCAACTCCCGCATGACCTCGAACGCGTCGGCCACGTAAAGCACGTCAGCCTTGCCGCGCGCCCAGCCGCAGTTGGGATCGAGATTGACTGCGCGGCGCTCGTGGATGAAGCGCCAGCCGACCACGTGCGGCTCTTCGCCGTGGCAGCAGGTGGCCAAGCCCTTCCTGTGACGGGGCGTTGAACCGGTCTGGCCGACCTGATGCAGGTGAGTGAGGAAGGGCAGCACCGCATGGCCTTCACCACCGATGTCGACCAGCGACTTCGACGAGCCGAGCGAAGCCTGGCTCTTGTCGAGAAAGCCGGAGATGAGCACGGCGGCTTCGGCGACATGGGTGGCGCCGTCTTTCTGCTTCTTGGTCCATCCGGCGCCGGCGACGAAGAGCAGATCGGCGTCCGGCCGGATGGTCTGCTTCCCTGCTTCCGGCGCGAGCACGCCGAGAACCTCGGTTCGCGTCGAAGCCGCCACCTCGATCAGCTCGGGCGCCGCCCCGGAAGGAGCGGCGGCGGGCGCAAAGGAGCCGGGCTCGATGAGGAGGATCCAAGGGCGAACGCTGCGCGTCAGCGTGCCCTCGATACGCTGCCGGTAGAACCAGCGGGTCACTTCCACCGCGCCGCCTTCCACCGTCACGCCGACGACATGAGTCTCCGCGGCTCCATTCAAACGCGCCGCCACGCCCGGCAGGGCCCGGTTGAAGCGCATGGTGCCCGGAGCCAGGATCAAGTCCGCTTCCGACTTGCGAACGATGGCCTCGGCCGCGGCGGCGTCGGTGGCGTAGCGGGACTGCTGGAACGCCTCGCCGGCCACCGCGTACTGCGCGCCCGGGATTGCATCGCCGATCACACCCACTTGGCAGGCGCCCAGCGCGGCCGCCGCAGTCAACGTCTCCAGCGCGGCCTTCGGCAGCGCGCCTTCCGTTGTGTGAAGCAAAACAAGAATCTTGTCCATCGTTTCTCCCCCTACTGCCTGATCCAGGACAGAATCTCCGCCGCGATCTCCGCAGCCGGCGCATCCTTCACGATCCTGGTTTGCCGCGCCGCCGCGGGCAGAGCCACACGCGAGTAGGCGACCGCCGCGGGATCGAGCGCAACCTGTTGCGCCTTTTGCAGCGCGGGCATCATGGCGCGCATGTTGGCCATGCCCGTCTGCGGGTGATTGGGCGGCTCGGGCAGCGAACCTGTCGCCCAGGCAAGCACCGCCGGCGGCGCGGAGCAGCGCGACACCTGATGGACGCCGCCCTCAGAACGCTCCTTGATCGTCAATCCGCCCGCGGCGTCGATATCGAGTTCATCCACCGCCAGGAATACCTCCTGAATCCCGAGCCGCTCGGCCACCATCTGCATCACAACGCCCGCGCCGCGCGCCGCCGATTCCCACCCGCCGAACACCAGCAGGCTGCCCATGTCCAGGCCGTCGATCTTCTGAATGGCTCCGGCCAGCGCCGCCGCCGTGCTCACCGCATCGGAGAACCCGCCCGCCGAGGGCGCGTCGAGCGGAATGAGTTCAAACGGCAGTTTCTGCGCCACCGTCATCATGACCTGCTGGAGCTTCGGCTTGGGCGCGAGGCTCACGACGCGGATCGTCGAGCCGGCATGGAGCCTGGCCAGGTGCGCCGCTTCATAGAGAGCGTGCGAGGCCCAGGGGTCGAGCACGTTGGGCAGCATGGATTCGTTCTTGAGCGCCGGACCGGCGGGGGTCGAAACGGGCTCGAGGGTTTGTAGCGGGTCGGGAGCGAGCCCGCCGCAGACGATGATCTGATATGGCATGACGAACTTCTAATTCTCCGCTGAATGGAGGCCGCCCGGGGCGGCGCAGAAAGCGATGTTGCTCTTGTCGCAGTTCCAGAGGCAGACGCCGCAGTGGATGCACTTCTCACGGTCGAACCCCGGCGCGCCCTCCGGCCGCTCGGCGTTGACATGGATCGCCTCTCCGGAACAGATCTCGATGCACGTCTTGGCGCCGCACCGCTCGCAGACGCTCTCGTCGCGAAACACCACGTGATCCGGAAATTCCCCCGAAGCCTGCACCTTGCCGCCCATCAGCAGCGCATCCTGATGCGACACCAGCAACTGTCCGTCGAACGGAACCGCCGGCCATCCGCACGCCTCCATCAGCGCGTCGTGCAGCGGCTTGGCCTGCGTGCGGCACTCGTCCTTGATGCGCGCCAACTGCGAACGCGAAAGGCGGCCGACGTAGAAATCCTCGAGCGACTTGGTCCGCTTGCGCTGTTTCGGTCTTGGCAGTCCGTACGCGCCCCCCGTCAGGCCGGCCAGACCCATCCCCACGAACCCGGAAAGCAGGCCCGTCTGGAAACCGTTGCGCGCGCGCTCGGCCGCCAGGTTCTCCGTGTCCAGCCAGCTCGCGCGGCGGCGCGCGATATATCCCGACTTCAGATTCGCGGCGCTGAAATCGCGGCCTTCCCGCAGAATCTCCAAAACTCCTTCGGCAAGCTGCACCCCCGTCAACCACGCCTCATCCACACCGGACCCGGTCAGCACATTCGTCGAACCCGACCCTTCACCGATCCGCGCATATCCCTCTCCGGCGAGCCACGGCTCTCCGCGGCGGCCCGACTCCAGCAGGCTCTTCGCGCCCCAGCTCCGCATTCGCCCGCCCTCGATGTGCTTCCAGATCGCCGGGTGCATCAGGAACTGCTGCAAATACCGGTAACCCGTCCGGGCCGGGCTCTCCAGCCAACTGGGAACGAAAATACCCGCCGAAGCCGCGCGGCCCGGATGAACATAAAAGAAGCCGAAAATCTCCGGCTCCGGATAGCCGATGGTGTGGAACACTGTCCCTTCCGGGAGCGAGCACGAATCCGGCAGGTCGATCACCATCTTCATCCCGACGGCCCACTCGTCCCGCTCGTGGCCCTCAGGCATGCCGAAGATTTCATCCAACCGCCGGCCCACCGGGCCCACCGGACCGTCGGCCACCACCGTCAGCGCTGCGCGCACCTCGCTGCCGTCCTGCGCGAGGATGACCCCGCCCACTCGCCCTTCTTCGACCAGCGGCTCGGCCACCGGCGTGGCCGGCCAGATCTGCGCCAGGCCCGTCATCATCACCTGCTGGCCCACCCATTGATTGAACTGGCCCAGTGAGAAGATATACCCGTCGTGCTTCTTCAGGAAGTCCGGCGTGAAAGGCGCTTCAAAAGCCCAGTCCTTCGCGCCGAACGCCTCCATCGCCTTGTCGGCGAGCTTCATCCACGCCGGACGCCGCGACGCGCCGTGCGGATCGAGTAAATAGAGAAGTTTCTCGCCGGATACGCGCGTGGCCAGCGGGATCTCCTCGGGGTTCAGTTCGGGAAAGCTCTCGCGGATGGCGCGCCCGCGGGTGACGACGCCGGAGACCCCGAACGAGATGTCGTCGGCGCGCTCGTAGCACAACACCACCGGGGGCATGCCCGGCATCGCGCGGCTTTCGATCGGCGCGCCGGCCTCCATCGACTGCTGAATCCCGCGCGTCAGCGTAGTCAGGAAACCGCCGGCGGCGGGCCCGAATCCCACACAGACGATATCCGCATCCAACGGCCGCGCGTCCATCTGACAGATCTCCTTACTGCGGATAATCGAGCGCCGCGGGGATCATCACCTGCTGCAAAGACTCGGCCGCGCGGTCCTTTGCCAGCAGAGCGCCGGAGAGACAGCCGTCGAGCTTGGCGCGAAGCCGCGTGAAGTCCTGCAGGCCGCTCATGCTGACGCAGGGTCCGGCCTTGGTGGCGTGCGAACCGTCGGCCCGTGTGTAGTCGCTCGTGAATCCCGAAGCGCCCGGGATCAGGCTCTCCAACTGCACGAGTTCCTGCTCCTCGAAGCAACTCGAGCACTCCGCCGGGTCGTCCCACGAGGGGTGGCGAAGCCCGCCGAACACCAGCTCCGCGCAAATCCGGCTTACCTCGCCGGCGGCGCGCGCCGCCTGGATGTGGCTCAGGTCGGTGAGGAATGTCAAGGTCCCCTCCAGCGCTTCCTGCACCGCCGGATTCTCCGGCCCCTTCCTGCGCAGCTCCTCGAGATCGAGAATCTGGCAGCGCGAGGCGAGCAGCCAGCAAAGCGCGTCCGCCATCGGGAACGTGACGCCCTGCCGGTTGGACTGATAGAGCTTCTGCCCGTTGGAGTCTTTTCCATGCTGGAGATGTTCGAGCGTCCACGCCCAAAGCTCCATCGCCGAAGCGATTGTGCAGGCCCCGGTTCCCGGGTTGTGCGACGCCAGCCGCCGCATCTCGTGGATCCAGTTCCGGAACTGGGCGAGGAAGACCTCGTTGGTCATCGTCACCGACATCTGCCGCCGTTGCACGGCCTCCGGCCCTTCGTAAGTGGCTTCGAGCTGCGAGTCCATCCACTTATAGCCCAGGAAGCCGGGGCAGTCCTCGGTGATGCCGTAGCCGCCCATCAACGCGACGGCCTCCCGCATCTTGATCGACCCGACGCCGGTATTCCAGAGCTTGGTGGCCGGACACAACACGTTGGCCGCCGCGTCCATGGCCAAATACTGGATCACCGGATCCCCGGCCAGCTTCTCGTACCTGCCCTTGGCCCGCAGCGCCGGGCTCACGCCATCGAGTTCGATGAACTCGATCGCTTCCGGGTATCTCTTCTTGAGCGCCTTCACCTCGGCCATGCCGCCGGCGACGCCCTGCTCGGCCAGGATCTTTTGTTTCTCCCGCTCGACCGGATCCAACTGGTCGAACAGCCGCGCCGTGGCGAAGCCAAGCGAGGCGCTGGCCTCGCCGGCGGCCCAGATTTCCAGCAGGCGGTGCGTGACGTCCTCTTTCTGCTGCAACCCAAGCTCATACCTCGGGCTTCCCTGCGGCACGGTTCCCGAACCGCGGAAACGGTCGCGGTGGTAGCGAATCAGCGGCTCCACCGCCGATAGCAGCTTCGCCGACGTCATCAGCCCAACCCCCACGCGCGTCCGCCGGAAGACAGCTTCGATCACCTCGCCGTGCGAGTACTTTGGCACGATCCTGCCGTCTACCACTTCATAGCCGCCGACGATGCGCGACGCCGGGACGCGCAGTTGGAACACC
>CAYWST010000098.1:0-15807 GCA_964461075.1 uncultured Solibacteraceae bacterium | reverse complement strand
GTGCCTCCGGCCCGCCCGCCCGCACTTACCTCGGCGACGCGTGGCTTTTGGAGCCAGCCCGTGGCTGGCGCCGCCTGCCGGACCTGCCGGAACCCACCTGTGCCGCGCCCGCGTTCGCGACTCCCAGCGGATTCTTCGTGCTCGGCGGCAGCGATGGGGTCCTCGCCGCGCGTGAGAATGAGCTTCGCGACGCGCACCCAGGGTTCAGCCGCCGTGCGAAGCTGTATCGCCCGCGTTCCGCCAGTTGGGCTATCGTGAGCGAACTGCCATTCAGCCTGGTCACCACGACGCCGGCGGTCTGGCGCGGCCAACTCGTCCTGCCAGGCGGCGAGGATCGTCCGGCGCACCGGTCAGCCGAAGTCTATACCGTTCCGTTGGCGCGGACGGCCGGGTAGCCGCGGCGCCAGGCCGGGCGGGCGCAAGCTCCGGGGATGCGAATGTTGCGATGTACACTATACATTGTGAAGCGAACTCAACTTTACCTGGACGAACAGATGTGGAGAGTACTCCACACGCGCGCTCGGCGTGACAATACGACTATTTCCGAACTGGTGAGGCGGGCGTTGCGAGAGAGGTACGTGGGCGACTTTGAACAGCGCAAGACGGCCATGCTAGGCTTCATCGGAATCAGAGGGGGAGTCGGCGGACAGACGGACAGCGCCGGGGAGGTCAGGGCTCTCCGTAAAGGCTCAAGAATCGACAGAGCGAGTGGCCGGTGACAGTCCTGGTGGATTCCGACATCCTGATCGAGGTTTCCAGAGGCCGCGACAAGGGAGTTGTCGCGAAGTGGCGAGAGTTGAGCGAATCGGACGCTCTGATTCTTTTCTCACCCGTCACCTCCGCCGAGCTCTGGGCTGGCGCGCGGCCCACGGAGTACAGGTCATTGGAAGCCTTGTTCGGCGCGCTCATTTGCCTTCCGGCTGACGGGCGGATCGGCCGCCTGGCGGGCGAGTACATCCGCCGCTACCGGAAGAGCCACGCCGTCGAATTGGGAGACGCCTTGATCGCCGCCAGCGCGGTGGCAAGCGGCGCGGCGCTATGGACGCGCAATCGAAAGCACTACCCCATGCCTGAGCTCACATACTTCAGCTAAACAGTTTCCGGCCGCCTGGAGCGTTCTCGCCTATACTGGTCAGACCAGAGAGGTAACTTGGGATGCAACACCATCAGGCCGGCGGGCCTTTGACGCCCGGCGTCGTCTTCGAGAATCTGCAGGCGCACCTGAAGACTCATGCGCTGCTGGCGGCGATTGAATTGGACATCTTCCGTGCTGTGGGCCAGGGCAAGGGCGATGTGGCTTCGATCGCGGCGCACGCCGGGGCGAGCGAGCGCGGCATCCGCATCCTATGCGACTTCATGGTGGTCTGCGGACTGCTGGAGAAGAAGGAGGGACGGTACCGGCATACGCCGTCGAGCGCGGCGTTTCTGGATCCGGCGTCGCCGATGTGCCTGGCGTCGATCGCGAAGTTCATGTCGAGCGCGCCGCTGCGCGAGCCGTATGAGCGCCTGGCGGACATCGTGCGGAACGGGCGGACGGTGCTGCCGGGCCAGGGGACGGTGGAGCCGGAGAACCCTGTGTGGGTGGAATTCGCGCAGAGCATGGCTCCGATGATGAGGCCGCTGGCGGCGCCGCTGGGGCAGATCGTGCTGAACGGCAGGAAGGGGCCGATGCGGGTTCTGGACATCGCGGCGGGGCACGGGCTGTTCGGGATCGAGATCGCGAAGCAGAATCCGGAGGCGCGCATAACGGGGCTCGACTGGGCGCCGGTGCTGCGGGTGGCGATGGACAACGCGAAGATCGCCGGGGTCCAGGACCGCTATGACATGCTGCCAGGGAGCGCGTTTGAAGTCGATTTCGGCGGGCCGTACGACGCCGTACTGCTGACGAATTTCCTCCATCACTTCGACTTCCAGATGTGCGTGGAGCTGTTGAAGAAGGTGCGTGCTGTGTTGAAGCCCGGAGGGATCGCGGCGACGCTCGAGTTCGTGCCGAACGAGGATCGCGTTTCGCCTCCCATGCCGGCGTCGTTTGCGCTCACGATGCTGGCGACAACGGCGGACGGCGACGCCTACACATTCAGCGAACTGGCTTCGATGCACAAGGAGGCGGGATTTGGCGAGGCGACGGCGCATCCGGTGCCGCAGAGCCCTCACACGATCGTGATCGCGGAAGCTTGAGGGAGACACCCCCCGTAAATTGTGGCAGGCACCATTTCCGAGTGGAAAATGGTGACTGCCACAATTTCCGGGTAGAGGCGGGGGGATCAGGCGCGGGCGAGGAACGCGGCGAAGGCGGCTTGTTTGTGTACGATTTCGATGCCTGAGAATCCGTAGCGTTCGAGCAGGCGGATTTGCCACATCATGCCTCGGGGCGAACCCTCGGAGTCGAGGACGCGGAGGACGCCTTGCGCCGTCTGCTCGCCGAGCGAATCGACGAGGACAATGCCGGTGAGCGGCAGACCCGAGGCGAGATGGAGGCCGAAGTTCCCCGCCCCGCAACCGCTATCGAGGAGGCGCGAGGCCGATGGACGCTCAGTGACGATGGAATCCCGAAGAAGGCGCTGTGACAGAGCGCTGCCGATGGCGGTGTTCTGGCCGGCTTCGAAATCGGGAAGCGTTCGACATCGCGGCCGAAACGCCGGCGGATCTGGTCGGGCGCGGCCCTGGAGGCGGGCTCCAGCGGCTATTTCTCCCGGCGGCTGATGATGCGGTCGACCATGCCGTAGGCGAGAGCCTGTTCGGACTCCATGATGTAGTCGCGTTCGACGTCGCGTGCGATACGCTCGACCTCCTGGCCGGTCGCGTCGGCGAGGATCTGATTGAGGATCTCGCGCATGCGGAGGATTTCGCGGGCGTAGATGTCGATGTCGGTCGCCTGTCCGGCGAGGCCGCTCATAGAGGGCTGGTGGATGAGGACGCGGGAATGAGGCAGCGCGTAGCGCTTGCCTTTGGTGCCGCAGGCCAGCAGCACGGCGGCCATGGAGGCGGCCTGGCCGACGCAATAGGTGACGATGTCGGGCTCGACGAGATTCATGGTGTCGAGGATGGCGAGGCCGGCGGTGATGGACCCTCCCGGCGAGTTGATGTAAAGGGAGATGTCCTTCTCGGGGTCTTCCGCGGCGAGGAAGAGCATCTGGGCGATCACGAGATTGGCGACGTGATCGTCGATGGGCGTGCCGATGAAGAGGATATTCTCCTTGAGCAGCCTGGAATAGATGTCCATGGCGCGCTCGCCTCGAGAGGTCTGCTCAACGACCATGGGGACGAGCATATTCTGCGGAGCTGGGATTTCTCCGCCGTTGCGGACGGGCATTCGGCCTCCTGAAATGGCCCGGCTTCAGGCCTTCTTGGTCGAGGAGCGCTTGGCCTTCTTGGACTTGTCGAGGTTCTTGCGCTTCAGCTCGAAACTCTTGGCGAGGTCCTCGATCGACGTGCGCTCCAGATACTCCATGATACGGGATCGGAGGGCCTTCCAGCTATCGTGCATCCCGCAGGGGGCCTGATCGTTGCACTCCGCCATGCCGGCGGGACAGCGCTCAAAGTCCGCCAATCCGTCGATGGCGTCAACGATGTGGAGCAGCGAGAGGTCGGCCGCATTCATGCGCAGGCTGAAACCGCCGGTCGGGCCCTTGCTCGACCGGAGGAATCCCTTGCGGGCCATCTGTTGGAGGATCTTGGCCAGAAAGTGGGACGGGATATCCGCCTCCTCCGCGATCTGCTTGACCATGGCGTACTTGCCTTCGGGCACGGTCGCCAGGTGGACAAAGGCGCGGATCGCGTATTCTGCCGAGCGCGAGTAGATCATGCGGAACCTCTAGAGAGCTAGATGAAAATACACGTTTATCTTAAAAGTACATTAACAGAGATGCAAGAGGCGGGGGTCCAGATTCGAGAAATTTCATCCTGCGTCAAAATTGTTCCGGCGCTGTGCGATAGAATCCGGTCCGGAGACCTTCTTTCGATGCCCTTCCCCATCACCAGACGACAGGCGCTGAAGGCGGCCGCGGCGCCCTCGGTTCTCGCAACCCGGTCTTCGGCCCAGGGCGCTGCTCCGAACATCCTGTGGATCAGTTCTGAGGACACGAGCCCGGACTTAGGCTGCTACGGGGACCGGTACGCAAGCACGCCGAACCTCGACAAACTGGCCGCCGAAGGCCAGCGGTACACTCGTGCGTTTTCGGTCTATGGCGTGTGCGCTCCTTCGCGCTCGTCGATCATCACCGGCATGTACCCGACGGCCATCGGCACCTGTCATATGAGGAGCCAAGGGGTTCCGCCCGCCTATGTGAAGTGCTTCACGGAGTACCTGCGGACGGCGGGCTATTACTGCTCGAACAATTCGAAGACGGACTACAACCTCGGGCAGCCGGGACGCATTCAGGACTGGCCGCTGACGGCATGGGACGATTGCTCGAACCGGGCGCACTGGCGGAACCGGCCGGCGGGGATGCCATTCTTCAGCGTGATGAACCTGACCGTCTCTCACGAGAGCCAGGCGCGCGCCGACGAGGCGACGCTCCGGAAGTACCGCGCGCAGCTCAAGCCGGAGCAGGTTCACGATCCGTCCAAAGCGGAGCTGCCGCCCTATTACCCGGACACTCCGGTCGTGCGGCAGAACTGGGCGAACTACTACGACACGGTCTCGGTGATGGACCTGCAGGCAGGGCAGATCCTGAAGCAACTGGAGGAGGACGGCCTGGCGAAGAACACGATCGTGTTCTATTGGGGCGACCATGGACGGGGCCTGACGCGGGGCAAGCGGTGGGTCTACGACTCCGGCATCCATGTGCCGCTGATCATCCGGTGGCCGGGCGGGTTGAAGCCGGGCGCGGTGGAGAGCCGGATGGTGAGCCTGATGGACCTGGGGCCGACGGTGCTGTCGCTGGCCGGCGTGAAGCCGCCCGGGCACATGCACGGGCGCGCCTTTCTGGGGCCGCACGCGGCGCCGCCGCGGAAGTACATCTTCGCGGCGCGGGACCGCATGGACGAGACCTACGACACGATCCGCGCTGTGCGCGACAGCCGCTACAAGTACATTCGGAACTATCATCCCGAGCGGCCTTACGCGCAGTACATCGACTACATGGACCAGATGCCGATGCTCAAGGAGATGAGGAGGCTCCACAAGGAAGGCAAACTGAACGCGACGCAATCGCTGTGGTTCGCGCCGTCGAAACCGCTGGAAGAGCTCTATGACTGCGAGTCGGATCCGCATGAGGTGAACAACCTGGCGGGCAAGCCGGAGGGGAAAGCGAAGCTCGAGGAGTTGCGGGCGGCGCACCTGCAGTGGCTCAAGGACTATCCGGACCTCGGCCAGCTACCCGAGGCGGAGTTGCAGGCGAAGATGCGCCCGGGGAGGAGATGGGAGTCGACGGCCGCTCCGGAGATTTCGGTAGCGGGCGGGCAGGTGACCATCCGCTGCGCGACCGAGGGCAGTTCGATCGCGTGGACGGCGGAAGACGGCCCGAACGTCCGGTGGCAGCTCTATACGAAGCCTTTCGCGGCCCCGGCCGGAAAGACGATTCGCGCGCGGGCGATCCGATTGGGATTCGTGAACAGCCCCGAAACCAGCAAGGCGGTTTGACGATGCTGACGCGGCGAAGCCTCCTGGCGGGCGCGATGAACGCGGCCCAGGATCTCGCGGCGGACACGAACCGGCCGCGGCTGCACCTGCTGCCTCCGGCCAACTGGATGAACGACCCGAACGCGCCCATCTTCCACAACGGGGAGTACCACCTCCACGACCTGCACAACCCGAAGGCCGCCAGGTGGGACACGATGCACAGGCGCTGGCGAGGAGATTTAGCCTTCGGCTGGTGATGGACGGGAGCGTCGTCGAGGCGTTTGTGAACGGCTCGATGTGGATCACGGGCCGCGTCTATGCAGCCAGAGCGGCGGCGCGCGCCGTTGGCAAGGCGGGTTCGTTGCGGGTTTACGAGCTGGCTTGAGGGAGGCCGAGGAACTCGCGCGCCGCGGCGTCGAGTCCGGGGGTGTAAATGACAGCGTTGCCGCCGTAGATGGTCTCCTCGCCGGAGTGGCTCAGGAACCGGGCGCCGGATTCACGGGCGATGATGGCGAGCGGTGCAAGGTCCCAAGGCTTGGCGGTGGCTTCGAGCCAGAAGTCGGCGAGGCCCGAGCAGACGTACATGGCGTCGAGCGCGCCCCCCATGCTGCGGATGGTCCAGAATCGTTGCATGAAGGGCAGCAGGCGCGGCGCAAAAGAGTGTGAAGCGGCGCTCGAGAGGCCGTTGATGCAGCCAACGGCTTGCGAGAGGTCCGCGACGGCGGAGGCTCGGATCCGGGTTTCGCTTCCGTCGGCCATGCGCCAGGCCCCCATGCCGCGGGCGGCCCAATAGAGCTCGCCGAGAGCGGGGAAGCTGACGATACCCAGCGCCGGGCCGGCCGCATCTTCGAGCGCCAGAAAGTTCGCCCAGAAGCGGTTGCCTCGGACGAAGTCGCGCGTGCCGTCGATGGGGTCGATAATCCAACGGCGGCCGCTCGCGCCCGTGGTTTCGGCGCCCTCTTCGCCCAGCAGACCGTCGTCGGGGAACTCGGCGGCGAGCATTCCAGCCATCAGTTCCTCGCAAGCCTTGTCTGCGGCAGTGACGGGAGAATCGTCGGGCTTCTGCTCGGTGGAAAATCCTTCGCGCGCGAAGCGCAGAGCGATCTCGCCGGCTCCGGCGATGGCGGCCAGAGCTACCCGCAACTCTCTTTCAAAAGCCATGCGCCATATTGTACTGTGTGGAAGTACGTCATGGGCAACCTTGCGGATGATCTGCCGCGCGAACAGCGCACTGTTTACAAGCTGTTACAGGCGACGGCCGCCGTTCTGGGCGGAGCGCCGGCGCTCCATCAGCCGGACGGGAAGGGTGGCTACCGGAAATGGTCGTGGACTGAGTACAGGCAGGCTGCGGAGGAGATCGCCTGCGGCCTCAGGACACTGGGCGTTGGGCTGGGCGACATTGTTGGATTGGCATCGGAAACGCGGGCGGAATTCTACCTGGCTGACGCCGGCGTGATGACCAACGGCTCGACGGCAGCCGCTGTTTACACAAGCCTGCCGCCGGCGGACCAGGTGCGGACGCTGGCCAACTGCGAGCCGAAAGCCGTATTCGTTGAAAACCCGAAAACGTTGAAGACGCTCGAAGCGGCCGGGCTTGACCGGCTGGGCGCGCAAAGAATCCTGCTGACCGGGGACGCCGAGGGCGCCCTGACGCTGGACGCGCTGCGGGAACGCGGCATGAAGGCGATGGTGGAGGACCAATTCTACTTCGATCGCATCGTGGCGGAGGTTAAGCCGGAACACCACGCGATTCTCTACCTGACATCGGGTGCGACGGGCGAGCCCAAGATGGGGCTGGTCACCCACAACGCGATTGTGGCCAATGTCGATCTCGGCCCCAAGGTGATCGACCTCTCGAACGGCGACATTTCGCTGGCCTTCTTGCCCTCGGCGCACATTACGCAGCGGCTCGTGATGGAGTTGCTGATGATCCGCATGGGTGTGCAGGTCTACTTCAGCGAGGGGCTGTCGCGGCTTCCATCGGAGCTGCGGAGCGTGCGGCCGACGTTTCTGATCGCGCCGCCGAGGGTATGGGAGCGAATGTACGCCAGCATCACCACGGAAATCCGCAAGAAGCCCGCGCTAGTCCGGCGGTTGTTCTACATGGGCGTGGGTGTGGGCCATGAGGCGACTCGAGCGAGGGAGGAAGGACGCGAGCCGGCTCCTTGGGTGAAGTCGTCGATCAAGCTCTTTGACAGGCTGGTGTTTTCCAAGGTGCGGGAACGGCTGGGCGGGCGTCTGCGGATTGCAGTGAGCGGCGCTGCGCCGCTCGGCAAGGATCTGGCGGCGTTCTATTCATCCATCCGTCTGCCGCTCTATGAAGGATACGGGTTGACCGAGGGCGGCGTGGTGGCGCTGAATCCTACCGGCAGGCCGCTGTCGGGCTCCATCGGGAAAGCGCTTCCAGGGATTGAGATGAAGATCGCCGAGGATGGAGAACTCCTGATTCGCGGGGAGACACTGTTCTCGGGTTATTACAAGGATCCGGCCTCTACGGCGGCGGTGCTGCGGGATGGCTGGCTGCACACCGGAGACATCGCGCAGGTCAACGCCGAGGGCTTTTGGTTCATCACCGGCCGCAAGAAGGAATTGATCGTCAGTTCAAACGGCAAGAAGATCTACCCGGCGCGGATCGAAGGCCTCTTCAAACTGAATCCGCTGATCAATCAGGTTCTCCTGATTGGAGACCGCCTGCCGTACATGACGGCGCTGATCACGGTAAATGCGTCCGAGCACGAGCGTAAGGCGCAAGCGGTGGAGGAGGAGGTAAGGCGGATCGTGAAGTCGGTGAACCGGCAACTCGCGCCATTCGAGCAGGTGAGGCGGTTCAAAGTGCTCGAACGGGACTTTTCGCTTGAGAACGGCGAGCTGACGCCGACGATGAAGTTGCGGCGGGGTAAGGTATTGGAAAACTTCAAGGCTGAGATCTCGGAACTGTACGTGGGGCGGGAAGACGTTTGATGCTGGCGCTCGCGGCGGCGGCGGTGACGTTTCTAAACGTGTCGGCCTGGAAGCACGTGCCGGCGAGGGGGGAGTGGATCGCGGCGTTCCGGGCCGATGTGGAGAACGCGAGCGGAGTCGATTGGGCCGAGGCCCGGCTGCGAGTTCGGTCCCTCTGCCCGGGTGGCGCAGCGGAGTACGAGGTCCGGGCCAGGAACCTGCTGGTGGGAAGGCAAACGGTGGAGGTCGTGCTTTACGACGCGCCGGCCCGGACGGAAAGTTGTGACGGCCCGGTAGAGGTAAAATGGGCGGGCGGCACGCCCATTCCGGAAGATCAACGCCCGGCGTTTCTGGTTCTGGGGTTCCGGCTTGAGGATGCCGCCGGAAACGTCAACCGGCATCTGGAGGGTATCGTCGAGCACCGCCGGCGCAGCGACGTTGAACTGGAGACGGGGCGGCTGTACTGGGCCGATGGCGGAGAGAAACTGCACCTGGATCCGGCGCCGGATTTCGACGTGTACTGCTTCAGAGTTCGTCCCGGGGAGGTGGGCTTGGCGGGATTCCTGTTGAACCGGGACCCGCTGGCGGAAGGCCCGGTGAGCAGATTCCTGCGCTATTACGAGGCCGCCCCTGGAAAAGAAACGTGGATCGGAGTATTCTCGGTGCAACACGGGCCGGGCAGGCTTGTGAGCGTTGCAATCGACGACCGTCCGGAGATGGCCGGGCGATTGGGCGCAATGCGGATGCGGGAAGTGGTTCAGGCGGAACGCCGGCGGCCGGGGCCGAGCTCGATCCTGACGGTCGGGAAGTAAGCCGGCACGCGAGGACTGATCGAGCGCATCGCATCAGGTAATCTATTGGTTTCGCTGAAGGGATTCATATGTCAGAAAACAAGGTTGCTATTACGGTCGCCAAGGGCGACGGGATCGGTCCTGAGATTATGGACGCCACGCTGGCCATCCTGAAAGAGGCTGGCGCGCGGCTGGAGATCGAAGAGATCGAGATCGGCGAGAAGGTCTACCTGCGCGGCAACTCGGCGGGCATCGAGAAAAGCTCGCTCGATAGCCTGATGCGGACCAGGATCTTTCTCAAGGCGCCCATCACGACGCCGCAGGGCGGAGGGTTCAAAAGCCTGAACGTGACCACGCGAAAGCTGCTGGGCCTTTACGCAAATGTGCGCCCGTGCGTGGCGTACGACCCGTACATCCCGACCAAGCACAAGGGGATGGACGTCGTGATCGTGCGCGAGAACGAGGAGGACCTCTACGCGGGCATCGAGTATCAACACACGCCGGACCAGGTGCAGTGCCTGAAGGTGATCACGCGGGGCGGCTGCGAGCGAATCGTCCGCTACGCGTTCGAATACGCGGTCAGAAACGGCCGGAAGAAGGTGACCTGCTTCACGAAGGACAACATCATGAAGCTCACCGACGGGCTGTTTCACAAGGTGTTCGACGAGATTTCAGCCGAGTACCCGCAGATCGAGAAAGAGCATTGGATCGTGGACATTGGGGCGGCGAAGCTGGCGGATACGCCCTCGGCGTTCGATGTGGTGGTGATGCCGAACCTGTACGGAGACATTCTGTCTGACGTCGCGGCGCAGATCGCAGGCTCGGTGGGATTAGCCGGATCGGCCAATATCGGGCTCAAGTACGCGATGTTTGAAGCGATCCACGGATCGGCGCCGAGGCGCGCGGGACAGAACAAGGCCAATCCTTCGGGGTTGCTGCTGGGGGCGGTGATGATGCTGGTCCACATCGATCAGGCGGACATCGCGGAGCGGGTGCACAACGCGTTCCTGCGCACGCTGGAGGATGGCATCCACACGTATGACATCGCCAAGAGCGAGAGCACGGAGCCCAATCCCCATACGACGGAGGTCGCCGGAACAAAGGAATTCGCCCAGGCGATCGTCGCGAGGTTGGGACAGGAGCCGCAGACGCTGAAGCCGGTGCGGTACGGCGCGGCGCCGAAGCAGATGGTGGAGGGCGGCGCGCGGATCGCGGCGATCAACGCGCCTGCGCCAGGCAAACGCGAGATGGTTGGCGCGGACGTGTACATCCATCATGCGCCGGGCGACCCGAACGTCGTCGGGAAGCTGATGGAGTCCGTGGCCGGAGACGGGTTGAAGCTGGTGATGATCTCCAACCGCGGCGTCAAGGTCTATCCCGATCCTCTGCCCGACACCTTGACGTGCGATTCCTGGCGCTGCCGGTTCCAGAGCGCGACGGACAATCCGGTGGTCACCACGGCGCAACTGTTGGGGCTGCTGGGCCGTGTCGCGGCCGCCGGGATCGACTGGGTGAAGACCGAGCACCTGTACAGCTTCGACGGCAAGGCCGGCTATTCGCTGGGACAGGGGCAATAAGCCATGAGCGACATTCCACGGGTCGGCGTGATCATGGGCTCCAGGAGCGACTGGGAGACGATGAAGCACGCCTGCGACGTTCTGGCGGAGTTTGGCGTTCCGCATGAGAAGCGAGTGGTCAGCGCGCATCGCACGCCCGACCTGGCGGCGGAGTATTCGCGCACGGCGAGAGGGCGGGGCCTGGAGGTGATCATCGCCGGCGCCGGAGGAGCCGCCCATCTCGCGGGCGTCACCGCGGCGCACACGACGATTCCGGTTCTTGGCGTTCCGATCCAAAGCAAGGCCCTAAACGGAATAGATTCGCTGTTGTCGACGGTGCAGATGCCGGGCGGGATTCCGGTGGCGACCCTGGCCATCGGGCAGGCAGGAGCGAAGAACGCCGGACTGTTGGCGGTTTCGATTCTTTCGCTGAGCCGTCCCGAACTGGCGCAAAAACTGGAAGAATACCGCCGGAAGCAGACGGCGAAGGTGATTGAGGAAACCTTGGAATGAGCCGGGTCGTTCCGCCCGGCTCAACCATCGGCGTGCTGGGAAGCGGGCAACTCGGGCGGATGTTCGCCATCGCCGCCCGGCGGATGGGCTACCGGGTGCACACGCTGTCTCCGGACGCTGACACGCCGACGGGGCAAGTGGCGGATGTGGAGGTTCGGGCCTCTTACGACGATCTGGACGAAGTGCGGGAGTTCGCCTCGCGCGTCAAGGTGGTGACGTTCGAGTTTGAGAACGTTCCGGCGGCGACCGCGGCAGCGGCGGCCGAGTTCGCGCCGGTCCGGCCGCAGGGCGAAGTCCTTCACGTGACGCAAAACCGGCTTCGGGAGAAGTCGTTTCTCTCCCGCAAAGGGTTCCCCTGCGCGCCTTTCAAGGCGGTGCTGAGCCGCGAAGAGACGGCGGCGGCGATCGAGGAGATTGGGACGCCGGCGGTGTTGAAAACCGCCGGTTTCGGGTACGACGGCAAGGGACAGCACAAGATTCTCACGCCCGGGCACGCATCGGCGGCGTGGTCGACGCTGGGCTCGGGCGAAGCGGTGCTGGAGAGTTTCGTCGACTTCGAGTGCGAGCTGTCCGTAGTGGCCGCCCGCGGGATCGACGGCGCCTTCGCCCACTACGGCGTGGTGAAGAACGATCATGCCAGCCACATTCTGGATGTGACGACGGCGCCGGCGCCGGTTGATGAGAAGATCCGGCGGGAGGCGGTGGAGATCACGCGCGGGGTCATGGAGTCGTTGGAGGTAGTTGGCGTGTTGTGCGTCGAGTTCTTCCTGACGCGCGATGGACGGCTCTTGATCAACGAACTCGCTCCGCGGCCGCACAATTCGGGGCACTTCACGTTCGACGCATGCGTGACCAGCCAGTTCGAGCAGCAATTGAGGGCGGTGTGCGGGCTGCCGCTGGGCTCGACCGAACTGCTGCGGCCGGCGGCGATGGCCAACCTGCTGGGCGACCTGTGGGAGCGCGGCGAGCCGGATTGGGCGGCGGCGTGCGAGATGCCCGAAGTGAAGCTGCATCTCTATGGCAAGCTGGAAGCGAGGCCGGGCCGCAAGATGGGCCATCTAACGGCGATGGCCGGGACCGGCGAAGAAGCGGCGCGGCTTGCGGTGGCCGCACGGAAGGCGCTGACAGCGAAGTGTCAATGAACGGCAAGAGTGTTTTGGTCGTGGGCGGCGGAGCGGTGGGCCTGGCGGCTGCCTATCGGATTCTGGAGCGATGGCCGGAAACTCGGCTGACGCTCGTCGAGAAAGAAGCCGAAGTCGCCCAGCACCAGACTGGAAACAATTCCGGCGTCCTGCACTGCGGGCTTGCTTACCGGCCGGGGACGGCCAAGGCGCGGCTGGCGGTGCGGGGCATCCGCCAGATGACGGAGTTTTGCGCGGAGCACGGCGTCAGGCACGAGATCTGCGGCAACCTGGTGGTGGCGTGCCGTCAAGAGCAGATTCCACGACTCGACAACCTGATGGAGCGCGGAACGGCAAACGGGCTCAAAGGTCTGCGCAAGGTGGCGCGCGAGCAGATGCTCGAAATCGAGCCGCACGTGGGCGGACTGATGGGCCTGCATGTCCCCGAGGAAGGAATTGTCGATTATCCGGCTGTTTGCAGGACGTTGGCCCGCCTGATCGAGGCTCGCGGCGGCAAAGTGGTTTGCGGAGCGAGGGTTCACGCTTTGGTGCAGCGCGGCGGCGAGTGGGTGGCTGAAACGCCCAAAGGCGAATTCGCTGCGCGCTATGTGGTGACTTGTGGAGGGCTGCAGGCGGACCGGCTGGCGGCCATGGCTGGTGAAAAGACTCCGGTGCGGGTTGTGCCGTTCCGCGGGGACTACTACAAGCTGAAGCCGGATCGGGAGTACCTGGTGCGGAACCTGATCTACCCGGTCGCGGATCCGAAGTTCCCTTTCCTGGGCGTGCATTTCACGCGCATGATCGCGGGCGGCGTCGAGGCGGGGCCGAACGCGGTGCTGGCGCTGAAGCGGGAGGGCTACACGCGGACGTCTTTCGATCCGGTTGACGCCTGGAATGCGCTGACTTTCCCGGGCCTGTGGCGGTTTCTTGGGAAGCATTTCGCGATGTGCGCCGGCGAGGTGCGCCGGGCTTTTTCGAAGGAACTATTCACCAGGTCGCTGCAGAACTTAGTGCCGGAAGTTCAAAAGGACGATCTGGTGGAGGCAGGCGCGGGGGTGAGGGCGCAGGCCATGCGGCCGGAGGGCGTGCTCGTGGAGGACTTCGAAATCATCGCAAGGCGGCGCGCGGTGCATGTGCTCAATGCGCCGAGTCCGGCGGCGACGGCGTCGCTGGCCATCGGGGAGGAGATCGCCGCGCGGCTGGCGGAGGCGGAGTGAGCGCGCAGTTCAGCTACCGGCTGCACGAAGGGCGCTGGGCGGTCGTGAAGCTGCCGCCCGGGGAAAATGCGCCGGAGTGGGCCAGCAGGGGCGGTTTCGTGAGCGTCACTCGGACGGCGAGAGAGCTTTCCATCGTTTGTGCGGAGCAGGACGTTCCCGTGGAGGCGCGGGCGGAGCGCGGGTGGGCGTGCTTCGAACTGACGGGGCCGTTTCCATTTGACATGACCGGTGTGCTGCATTCGTTCATCGGGCCGCTGGCGAAGGCGGGGGTGCCGGTTTTCGCGATTTCGACGTACGATACCGACTGGGTGCTTGTGCCGGGCGCGAGGCTGCACGACGCTCTGGCCGCGCTCGCTGGATCAGTATGGCAAAGAGTCGCCGATGCTTGAAAACGTGAACCTCGACCGCACGCTCTCGCGCAAGGAGTATGAGCGGCTGCTGCCGGGATTGCAGCGAAGGCTGTATGAACTGGAAAAGGCGTGTTGGGACGAAAAGGTGAGCTCGATCATCGTCTTCGAAGGCTGGGACGCCGCGGGCAAGGGAACGACGATATCGACTCTCACGCAGCGGCTGGATCCGCGCGGCTTCCGGCTGCACGCGACGGCGCTGCCGAGAACCTACGAACAGAGCCGCCCGTGGCTCTGGCGGTTCTGGCTGCGCGTGCCGAACCGCGGCGAGATGGTGATCTTCGACCATAGCTGGTACGGCCGCGTGCTGGAGAAGCGGGTGGGCAAGCTGATTCCCCAACGGCAGTGGCGGAGCGCGTTTCGCGACATCGTGGACTTCGAGCGGATGCTCGCCGACGACGGGACGGTGATTGTGAAGTTCTTCCTGCACATCAGCAGGAAGGAGCAGAAGAAGCGGTTCGAGAAGATCGAGGCGGATCCGCTCGAAAGCTGGCGGGTCACGAAGGAGGACTGGGAGAGGCACAAGAAGTACGGCGAGTACCTTGCGGCGACCGAGGAGATGCTGGAACTCACCGAGAGCGAGTTCGCGCCCTGGACGATCGTCGAGGCGACATCGAAGTGGTATGCGCGGCGCAAGGTGTTCGACACGCTGATCCACACTCTTGAACAAAGGCTCGGCGGCAAGGCCCCGCCCGCGGGGACAGGCGAGGCGGAGGCCAGGGCGGATGCGGAACTGCGCCAGGCGATGGAATCGCTCGAGGAAACGCGGAGGAAACGCTGATGCTCGAAACGCTGAACCTCAAACTGGCGCTGGACCGGAAGACCTATGTCCGGCAGTTGACGCGGCGGCAGATTCAACTTCGGGAGCTGGGCTATCAGGTTTATCTGCAGAAACGCCCGGTGGTGATGGTCTTCGAAGGCTGGGATGCGGCGGGCAAGGGCGGGGCGATCAAGCGGATCACGGAGAAGCTCGACCCGCGAGGATACATCGTCTATCCGATCAGCGCGCCGCAGGGCGAGGACAAGACGCGGCACTACCTCTACCGGTTCTGGCGAAGGCTGCCGGAAAAGGGGCAGATCGCGATCTTCGACCGCTCATGGTACGGACGCGTGCTGGTGGAGCGAGTCGAGGGGTTCGCGGCCGAGGCGGAGTGGAAACGCGGGTTCAAGGAGATCAATTCGTTTGAGAGGCAGCTTCGCGATTTCGGGACGATTCTGGCAAAGTTCTGGGTGCATATCTCCCGCGATGAGCAGTTGCGCCGGTTTGAGGAGCGGAAGCGGATCGGCTACAAGGCCTGGAAGCTGACCGACGAGGATTGGCGGAATCGCGGCAAGTGGGAGGACTATGAGAACGCCGTCGAGGAGATGCTGCTGAAGACGAGCACCCGGACGGCTCCCTGGACGCTGGTGGAAGGCAACGACAAGTACCACGCCCGGGTGAAAGTGCTGGCGACGCTGGTGGAACTGTTGAGCAAAGAGCTCGGGTACAAGCCGGCCGACCCTCTGAAGCGGTTCAAGCCTTGATTCGACGATCCCGGATCGCCCCGCGCGGGGAATTGCTACGATGGCCGGTAACATGAAAGTCGCCGTCATTGGACTCGGGTTCATGGGCCTCACGCATCTGAAGGCCTGGAAGCGAATCAACGGGGTGGAGGTAGCGGCGATCGTCAGCGCCGATCCGCAGGTGCTGGCGGGAGAC
>CAYWST010000097.1:0-15850 GCA_964461075.1 uncultured Solibacteraceae bacterium | reverse complement strand
GCCCTTGAGCCGCATGGAGGCGATTACATTTCCGTAGCGCGGCGGAGAGTGGAAAACGAGCGCCGCCGAACAGTAATCGTTCTAACTCCTGACGGCGGCGCCGGCCGCTTCCTTTATTTCTTCGCTTCCTCGACCGTGACCGGGGCCGAAAGTTTGAAGCTGAGCGGGGATTCCGCCGGAATCACAGCCGGCTCACCTCTGGTGGCGAGGACCATCCCTGTGCCGCCTGCGGCGCCCGCGCCCGCGCCGATGGCAGCGCCTTTTCCCCCGCCGGCGATGGCGCCAATGGCAGCGCCGATGCCCGACGCGATGCCAACCTTCATGGCGTCCTTGCCCTTGGATTGCTTGGCGGTCTGGCTCAGGGAACCCGTTTTGATCTCCAGGGCTCTGCCGTCCGCCATCTGGATGCTGCGAAGGCCAACCGAGATCGACGCCACGCCTTTCACTCTTCCGCCGGGATCGGAACTGGTGACGACCCCGGTGACCCGGGCGCCCTTCGGCGCGATCACATAGCCGTCGGAAACAAGCGGCTCGGAGAGCGTGGCTTCAAACACCTCGCCCACCGAGCTCGTTTTGGTGGAAACCGGACCGATGGTGCGGACCGATATCGGCGTGCCGGCCGCCAGCGTGTGCACCTTGGGCTTCGGCGGTGCGGGCGGAACTGCCGCTGCTTCTGGAACCACCGGCGCGGGCCGAGCCGCCGGCGCGGATGGAGCGGCCGGTGCGGTTGAAGCGGGCGGGGCCGCGGCATCGCCGGTTCCATATCCCGCCGCGCTCGACGTGGTCCCGCCCGGCGCGCTGCCGGATTTGACGGGCGCTTTGGCGCCGGACGCTGCCGTGCCTGCCTGGCCCTGCGCCGCCGCCAGTTGCTTCTTCGCCTCGTCTAACTGCTTTTGCGTCTCTTCCAGTTGCCTGGCCGTTTCATCCTGCTTCCTGGCGCACCCCGCGCTGAAGACCACAAGGGCCAGCACGCCCGCCGCACAGGCTCTCATCAAACTGGTCATGGTTCGTCTCCGTTCATCGATCTCATCTGCCAGCTTCCCCTCCAACATGGCACAGTCAGAGTTCATCTGGCTGGTCTCCGCTCCACGCTACACTGAATTGGAAATGCCCGACAACAGTTTTGACATTGTCTCAAAGGTCGAGATGACTGAAGTGGTCAATGCAGTCCAGCAGGCGGCCAAGGAGTTGCTCACCCGGTTCGACCTGAAGAACTCCAAGAGTTCCATCGAGTTGAATGAAAAGGACCTCAAGATCGTCCTGCACTCGGCCGACGAGTTCTCCCTGAAGAGCGTCCGCGACATCCTGGAGACCAAGCTGGTCAAACGGAAGGTGCCGCTCAAAAACCTCGACTATGGGCCGGTCACCCCAGCCGCTTCGTCAACGGTGCGCTGCGAAATCACGCTGCAGCAAGGCATCCCCATCGAGAAGTCGCGAGCGATCGTAAAACTCATCAAGGACTCGAAGAAAAAGGTGCAGGCCTCGATCAACGCCGATCTGGTGAGAGTCTCCGGGAAGGACCGGGACACGCTCCAGGAGATCATCGCCCTCGTTCGGGCGGAAGACTTCGGAATCGATCTGCAGTTCGTCAACTACCGGTCCAATTGACCCTGGCGGCCATGTCCCGGCGCATCGAGTCCTTCTTCATCGACGGCCCGGCCGGGCGGATCGAAGCCCTGCTCGAAGAGCCCGCCGGCCGCGAGCCCGCCGAAGCCGCACTGGTCTGCCATCCTCATCCGCTCCACGGCGGCACAATGCACAACAAAGTCGTGCACCGGCTTGCGCGCGGATTGCGGTCCGCCGGTTGCGCGGTGCTTCGCTTCAACTTCCGCGGAGTCAACTTGAGCCACGGAACGCACGATGACGGCCGCGGCGAAATCGACGACGCCGCCGCCTGCCTCGACGTGCTGAATCTGCGCTATCCAGATCTTCCCGTCACCCTGGCGGGATTCAGCTTCGGCTCTCGTGTTGCGCTTGCTCTTGCGGCGCGTCTGGGTCACCAGGCGCCCGGAAGAGTGATCGCCGCCGGCTTCCCGACGAAGCATCCGGGGATGGAGTCTGCCGTTCAATGCCAGAGACAGCGCATCTTCATCCACTCAACCCATGACGAATATGGGCCACGCGAACAACTTCAGGCGCTCTTCGACAGGCTGTGGGGACCCAAGGCGCTCTACTGGATCGAGGCGGCGGACCACTTCTTTGGGGGTGCGCTGGACGAATTCGAAGAGGCCGTCAAGGGGCTCGGACTTCAACGCGGCTAAGCCGGACGAAGCCGCCGCGCCACCCGGCGCGATGCACGCCTGCTGATGAGGCTGGCCACATGGCCCAGCAGTTCAGGCACGTTCTGCGGCTCGATCAGCATTTTCACCTGGCGGCTCTGCTGGGCTTCGGCGTTGCCGTCCTCGGAATTCCAACTCGTCACGATGGCTGTCGCGGGCCGGTAGTCTTTCATCCGCGCATGAGCCAGGACCTTCAATCCCGCCTCCGGGGACTCCATGGACAGGTCCGAGAGGACGAGCGAGTACTCGCCATTGTCCAGCAGGCCCACCGCTTCAGCGGCAGAAGCCGCCGAATCCACCCGGTATCCGCCCGCTTCGAGCACGGTCTGCAATGTCAACCTTGATGCAGGGTTGTCGTCGGCAAGCAGAACCCTGGCGACACCAGGGCCTTTCCGCTGGGCTCGGCGGGGTATCGTCTTAGGAACGGGCTTTGACTGCACGGTCATCCTTACTCAATTGTGTGATGCTTGCCACACGAGGTTAGTGTACTGCGAATTGACACGGGTCAATCCCGATTTTTGTATTTTACAGATGAAGTAGATTGCTCGCCCTGCTTCTCGGGAAAGACGCGATGGAAGATCGCATCGACGTTGCGGAGTTGCCTGTCGACTGAGAAAGCCCACTCAAGTTGCTCTTCGGTCAATAACTTGCGCACTTCGGGATGCGCTCGCATCCGGGCGGCGAAATCGCCTTCTTCGCGCCACGCCGCCATGGCGGCCTCCTGAACCAGTTTGTACGCCTGCTCCCGCAGCATCCCGGCTGCGGCGAGATCCAGCAGGAGTTGCCCGGAGAATACCAGCCCCTTTGTCGACTCCAGGTTTCGCCGCATCCTCTCCGGGTAAACCCTCATGCCGTCCGCCAGCCAAGTGGTCTTGGCCAGCAGATAGTCGGTCAGAATCGCTGAGTCGGGCAGGATCACGCGCTCGACCGATGAGTGGGAGATGTCTCGCTCGTGCCAGAGTGCGATGTCCTCGAAGGCCGCCTGAACATTGGACCGGACGACACGAGCCAAGCCGCAGATTTGCTCGCTGACCACGGGATTCCGCTTGTGAGGCATGGCGCTGGAGCCCTTCTGCTGGCCCTCCGCAAAAGGCTCTTCTGCTTCCCGGACCTCGGTCCGCTGCAGGTGTCGCACTTCCAGGGCGATCTTCTCGCACAGCGCGCAAACCAGCGCGGCGGCGGCCACCCATGCGGCGTGGCGGTCTCGCGCGATTACCTGGCTGGCGATCGGCGCAGCTTTCAGGTCAAGCCTCCGGCAGATCTCTTCCTCCACGCCCGCGCTGAGATGCCCCAAGGTCCCAACCGCGCCTGAAAGCTTGCCGTACCGGATGTCTTCGCAGGCCGCCTCGAGGCGCCGCCGGGCTCGCTTCGCCTCGTCGTACCAAAGTGCGAGCTTCAGTCCAAACGTGATCGGTTCGGCATGAACGCCGTGAGTCCGGCCGATGGCAACGGCGTCTTTGAACTCCCATGCCCGGCGATCGAGCACTTCGATCAGCGCGCTTATCCCGCGAAGAAGCAACTCTCCTGCAGCCTTGATCTGGAGAGCCTGCGCTGTGTCCACAACGTCGTTCGAGGTTAAACCATAGTGAAACCACCGGCTCGCTTCGGGATGACCGGCAGCCTTCATTGATTCCGCTACGCATGTAGTGAATGCGATGACATCATGCCGGACCTCTCTCTCAATCTCGTTGATTCGCTCCACCGAGAAGCCCGCATGGGTGCGCAGAAGGCGTGCAGCCTCAAACGGAACCTCGCCATGCTCGGCCAGAACCTCCGATGCAGCCAGTTCCACGTTGAGCCACTGACGATACTTGTTTTCATCACTCCAGATTCCGCCCATCTCGGGCCGTGTATATCGGGAAATCATACTACACCTATAGAATAAAAACTCGACTCTGCGTTCGTGGTTCCTGAATAATCAGTTCGGGACTCAAGCCACGACGCTCAAGCGCTTGCCGGGCGGCAAGTTCTGCGTCCCAGATGGTATTGTTCTGCTCGCTCAGGTGCCCCAATACCAGAGACTGCACCTCCGCGGAGAGGTCATTCTCAAGATACTCACAGGCGGCCTCATTCGACAAATGTCCCTTTCGTGACAGGATCCGCTGTTTGATGTGCCAGGGATAGGGGCCGACCTTGAGCATCTCCGGATTATGATTCGACTCAAGTAGTAAAAAGTGTGCTCCGCCCAGGTGGAACTTCACATTCTCCGGGATATAGCCCAGATCGGTGGCGATCGCCACCTTGATCCCGCTGGCGATGAGAACGAATCCGACGGGGTCAACCGAATCGTGCGGAATGGTAAATGATTGAACCGAAAGATCTCCGATGTCGAATTGCGCTCCAGACTGAAACCGCTCAACTGGAGGCGGAGGGCTGCCGTTCCAATCGATCGACGGAGCAGTCAATTCGGTCATGAAAACCGGGACCTTGTTTCCCTGTTGCCGGCAGAGTACGGGCAGTCCGCTCACATGGTCGGAATGTTCGTGTGTGATGAGGACTGCGTCAAGATCTCCAGGATCTTCCCCGATTGCAGCCAATCGTGCGGAGATCTGCCGCGCGCTGAGTCCGGCGTCGATCAGGATCCTGGTTTTCTCTGTTCTTATAAATGTAGAATTACCGGCGCTCGATGAGGCGAGCAGACAGATTTTTACGATCGCGACGCTCCTTTCCCCTTATCGTAACCGGAATGCCGCCGCGAGGCGCATTGAATCATCTCACCATCTGATGATTGCGTTTGCCAACGAATGGGGCTGGTGGGCTTTGCCCATGGCTGTCGCGGTTGCCGTGGGCGGCTATCTTTGGCGATCGAGGCTGCGTGCGGGGCAGGGGACTGGCGAGGGCGCCTCCTTCCTGACCGTGGAGGAGGCGCGGCGCGCGTGGAACTCAGGGCAGTCTCTTTTGTTCGCCGATGTCCGGTCCCAATCCGCTTACGATGTCAGCGCAACGACCATCAGCGGGGCCATCCGGCTACATCCGGCACGGGCGGTTGAGGAGGCCCGCGCGCGCTCGATCGCTTCTGAAGTGACGATCGTCGCTTTTTGTGCCTGACCGGGCGACGGAACAAGCGCCCGTGTGGCGCGCGAACTCAGAGAAGCCGGATGGATCAACGCGAAGGCGCTTCGCGGCGGGTGGTCCGCGTGGAAGCGGGCCGGCATGCCTCTCCAGCCGAAGTAACGTCTAAGAGCCCGGGGCTCCCAGGGCCAGGTCGAGAAACGTGAAGAGGTCGACGTCGGTATCGACTCTCTTGGACGTGGGTTTGCCCGCTCCATGCCCTGCGCTGGTTTCGATGCGGATCAGAATGGGAGCGGCTCCGCCTTGTGCGGCCTGCAGGGCGGCGGCGTATTTGAAGCTGTGGGCGGGAACCACGCGGTCGTCGTGGTCCGCGGTCATCACCATCGTCGCCGGGTAAGACGCGCCCTTGCGAATGTTATGCAGCGGCGAGTATTTGTAGATCGTCTTGAAGTCCTCTTCGTTCGAGGGCGAGCCGTAGTCGCTGGCCCACGCGGCGCCGATGGTGAACTGGTCGAACCGCAGCATGTCCATCACGCCGACGGCGGGGACCGCCGCGCCAAACAACTCCGGCCGCTGATTGAGGACGGCGCCTACGAGCAGCCCGCCATTGGATCCGCCGAGGATCGCCAACTTCTTCGCGCTGGTGTACTTGTTGGCGATGAGCCATTCGGCGGCCTTGATGAAATCGTCGAACACGTTCTGCTTGTTCTGCTTCATCCCGGCGCGATGCCACTGCTCGCCATATTCGGCGCCGCCGCGGAGATTGGCCACAGCGTAGATCCCGCCCCGTTCCACCCAGGCGGCGATGGCCGGACTAAACGCCGGCGTGATCGACACGTTGAAGCCGCCATAGCCGTAGAGAATCGTGGGAGTGTTCCCGCTGGTCCTGGCGCCCTTCCGCATGACGATGAACATCGGGACCTTCACCCCGCCGGTGGACTCATAGAAGACCTGCTTTGTCTCAAGCAAGGACGGGTCGAAGCCCAGTTTGACGTTCGCCGCCGGCGAGCAGGCGTTTCCGGGGCAGTCGTAGATTGTCATGGGTTGGCCGAAACCGGCGACTCCGTAGTAACGCGTCGCCCCTTCAACAAGAGTGATCGTGCTGTTGGCGGGCAAGGGCACGGCGCGATGGATCTTTCCGTCGAGGCTGGCGATCTTCACCAGGCCTGACACATCGTGAAGATACAGCAGCGAGATGAACCCGTCGGAAAACATCGCCTGGTCAAGCGCGTCGCCCGCTTCGGCCACCACCTCACGCCATTTCGTCCTCTCCGGCGCGGACAGGTCGATTTCAATCACGCGTCCCCGCGGGGCCTGCCAGGTCGTTTTGAACAACAGTTTCGAGCCTTGATTCCCGAGGAACGCGAACTCGGCGAAGGCCTCGTCGATCAGCGGGCGAACCGGTCCGCTGTTGGCCAGATCCTGAATGTAGACGCGGTTGTCGCTCGACGTCCCCTCGCGTATCTCCAGCACCAGGTATGCGCCGTCGCGCGTGACCGCCGGCCCGAAGAACCAGCGCTTCTGGTCCGGACGTTCGTAGATCAGCCGGTCGGCCGACTGCGGGGTGCCGCGCTTGTGATACCAGAGTTGGAAGCGGTCGTTGGCGGCGCGCAGCGCCGAGCCTTGCACAGGGGCCGGATAGCGCCCGTAATAGAAACCCTCGTTCCTGGCGTCCCATTCGGCCGAGGAAAACTTCGACCATTCCAGAACCTCCGCGAGGTCCCGTCCTGAAGCGACCTCGCGAATCCGCCACTTCTGCCAATCCGAGCCCGCCTCGGAAATTGCATACGCGAGCCACTCCCCGTCGCGGCTGACGGAGAAGTTGTTAATGGCGGCTGTTCCGTCCTTCGAGAGAGGATTCGGATCCAGAAGAACCCGTTCTTTGCCCTTCTCCCGGACCGAAAGAACGGGTTGATTGCTCGCGCCGTCCTGGAAATAGGTAAAAATCCGGTCGCCGCGCGGAATCCATCCCGCCATCACCCCGCCGCCTCTGTTGTATGTCTGAAAGCGGTCATACCGATGAATCCGCTCGAGCCGCCGCCGGAGCGCTTCTCTGCCCGGGCGCTTGTCGAGCACTGAGCGCGTGTAACCGTTCTGCGCCTCGATCCACTTTCGGGACTCGGGTGAGTCGGGGTCTTCAAGCCAGCGATAGGGGTCGGCTACACGAACGCCGTGATAGACGTCGGTGTGGTCAACCTTCCTGGTTTGAGGCGGCTGCGCGGCCATCAACACGCCCGCAACCAAAAACAAAGAAAACCGGAGCATGAGACCAATTGTAATTGGTCAGGCTTTAAGATTTTCGAGCGCTTCACCCGAGGCCTTTTCAACATCGGCGTGGAGAGAATTTCCATGCGCATCCATGGTGACGATGGCTGCGAAGTCCTTGACTCGCAGATGCCACATCGCTTCGGGAATGCCGAACTCCATCAGGTGGACGCCGAGAACTTTCTCGACTGTCCGGGCGTAGTACTGCGCGGCGCCGCCCACCGCATTCAAGTACACCGCCCCGCATTCCTTCAGGCCGGCGAGAGTCTTCGCGCCCATGCCGCCCTTGCCAATGATGGCCTTCACTCCGTAGTTTCGAAGCACATCGGCCTGATACGGCTCCTCGCGGATCGAAGTGGTCGGTCCTGCGGCCTTGACGAACCACTCGTCTCCTTCCTTCAGCATGACGGGTCCGCAGTGATAGAGCACCGCGCCCTCCATGCTCACCGGCGGGGCGTTCTTCATCAGGTGGGCGTGCACGGCGTCGCGGCCCGTGAACACCTCGCCTCGGATCAGGACGACGTCGCCGACCTTGAGCGCCCGCATCTGCTCCGCCTTGAGAGGCGGCTCGAGCACGATCTCGCGCCCCGTGAGCGGCAGCGCGGATTCCGCCGCCATGCGCTCTACGGGCCGCGCAGGATCGCGGTAGAGCCATTGGGTGATTGCGCCGGAGCGCGCCTCCAGCCGGACGCCCAGCCGCCGGAACGCCCAGCAATCATAGGCGACCGAGACAAAGAAACTCGCCGGCAGGCGGTTGGCCGCCGTCACCTTGCAGCCGATGAGGCTGACGCCTCCGCCGAAACCCATCGCGCCCACGCCCAGCCGGTTCGCCTCCTCGACGATTTCCGCTTCGAGCTTCGCCAGGTCCGGATGGGGGTTGGTATCGTCCAACGTGCGGAAGAGCTGCATCTTGGCCAACATGTAGCCGTGGGCGCGGTCGCTGCCGATGCAGACTCCGAGCGCGCCGGGCGCGCAGCCCTGCCCCTGCGCCTGCCAGACGGCGTGCAGGATGCATTTCTTCACCCCGGCGAGATCGCGTCCGGCCTTGCCCAAATGCTCCAATTCGCAGGGCAGCGAATACTGAATGTTCTTGTTCTCGCACCCTCCCCCCTTGAGCAGGAGCTTGACCTCGATCTCGTCCTCCTCCCATTGCTCGAAGTGGATCACCGGGGTCTCTTCGCCGAGGTTGTTGCCGCTGTTGGCGCCCGTCAGCGAGTCCACCGAGTTCGGCCTGAGCTTGCCGCGGCGAGTGGCTTCGGCGACCGCCTCGCGAATGGCCTTGCCGATGACCAACTGATTGACCCCAACCGGCGTGTGAACGATGAACGTCGGCATGCCGGTGTCCTGGCAAATGGCTCCTTCGTCCTCATGCGCCATGTCGATGTTGGCGCCCATGATCGTCAGGGCCTGGTGGGACTGGGTGCCCGGCGTCTCCGCCGAGATCGCCCAGTTCATCGCTTTTCTGACATCGGGCGGAAGGTTGGTGGAGGTTTGCGTAATCAGTTCGAGCAGACTGCCGGCGAGGAATTCCATGATGAGCGTCTCCGGAATGAGAGTGCACTTCCATGGTAGCGGGCTCGGACGCCTCGCGGCTCAGTTCAACCGCAGCGAGACGGTGGCGTTCATGCCCGGCCGAATCGAGGTGGTGGGCGAGGAGAACTCGATATGAATGTTCTGCTCAGTCACGTTCCTGACCGGGGCCTCCAGCGGAGCTGAGAGCTCGGGCAGATTCAGAAAGGCAGGCTGGCCCGCCTTGATGCGCTTGACGATCTTGGGATCGGCCTCGAGGACCACTTCGAGCACGCTCAGGTCGGGACTGATCTCGATCAGGCCGGTCATCGACTTCGAGACTTCCTCGCCCGCGCTCTTGCGGATGGCGGTAACGAAGCCGTCGAACGGGGCCGTGATGTCGGCCGCCGCCAGTTCCTGCTTCGCCGTTTCAAGCGCCGCCTGCTTTTCCGCAAGTTCCTTTTTCGCCGCCTCAATCTCGCGCAGCGCCCGCGCGATCCGCTCCTGCGCCTGTCTGGCGAGGCCCTCCAGGCTGTCGCTTTCCGCTTTCGCGGCGGCAAAGTCCTGGCGGCTTTTCTCAAAGGTGTTCCGAGGGGTCGCGCCCTCCTTCATCAGCAACTGCTGCCGCGCGAAGGCTCGTTCGAGTTTCTGCGCTTCGGCGCGCGCTCTGGAGAGATCGGCGCTCAACCCCGATTCCTCCAGCCGGGTCGCGATGAGTTCGCTCTCCAGTTGGCTCAACCTGGCCGCGGCGCGTTCCTCCTCAAGCATCTTCTCCCGTTCGTTCTCCTCCAGAATCTCGCTGCCGATGCGGCCCAGAATCTGCCCTTCGAAGACCTCGTCGCCCGGCTTCACGGCGAACTCCTCCAGAATTCCGTCAATCGGGGCCGGGACCTGAACCACGTTCACGGCGCGGATGGAGCCTGTCAGCCGGACCTCGGTTCCGGGCGGCGGCTCGGCGGGCTGCGCCGGTTTGGCAGGGGGCGCCGCCTGGCGGCGCAGCAGCGTCCACGCGCCGAAGCCCGCGCTCAGGAAGACCACCAGTCCAGCGAACAGGATCCATTTCCCCCGCATAGCTCGACTATATTCGACTTCGCCTCCCGGCATCTGACGAGCGCGCTCCGAGGGAGGTATCCCGCCCTCGTTTGAGCTATATTATCGGTGGCCGCTACTCTGAAATGAGGAGGACGCATTGATGGACACATGGCGCCTGGGTGACGATTGCGACGATTTCTGCGTCAAATGCAAGCGGCTGACCAACCACTCGATTGTGTCTCTGCTGGAAGGCGCCCCCGCGAAGGTTCGCTGCCGGACCTGCTATACGGAACAGACTTTCCGCAACGGCGTCCCGCCCCCCTCCAAGCGGGACTTGAAAAAGGCGGAACTGTTCAACGCGGTCCTGTCCAGCGTGCCCGGCGCCGAACCGGCAAGATCGGAAGAGCGGGAACAGCCAAAGAAGCCGGCGGCGGGGAAGAAGAAGTCCTGACGCGCGTCAGCCGCGGCGCATCTCCTTCTTCAACTCTTCGATGATCTCCTGGCGTTGTTCGCGATCAAGTTCCCGCTCCATGCGGCGCAGAGCCGCGCCCACGACGTCCCGATGATGGAGCTTTGATCCGATCTCCGGTTCTTCGGTCAGCCGCAGCCAGATCTCGTGCAGCCGGTCGATATCCTCCGGCCAGAGACGCGGCGGGTGCGGGCCGAGGTTGACGTAAGTCGACGGGCGGTCCGGACTGATGATCTCCAGCGAAAACGGATGACGCGGCTCATCGAGCTTCTCCCACGCAAGACCGATCCTGCGCGCCAGCTCCTCGCTGGCCATCGTCTTGGAGACGCCGGTCACCAGTCTCGACGCCTTGAGCGCGTGCGCGGTGTGGACCATCGCGAAGAAGGGGTCGTTGCCCGGCACCACGAGAAGTTCCACCGGCTTCCCCTCCTTTTCCGCGAGGGTGACCACGCGGGAGAAGAGCTCCTGCTCATAGCCGCTGAAGATCTGCTCCTGCGCCAGGTCGTATTCCCCGCCGGACGCCAACGTGGACCGCACGGTCATGACGACGATATCGTGGCGGCGCAGATTGGTCTTCTCCAGAACCCGCTTGAGATGGTTCATCTGGTTGAAGTCCCGGACGGCCACCAGGATGCAGCCCGGCCGCGCGCGCATGCTCGCCGTTCCGGCATTCTGCTGATGGTCCAGGTTGAACTCCTCGAGCGCCCCCTGCCGGGCCGCCCGCTTCTTCGCGTTCACGAGTTCCGACAGCGAGAATACGGTGAACAGGACGATCGTGAAGCCGACGCCGTAGATGGTCGCCACCTTCTTGGTGAAGAGATTGGCGATCGCTACAAGCAGCAGCATGGACGTCAGGATGATGAGCCCCGCCGGGATCTCCCTCTTTCCAATCCGGAAATTCAACGGGGTCTTGTACTCCTGATCCGTCCTCTGAAATCGGAGCGCGAGCACTCCGATACCCTTCAGCGCAAAGCTCCAGACGACGCCGAACGCGTACGCTTCGCCGAGCAGATAGACGTCGCCGCGGCTGAAGGCGATGGTGAGCAGTTGAGCGATCACGATCGCGTTGATCAGATGCGAGGTGGTGCCGAACTTCCTGTGCGGCTTGCGGAACCAGTCCGTGAGCACGCCGTCCTCGGCCACGCGGTTGAGAACGCCGTTGGCGCCGATGATCGACGTGTTGACTGCGCCGGAAAGGATCAGCGCGCCGACAAGCACCACGAAAACATGGAAGACGAGCTTTGCGCCATGCGGCCCGGCCAGGCTCATCGTCAGGCCGCCCAGGAGATTGTCGTAATAGAGATGCCGCTGCGCGTCGGGGATGATCATCACCGCCAGCATCGAAAGCAGGCCGGTCGAGAGAAGCGCGTAGACGCAGACGATGTTGGCGGTCCGCTTGAGGTTCTTCATCTTCGGCGACGCGATCTCGCGGTAGACCTGGGCGAGCGTTTCAAATCCGCTCATCGCCAGAAGCGAGTGGCCGAATGCGATGATGATCGCCGCAAACCACACCGTCGGCCAGAACGTGCCGGCAAGCCATCCGAGCGAATGGGGCTCGAACTTCAGTTGATCGATCGTCGGCAGCGGGGGCAGTTCCACCTTCGGCTGCAGGATCAGCGTCACGGCGCACCAGCCCAGCAGCGTGACCACCATGACCGTGGTGATCTGCATAATGCGCAGAGCTTTCGATGACGACTCGTGGATGCCCTTGATGTTCTGCCACCAGAAGTAGAGGGTGACTGCGATCCCAAAGAAGGCCGCGAAGGGGTTCGGGTTCACGCGAAGGCTGAAATGCATCGTCCCGGCGAGCTCGTTGAAGAGCCGCCCGAGATACTGCCCCGCCGAGACGCTGGAGATCGGTCCGGTGAGGATGTAGTCGACCACGAGCGCGGAGACCGAGAGCTTCGCCATCCTCGGTCCGAGGCTGTCCCGGACCACCACATAGACGCCTCCCCGCACGAACATGGAGCAACTCTCCATGTAGATGGAGCGAATGGCGAATCCGAACAGCATCACGCTGAGGATCAGCCACGGGGCGCTCTTGCCGATGGCCTGCTCCGTGATGCCGCCGACGTAGAACATTGTCGAGGCGAGGTCGCTGAGCACAATCGAGGCGCCGCGCCAGAAGGAGATGAAGGAGAGTGCGACCGTGGTGGCCACGACAACTTTTGTCGTCGTGGCCTGCGTTGGTCCGGCAGGTTCTGACATAGTATGGGGGCTTGCCCCCAAGCCGTATTCTACGATCAATGTATGGCCGGTGAGAGGCCCGGCCCGGATGGCCGGGCGGACAGGATCTTCGCTTTGGGCCGCCAAGTGGCGCGCACGCTGCTCGCGGCCGGTCACGAAGCGTGGTTTGTCGGCGGGTGCGTCCGGGATCGCATCATGGGATTGCCCGTCCACGATCTCGACCTGGCGACTTCCGCCGCGCCCGCTGCGCTCGCGCGTCTTTTCCCCCATGCCAGGCAGGTGGGCGCGCACTTCGGCGTCTTTCTCGTTCGCGAAGACCATGCCGAAGTCCAGGTAGCCACATACCGCTCGGAGGCCAGCTACCGCGATGGCCGCCGCCCCTCGGAAGTCGCTTTCGAAACCGATGTCCGCAAGGATGTCGAACGCCGGGACTTCACCATTAACGCCCTGCTCGAGCACCCGCTCACCGGTGAGATCGTCGACCTTTGCGCCGGCCTTCGGGACATCGAAGCGAAGCTCATCCGGTCGATTGGAGACCCCGCGCAGCGCTTCGCGGAGGATCATCTTCGCCTGCTGCGCGCCGTTCGCTTCGCGGCCAGGCTCGGATTCTCCATCGAATCCGCCACGTTCGAGGCCATGCGCCGCCATGCTCCGCTGATCCGCCGGACCTCGGCGGAAAGGGTCCGCGATGAACTTGTCCGCATGCTCACCGAGGGCGGCGCGCGGCGGGCATTCGAGTTGCTTGACGAATCGGGGCTGTTGACGGAGGTCCTGCCTGAGGTTGCGCGGATGAAGGGCGTCCCGCAACCGCCCGATTACCATCCCGAGGGGGATGTCTGGGTTCACACCTTGCTGCTGCTGGAGCAGCTCAAGTCTCCCCGGCTGGAGCTCGCTCTGGCCGCTCTGCTCCACGACATCGGCAAGCCGGCGACTTTTCAGGTGAACGACCGGATCCGCTTTAACGGGCATGATACGATCGGCGCGGCAATGGCTCGCGAGGCGCTCACCCGGCTGCGTTTCCCCGGGGAGATTGTCGAGGCGGTTGTGTCCCTCGTCGCCCAGCACATGCGCTTTAATGACGCTCTGAAGATGCGCGATTCCACCTTCAAGAGATTCGCCCGCCAGCCCGTTTTCCCCATGCTGCTCGAGCTGTATCGGATGGACAAGCTCGCTGGAAACCGGGATTTGACCAAGTACGCGCAAGTGGAGAAGCGCTGGCGGCAGATCCCGTCCGCCGAGCTGCGGCCGGCGCCGCTGCTGGACGGGAACGACCTGCTGCGACTCGGTGTGCCACGGGGACCTTTGGTGGGCAGGTACCTTTCCGAGCTCGAGGATGAGCAGTTGGAGGGCCGTGTGAGCGCCCGCCCCCAGGCTGAAGAGTGGGTCAGGCGAGCCTTGGAGCGAGAAGCCATTTAAGGACGCCGCGGGGCCGCGGGCCCAAGCTCTCGCAATCGACGCGCAGCAGCGCGCCTTTCTTGAAGTCGATCTCCAGAGCCGGGGCGTTCAGCAGGAAGGCCCCGAGACGGCTAAAGAGCGGCTCATGACCGGCCAGCAGCACTTGCGGCGCATCCCGGTGCAGGCGGATCTCCGCCCAAACCTGCTCCGGATCGCCGCCAGGCTCCAGCGTGGAGGTGATCAGAATCTCCTCTTTACATCCAAGCGCTTTGGCGGCGAGTTCGGCCGTCTGCTTCGCCCGGACCAAAGGGCTTGTCAGGATCAGCGACGGTTTCACACCGGCGGCGGCGGCGCTCTTGAGGACGGCCGCGAGTTTCTTCTTGCCTTCCGGAGTCAGGCGCCGGTCGGCGTCTCTCCCGGTGGAGGAGGTGTCTTCGGCAATCCCGTGGCGCAAGAGATAGATCTGCATGAGGCGCTCGACCGAGCCATTGTGTCACAGTGTAGGTTGCCTCCAGGAGACGGGGCGAGATGCAGACCCGATTGGACGATTTCAGCAAGTGGGCGCGGTGGGCTGCGATGGGCTCGGCCTCGGCTGCGATGGTCTCCGTCGCCGTTTCTCAGAGCCTTCTCGGCGTTGCGTTGGCCTGCCTGCTGGTTTCCCGAAAGCGATGGGCGGCGCCGCCCGGCTTCCTCTGGCTCGCCCTGTTCGTCGGATGGACCGTCCTCTCCCTTCTCGCCAGCGGCGATCCCGCGGGCGGCCTCCCTCAGATTCGCAAGCTCTACGTCTGGCTGCTGCTGTTCGTCCTTCTCACGCTGCTGCGCGGATTTGAGGACTTCAAAACGCTCATGCTGGCGTGGCTGGCCCTGGGCGCCGCAGGCGCGGTGCGCGGCATCTGGCAGTTCGCCGTCAAGTGGCAGGCCGCGAAAGCGGCGGGCGTGGATTTCTATGAGAGCTATGTGGGCGGCCGTA
Source organism: uncultured Solibacteraceae bacterium (assembly GCA_964461075.1). Classification (GTDB taxonomy): domain Bacteria; phylum Acidobacteriota; class Terriglobia; order Bryobacterales; family Bryobacteraceae; genus JACADU01. The sequence continues at coordinate 732 of CAYWST010000097.1, read as the reverse complement.
TCACCGGGTTCATGAGCCATTGGATGACCTTCAGCAGCCAGATGATGGTGGCGCTGCTCTGCGGCTCCGCGCTTCTGCTGTTCGCTCCGATGAGCCGCCGCCTCAGGTGGACGCTGGCTGCGTTGCTGTTCCTCATCGGCGCGGCGCTTGTTCTGGGCTTCACCCGCGGCATCTGGCTCGCCACCGTCACTGGCGCCGTCTACCTCGCCTGGAATTGGCGCAGGTGGTCCATCCTCGTCATTCCGCTCATGATCGCCCTCCTGATGATCGCCGGACCCCCGGGCGTGAAGAACCGCCTCACTTCCCTCGTCAAGCCGCGCGGCCAGACCGATTCCAACCTGCATCGCGTCGTGACCTGGCGCACAGGCCTTGAAATGATCAAGGCCCATCCGCTGCTCGGTGTCGGGCCGGAGCAGGTGGGGAAGAGCTTCGATGCCTACGTTCCGGGCGACATCACCAGGCCGCTGCCGGAGGGGTGGTACGGCCATCTGCACAACATCTATCTTCAGTACTCCGCGGAGCGTGGGATTCCGGCCGCTTGTTTTCTGGCGCTATTCCTGCTCTCGCAGGCTCGATTCTGGTTGGACGGTCTGCGCCGGGGCGCCATGCCGCGATGGGCTTTCTACGGGGCAACGGCCGTCCTGCTCGGAATGATGGTCACCGGTCTGTTCGAGCACAACCTCGGCGACAGCGAGGTCCTCGCCCTGCTCCTCGGCACGCTCGGAGACGGCG
>CAYWST010000096.1:0-15904 GCA_964461075.1 uncultured Solibacteraceae bacterium | reverse complement strand
GCGCGAGCAACTCCTGCGGGGGGGCTTGCCGGACGTTTGATATAGTATGCCTTCGCTTACGTCGCGAGGTGGAGGACTCTCATGCCGTTCAAAGGCAATTTACGATGGCTGCTCATCTTTTGGATGTTTCTGATGAGCGCGATCGCCTATCTCGATCGCGTGAACATCTCCATTGCCGGGACGGCGATCCAGCAGGACTTCAAGATTTCCAACGTCGAGCTGGGCTATGTGTTCAGCGCGTTTGTGATCGGCTATGCGCTGTTCCAGGCGCCGGGAGGAAGGCTGGCGGACAAATACGGCCCGCGGCTCGTGATCACGGCGGGTGTGGTGTGGTGGGGGATCTTCACCACGGCTTCGGCGCTGGTTCCGACTGGGCTGAGCTACTCGCTCACGCTGATGATCGCCACGCGGTTTCTGCTGGGTCTCGGTGAAGCGGTTGTCTATCCATCGTCGAACCGGCTGGTCTCGGCCTGGATTCCTTCTCTTGAGCGCGGGCTGGCCAACGGCCTCATCTTCGCCGGCGTTGGCGCTGGCGCGGGCGTCACGCCGCCGCTGATCACCTATGTGCTGACCAACTGGGGCTGGCACATGTCGTTTTACGTCTGCGCGGGGATCGGACTGATCGCCGGCCTGGGCTGGTACGTTCTGGCGCGAGACACGCCGCGGCAGCATCCGTGGACGAGCAAAGAGGAGATCGCGCACATCGAAGCCGGACTTCCGGCGCCGGCCAAGGAGATCGAATCGCACAAGGCGCTGCCGTGGGGCGCGATTCTGGGCGACCGGAACATCATCTTCATCTCGCTAAGCTACTTTTCGTTCGGCTACGTGGCCTACATCTTCTTCACGTGGTTCTTCATCTACCTGAATCGCGTGCGCGGAATGGATTTGAAGAAGAGCGCGCTGTACTCGATGCTGCCGTTTATTGCGATGGCGGTGGCGAGTTCGGTGGGCGGGTGGATCGCGGATCAATTGACCAAGAAGTTCGGCAAGCGCGTTGGGCGCTGCGGGCAGGCGGCGTTCGGCATGGCGCTTTCAGCGGTATTCCTGGCGCTGGCGACGCAGGTGGAGAGCGCGCAGGTTGCAAGTTTCGTTCTGGCCGGCGGGGCCGGAGCGCTGTACGTTGCGCAAAGCGCGTTCTGGGCTGTTGTGGCCGACATCGCAGGCTCGTCGTCGGGCTCGGCTTCGGGCCTGATGAACATGGTGGGGCAGATCGGCGGCGCCACCACGGCTTCTTTGACGCCGTTGATCGCGGACAGGTTCGGCTGGACGGAGTCCTTCCTGGTAGCCGCCGGGCTCTGCGCACTCGGTTCGGCGGCCTGGTTGCTGGTTCGCCCGGAGAGGGTGATCGAGCATCCGGAAGCGTCCGCTTAAATAATTCCCTTCCCTTTGGGGCGCACTCCCGCTTAAACTAATTCAACCGCCGCCGGTTGAGGCGATGCGGATTTTTCGGATCAGAGGAGCTTAAGACCATGCCTGTTGCACGCACTGCGAGTGTGCTTGTTTCCAAGGTCGGCCCGGCGGGCCGCCCAACCGCGGAGGTTCTTGTCGCCCCAGGAACCAGCCTGGGCGACATTGGGAAGCTGATTGAAAAGGTCTACGGCGATAAGGGCATCGCCAAGGCCGCCGGCCTGAGGTTTTGCGGGGGCTGCTACTCAGGCCTCGACATCCTGATTAAGGAGAAATTCCAGCAGCAAATCGAGATTCAGTTCTAGCGGGCGCTCGGGGCCTGGGGTGTTGCGCCCTGGGCCCCGAGGCGCTTTGCCCGTCAACCTGCCATGACTTCCCCGCTTGGAGTAGGACTTCTCTTCAATCCATCGGTATCCGAATTCGTCACCGCCACTGATCCCCCGTTCGACTATCTCGAGATCATCCCAGATCGCTTCTGGCTCGACAAGGGAGGCGAGGCGGGTCCGCGGTATCGCGAGTTCGAATCGTCCCGTGCACTGCTCGACTACTGCGCCGCGCACGTTCCAATTCTCTGCCACAGTGTTGGACTCTCTATCGGCAGCGCCACGCGTTTCGACGAGGAGCACATTCACCAGATAGCCCGATGGCAGCGGCACTACGGCTTTCCCTGGCACAGCGACCACCTTTCTTTTTCCCGCTTGAGCGAACACGGAGTGGAGTTCGACGCCGCTCTCTCGCTGCCGCTTGCCTGGGAAGAGGAGTCGCTGGACCTGCTCGCCCCGCGCATCCGGAAGGTGCTCGAAACAGTTCCTTGCCCTTTCCTGCTCGAGAACAACGTCTATTTCGTGATCCCGCCGGAACAGGAGATGACCGAGGCGGAGTTCCTCAATGAGTTGACGCACCGGACAGGTTGCGGACTGCTGCTGGACCTGCACAATGTGTACGTCAATTCGGTCAACCATCGCTTCGATCCGGAGGAATTTCTCGGAAAACTCGACCTGGAGCGCGTGGTGGAGATCCACATCGCGGGGGGCGACGAATTGGCGGGCTTCTACACGGATTCACACGCCGGGGCAGTGGCCGAGCCGGTCTGGCCGCTTCTGGATCGCGTGCTGGCCGCCGCGCCGAGTGTCCGCGCGGTCACCTTCGAATTTCACGAATCGTACTTTCCCCGGCTCGGAGCGGACGGCATCACGAGGGAACTGAACCGGGCCCGCGAGATCTGGGAGGCGCACGCGCGCGTTTGAACGATGTCGCTCGAAGCCTACCAAACCGCCTTTGCCCGGATGACGCTTGATCCAAAGCTCGTCCGCCGCATTCTCAATGAAGGTGAAGCCGCGCTCTCCGCATACGACCTGACGCCGCGCGAACTGCGCCGGCTGACGGCTATTGCGCAGCAACCGGGGATGAAGGTCAACTGCACGCTGGCGCGTGCCAACAGGTTGACAGCCATCACGGGGCTTCTGCCGCGCACCTGCGAACTGCTGATCGACGAGTTGCGCGGCTTGCTGGACCGATTCTGGGACGAACACACGATGTCGGATTTGCAGATGTTGCCAGCGGGGCTCGAGTTCGCCGCGTTTCTGGAGCGGGAAATCGCCGCCGGGCGGGTGGCGAACCCTGCCGCGGCAGAGACTCTGGCGGAAGAAGTGGTGGCCGCGCGCGACTTTCATCCTGGCGGCTGAGGCCTATCCGGAGCCCTTGAAGCGCAGGGGCAAGTCAACGCTCCGGCGGATTCCGATACGCGGCGTTACCTCGATGGCGCCGGGTTCGGGCCCGTCGCGAATCAGCAGCGGACCGCGCGTCAGGTCCGCCCCGTAGTGAGCGAGAGTGATGCCGAGCGCGCGAGTCAGCTTGCCGGGGCCGTCGCCGGCGCCTTCGACGGAGCGGATGAGGACACAGCCGGGAGTTCCCTCCGGCTCGGCCACCACATTCAGGCAATGATGGACGCCGTAATTAAGAAAGACGTAGGCGCGGCCAGGCGGGCCGAAAAGGACTTCCGTGCGCGGAGTGCGGCCGCGCCAGGCGTGCGCGGCCTGGTCGCCGTGCGGGAGATAGGCCTCGACTTCAAGAATGCGTCCGCCGCGCCCGTTCATGAGCAGGCGTTTACCCAGCAGGTCCCGGGCGACCTCCACGGTAGGCCGGGCGTAGAAGGCGCGTGGCAGGATCACGTTGCTACGCTAGTGAAGGTATCACGCCCAATGCGATTGTTCACCGGCCTCGACGTGCCCTACGAGATGAGACGAAACCTGGAGCTTCTCCTCGAACATCTCAAGCCCGCGGCGCGGATCCATTGGAGTCCGATGTCGAATTTGCACATCACGACGAAGTTCATCGGAGAGTGGCCCCAGGAGCGGCTCGAAGAGTTGAAGGGCGCGCTGAAGCGCGTCGCCGCGCCGGGCGAGATGCGGATCGGCATCAGGGGAATCGGCTGGTTTCCGAACCCTCATCATCCGCGGGTTCTGTATGCGGGCATCGCCGCGCCGGAGTCTTTGGCCGCGCTGGCCCGGGTCACGGAAGCCGTCTGCGGCGAACTCGGCGTTCCAGTGGAAGACCGCGAATTCCGGCCGCATCTGACGCTGGCGAGAATCAAGGCCCCGGCCGATCTCGCGCGGCTGCGGGAGACGATCGCGAGTCTGCCATCGGCCGATTTCGGCGCATTCAACGCCTCCCAATTCCATCTCTACGAAAGCCGGCTCCATCCCGGCGGATCCATCTACACGAAACTCGCAAGCTATCCCCTGACCGCATCATGACGCCAGCACTTCTTCTTGCGGCCGCCTACCTGATCGGCGGCATTCCTTTCGGCTACCTGCTTGTGCGATGGAAGACCGGCGAGGACGTTCGCTCGAAAGGAAGCGGCAACATCGGCGCTACGAATGTTCTCCGCACTACGGGCCGCGCCTTCGGCCTGCTGACGCTGGCGCTCGACATCGACAAGGGATACCTGGCCGTCTGGCTGATGGGGCGGGCGACAGCCGACGATCCGGCGTGGACCGCCGCCGCCGCGGTGGCGGTGCTGCTCGGCCACGGGTTCCCGATCTTTCTCAAGTTCAAAGGCGGGAAGGCGGTGGCGAGCTTCGTGGGGGCGAACCTCTACCTGGCTCCGGCGGCTCTGTTGGCTTGCGTGGCGCTGCTGGTGGTGGTCGTCGCAATGACGCGCTACATCTCGCTCGGCTCGATTGTCGCGGCGGGGCTTTTCCCCTTCGCCGTGTGGCTGCTCCTGCATCCACACCCGGCCGTTGTGCTGAGAGCGCTCGTGAGCGCCGTGTTCATTGTCTGGCGGCACCGTTCCAATATCGATCGAATTCGCGCGGGCACTGAGAACGTTTTCCGCTTCGGAGGCAAGCGGGCGTGAGCAGGCTTGCGATTATCGGGGGGGGGAGTTGGGGGACGGCGCTGGCGGTGGTGCTGGCTCCGAAATTCGAGCGGACCGGCTTGTGGGTGTATGAAGCGGATCTGGCCGCGCGGATGAACGCATCGCGCGTGAACGACCTTTATCTGCCCTCGGCGGCGCTGCCCGGAAATGTCGAAGTGAGTTCGTCGATGGAGGCTGTTTTGGCGGGCGCCGAAACGGTCTTGGGCGTCATGCCTTCGCATCACGCACGGCGGCTGTATGGAGAGGTGAAGCGGTACGCCGCTCGGGGCGCCGGGTTTGTGAGCGCGACCAAGGGTCTCGAGCAGGGGAGCCTGCTGCGGATGAGCGAGGTGATGCGGGAGGTTCTGGGGCCGGACGCGGCCATCGGGGTCCTGAGCGGACCGACCTTCGCCAGGGAGATTGCGCGGGGAGAGCCGGCCGCCGTGGTCGTCTCGAGCGAGGATACAGGCTTTGCGAAGGCGATTCAGAAGGCGTTTTCGGGGCCTACTTTGCGGCTTTACACGAACGCCGACCCGGTGGGCGTGGAACTCGGGGCGGCCCTGAAGAACGTCATCGCGATCGCGGCGGGGGTGTGCGCCGGTTTGGGACTTGGAAACAACACGACCGCGGCGCTGATCACTCGGGGGCTGGCTGAGATCACGCGGCTTGCGGTGGCCGCCGGCGGACAGGCGAGGACGCTGGCGGGGTTGGCGGGGTTGGGGGATCTCGTGCTCACCTGCAACGGCGAGTTGAGCCGCAACCGGACGGTCGGGTTCGAACTCGGTAAGGGGCGTACTATCAAGGAGATCCTGGCCGGGATGCAGATGGTCGCCGAGGGTGTGAAGACGACGGAGGCGGCTGTGGAGCTGGCCGCGCGGCACGGCGTGGAGATGCCGATCACGCGCCAGATGTTCGCGATTCTGCATGAAGGGCGGCCGCCGAGGGAGGCGGTGCGGGAGCTGATGGAGCGCCAGTTGAAGGAAGAATAACGCTTTCGGGTATCGAAAGATTGGAGTGGCGTGTAAACCAGTTTGGCGGAAGCCCGCTCTAACGTGTATGGCGAACGGCATTTCGTTCCAGCCATCGGCGCAACCCCTCGTAGCCGATGGGGTTGAAGACCATATGGCGGCGGCTCCGGCCACCCTGGCGCTCACCTCGGATCTCGACGCGCAGTTGATGCTGCGTGTCCGGATGGGTGATACGGCCAGCTTCAACCTCTTGCTGGAACGGCACAGAACGCCTGTTGTCCATTTTCTCTATCGGATGGTCCAGAACCGGGCCATCGCGGAGGATCTGGCGCAGGAGGTGTTTCTGCGTGTATACCGTTCGCGCGCCGGATACGAACCCTCCGCTAAATTCACAACCTGGCTATTCCGAATCGCGACGAACCTGGCGTTCAACTGGGTGCGGGACGAGAAAAACCGGCGGCAGCAGCGCAGCATTGAAGGCGATGAATCGGGTGCTGTGGCGCGCCAGATCGGGGACGGGAAGCCGAGCGTGGAACGCGTGCTGGTGGATGAGGTGAAACTCCAGGAGGTGCGCGACGCCATCGCGCTTCTGCCGGAGAAGCAGCGGGCCGCTGTCCTCATGCACAAGTACGAGGAGATGGAGTATTCTCAGATCGCAAAGGTGCTCGGGCTCACGGAATCGGCCGTGAAAAGCCTGCTCTTCCGGGCCTACGAGAACCTGCGCGCGAGGCTGGCGCACTACGCCTGATGAGGGGATGAACGAGGAAGAAACCCGACGCTGCCCGCTGCAGAGCGAAGAACACGCCACCCTGCTGCTCGATTACTGCTCGAGGAGGCTGGACGAAGACCGCCGGCGCGCCCTCGAGAGGCACATGGCGATCTGCCCGGACTGCGCCCGTTTCCGCGACAGCCAGACGGCGCTGTGGAGCGCGCTGGACGAATGGGAATCCTCGACGGTCGGACGCGGGTTTGACGAGAGTCTGGCGGAGCGGATCGGCAAAACGGAGCGGGATCCGCTCTGGATGAGAGCGGGGGCATGGATCGCGGAGGTGAAGTGGGGTCCGGCGGTGCCTGCTTTGACGGCGGCCGCGCTTTGGATCTTCCTGCTGCAGCCGGGGACTCCGCCGATGGCCTCAGCGCCCGACACGTTTGAACCTGAACAGGTGGAACGAGTGCTCGAAGACCTCGACATGCTCCGTCAAATCCCGCTATAACGGGACTGGCCCTCCGATGCGGCTCTCTGTGCTGGCTCTGCTGACGTTTCCGCTTCTGCTGAACGCGCAGGCCGTGCGGCCGCGTCCGGCGCCGAGCAACGCACCCGCGCGACTGCGGCAGATGGATCCCAAGCAGCGTCAAAAACTCCTGCAAAGTCTGCCGCCCGACAGGCGGAAGCAGGCCGCCGATCGCCTGGACCGCCTCGATTCGCTGCCGCCGGAAGAGCGGCGGGAACTCGAGCGGCGCTGGGAGTTGTTCCGGCAGATGAGCCCGGAGGACAGGGAGAAGGCGCGCAACGTTTTTCGCGACTTCAACGCGCTGCCCGAAGACCGGAGGGCCGCGTTGACGCCGGAGTTCGAGCGCCTGCGCGGTCTCAGTCCGGCCGAGCGCACCGCCTACCTCGAAAGGCGTGAAACGAAGAAGCATTATTCCAAGCGGGAACTGCAGATCCTGAGGCGGTACTCGGAAGTCGCCGGGCCGTTGCAGCCGTAAACGGCATCGGATCCCTCTTCCAACGGCGGCCGCGGGGGTGTTAACCTCTCTCTCATATGCAAAAGAGGGTCGTCAGACTTATCAGCATTTTCAGTCTCGCTGGAGCGTGCGCCTTCGGCCAGGGCACGACCTCGCGAGTGATCGGGACGGTTCAGGATCCAAGCGGCAGCGGCATCGTCGGCGCTGAAGTGCGGTTGATCAACGAAGGGACGAACGCGACCTTCACCACAAAGACCGCGGAGAACGGCGCGTATTTCTTCGAGGCCGTGCAGTCGGGCGTCTACACGGTTCAAGTGGAATCGAAAGGGTTCAAGAAGTACGCCACCCGCGGGAATCGCGTGGCCATCGGGCAGCCTTCGACGGTGAACGTCACGCTCGAAATCGGAACGCTGACCGAGGTAGTGACGGTGGAGGCGCAGACCGAGGCGGTGCAGACGTCCACTTCGGGTAACATCGGCAACCTGTTCAATGAGAATCTCATCAAGGATCTGCCGATCGTCGGCACGCGCGGACGCAATCCGCTGGATCTGGTGGCCCGGCAGCCGGGCGTGGTCTCCGGCGCCAATACCGGCGGCGGCACGCACGTCAACGGCGCGCGGGACCGTGCCTGGAACTTTACGGTCGATGGCATCGACGCCAATGAAACCAGCGCCGGCGGATCCAATTTCGCGCCGATCCGGATGAACCCGGATGCGTTGCAGGAGTTCCGTGTCCTGTCGGGCAATACCACCGCGGAATACGGACGCAACTCCGGCGGGCAGGTGGCCATGGTCACCAAGAGCGGCACCAATGACATCCACGGCTCCGGATTCTGGTTTTACCGCACGCCCAGCCTGAACGCCAATGAATGGGAGAGCAACGTGAACAACGTCGGCAAACGCCAGTTTGTGCAGAATATTCCCGGCGGTTCCATTGGCGGGCCAGCGATCAAGAACAAGCTCTTCTACTACGGGAACGTGCAGTTCCTGCGCGCGCGAGAGTCGGCTGTCCTCAGCCGGAGCGTCTTCACGCAGCAGGCGCGCGAGGGCCTCTGGCGCTACGTGCGCGGCGGCCGGAATCAGCCGGCGGGGACGCCGGCGGCGAGCGTCGACGCCAGCGGCAACGTGCTGCCCGGCCTCAACATCGGGACGTACAACATCGCGGCGAACGACCCGGAACGGCTGGGCTTCAATTCAACAATCCGGTCGCTGATTCAATCGACCCCGCTGCCGAACAACTTCACCGGCGGAGACGGACTGAACACGGCGCTCTACACTTTCGCCGCGCTACAAAATGAAAAGCAGTATGACGTCACGCTAAAGGGCGATTACGTCCTCAACGACCGCAACACGATCTTCGCCAGGATCAGTTTCGGGCGGCAGGACACCAATTGCGACCGCGTGAACGGCGGCGCCCCCTTCTTTGCCGGCGGCGATTGCGTGGTCAACACCAAGCGCGACCCCAAGAACTATGCGTTCAACTGGCGAACCGCCCCGCGTCCGTCAATCACCAACGAATTCGTGTTCGGCTTGAACCAGTTCGCGTTCGACTTCAACATTCCCACTTCGGATCTGACGAAAGTCTCTCTCCAGACCCCCAGCGTGCTGCTCCCGGTAACCTATGATTTCGGCAATGCCCGGCGGCTGAAGACGTGGCAATTCGTCGATAACTTCAGCTACTTCCGCGGGCCGCACTCCATCAAGTTCGGACTGAACTTCCGGCTCGCCAGCCACCGGGACGTGCGCGGCTCGATCGGCGGATTCAACGCAACTCAGAACGTGAATTTCAGCCGCCTGATCAATACGGTCGACGCGGCGCGTTTCGGGCTGCCTTCGGATATCAACCAGCAGTTCGACCGTGTGGCGCTTGAATCCAACATTAACCTGTTACTTGGCCGAGTCGGGGCGACCAATCGCGGCTTCGTGGCGGAAGGCGACGCGTTCCGCGTCGGGCTTTACGACTTCCTGGCGAATTTCAACGAATACGATTTCTACGTTCAGGACACCTGGAAGATCGCGCGCAATCTGACGATCGATCTCGGGGTGCGCCTGGAATTGAAGATGGCGCCGTCGAATCCGGACGGCCGAATCCGGCGGCCGGACCAGATCGCGGTCGCGGGCGCGGCGCCTTCGAATACGCTCAAGTGGGTTCCGGGAAGTCTCTACAACAGCGACAAGAACAACTTCGGCCCCTCGCTTGGCTTTGCGTGGGATCCGTTCGCTACAGGCAAGACCAGCGTGCGCGGCAATTACCGTATCGCCTATGACCGCATCAATACGTTTCTCTTCAGCTCGCAGGTTTTCCAGAACCTCCCGGGCATCGTAGACGGCTTCGAGAATCAGACCTTCGGTCAAGCCGGAGGAAGATTGCAGAATCTTCCCACGCTCGAGCCGCCAAACCGCAAGCCGAGCGATTTTGCGCAGCCTGCCGCTTTTTCGACGCGGAACATTACGGTGGCAGATCCGAATTTCGAGACGCCGACTACGCACCAGTGGAGCTTCAACATCCAGCGCGAGGTGCTGCGCAATACGGTCTTCGAGGTCAGCTATATTGGACGCCGCGCGCACAATCTGTTCGGGGCGTACAACGCCAATCAGGCGCAGATCCGTTCCAACGGCTTCCTGGACGCCACACGCCTGGTGAACGGCGGAGGGGACAGTCCCCTGATCAATCAGATCATGTCGGTGGACACGAGAAAACAGGCCGCCGAGACCGGTTCTCAGGCATTTCGGCGGATCTACACGACGGAGCTGCGAAACAACTCCGTCGGCGCGATCGCTCAGGATCTCTCAAGGCGCATCGTCGGGGGGCGCGGGCAAGTGGAGGCGGCGGGCTTGAGCCCCTATTTCTTCCTCTCCTATCCGCAGTTCGCTACTGCACTCAATGTGATCGACTCGAACGACTGGTCGACTTACAACGCGTTTCAGATGCAACTCGAGCGCCGTCTTGCCGGGGGCCTCTCCTGGCAGTTCAGTTATACTTTCGCGAAGTCCCTGGACACACGCAGCTACGATCCGGCGTTTACGGTCGTATCGGGGGCGAACAATCAGTCGGCCGGCAGCACGCCGTTCGACATCTCCAACCGGCGATTGAATTACGGGCTCTCCGACTTCGACAGGCGCCATGTGGTGCAGACCTACTGGCTCTACGAACTGCCGTTCGGAAAAGGCCGGAAGTACGCCTCTTCAGCGAACGGCTTTGTCGATCGCCTGGCCGGCGGCTGGCAGGTCGCCGGATTCGCCACCTTCCAGAGCGGACGGCCGTTCTCGACCTATTCCGGAGCGTATTCGTTCAACAACGTCGTGCAGTCCTTCGCCAACTGCAACGGCTGTGATGCGGACATGGGCAGGGCCGAGGACGGTCCGGGCGGCGTGATCTGGTTCTTTACCCAGGAACAGATCGCCAAGTTCTCGCAGCCGACGATGGGCGAACTCGGCAACACGGGACGCAACGCGTTCAGAGGCCCCGGCGGCTACCAGATCGACGCGTCATTTCTGAAGCGGACCGCTCTGACGGAGCGGTTCAATCTGGAGATCCGTGCGGACATGTTGAACATCACCAACACGCCGACGTTCGGCTTCCCTACCGCGACGCAGACCTCCACCACATTCGGCCGGATTCGTGACACGGTTTCCAGTTTTTCGCGCAAGATCCAGCTTGGGGCCAAAATCAACTTCTGAGTCAGCGCGCAGTTTCCGGCGCCGTATGCGATCAGCGGAATGCAGGGGCCCTGGTTGCTGATCTGCACTGACCGAAACCGCTTGCCAGTGTTCGGCTTCGTGATGGTCCGCGGAGGGGTCAGGTTAAGAATCTACGCGCTGCGTAGCTTGTCGCGATTCATCCGGATTCAGTCCTGGTGCACCGATCACTTTTAGCTCTTGAAAGCAACTCGCCTTTCAATGGTTCGTGGATGCAGTTCTCGCGGCACAGGGCGTCTTGGGCCGGAACGCGTTAGTAGGGGTCACGGCGCAATCGCGGGATGATCAGGCTGACCGGCGGGAGGGGCCAGTCCGGTTGTTTTACCAACCCAAGGAACAGATCCCAACTCGGCTGGGGCTGCCAATCCCCACGCCGAACGTCCGCTCTCGCTTCAAAAAATACTGGATCGACAGGCCTTAATCAGCCCAAAAGCAGCATATCTCAGTTTGGTAACAGGATTGCAATATTGTCAAATTGGTTCGCGTTGTGCGGCATTGGTTGAGACCAATTGGCTGCCGCGGCGTGATGCCCGAGCCGTTGGAAGCGGGAGGCCCGCGCGTGGTCACAACGAAGACGCCCAAGCAGAGAGTCATGAGCCGGAAGGCTTCGCTGCGGGAAGCGGCGGCAGGAAGAACCTATGCCGAGAGGTATGCCGCGGGCAAGGCTCTGCGGGAGATTTGTCCTCGAAAAGCGCACGCGGGTTGGAAGGCCCCCGCAGGGCGCAGGGACGCGGTGGAGTTGGTGCTGGAGGCCGAAAAGGGACGCGTTCCCGATCTGCTCCCCCTGCGCCACGGGCGCATGGTCCGCTCCGCATTCACGTTTTACCGGGGGGCGGCTCTCACGATGGCGTCCGACCTGTCGTCCACACCATCCACCGGTTTGCACGTTCAATGCTGCGGTGATGCACACCTCTGCAATTTCGGCGGGTTCGCCACCCCGGAGCGGAGGGTTCTCTTCTCGATCAATGATCTGGACGAAACCCACCCGGCTCCGTGGGAGTGGGACGTCAAGCGCCTTGCCGCCAGCTTCATCGTGGCTTGCCGGGACAAAGGCGTCAATGACGCCACCGGCAAGGTCATCGTCATGGCCTGTGTTCGCTCGTACCGTGAATCCATGGCGGAGTTCAGCCACATGAAGACGCTGGAGTTGTGGCACCAGGCGATCTGGACGAAGGATCTGTTGGAGACCTTGGACCCAATTCTGCGCCAGCGAGTGATCAAGCGCATCCAAAAGGCACAAGCGAAAAGCCGCGGAGAAGAGATCTTTCCCAAACTGGTGGAGCACAAAGGGGACATCCCGGTCATCAAGGATCAGTTGCCCACCATTTTCCATGCGGAGGGGCATTCACCAGGTGAAATTCAGAAAATAGTGCGGGACGCCTTCATAAGCTACCGCGCCACGCTCACACCGTCCCTGCAGTCACTGTTGGAGCGCTATGAACTCCGGGACGCTGCAGTCAAGGTGGTGGGCGTAGGGAGTGTCGGAACCTTATGCTGGGTCATGCTATTCATGGCCGGCGAAGACGATCCGCTTTTTCTCCAGGTGAAGGAGGCCCGCGCCTCGGTGTTGGAGCCTTACACGGCGCCGTGCGTATTCCCCAACAACGGCCAACGCGTCGTGAACGGATACCGGACCATGCAGACGGCGAGCGACATGTTCCTCGGCTGGACCCAGGGTGCAGGGGGGCGCCATTTCTTCGTCCGCCAACTGAGAGATATCAAGATCAGCCCGCGCGTGGAGATATTCGACCCTTCCGACCTGAACCTCTACGCCACATGGTGCGGAAGAGCTCTCGCCCTGTCCCACGCTCGATCGGGAGCCTCGGCCATGCTGAGCGGCTATATGGGGAGAAGCGACGCGTTCGACCAGGCCATCGCCCAATTCGCCCTGGGCTACGCCGACCAGAACGCGAAGGACCACGCTGCTCTCGAATTAGCGATTCGAAAGGGCAGGATCAAAGCGGTGTTCGAGGCGGAAAACTGAGTGACTGCGCCAGAGGCATGCGTGTCCCCGCAATAGCTGGATGCGGGCGTGATGGAGGACGGCGCCGCGAGAGAGACGCTGGCGGAATACCCCGCAGGGCTGAGTGATCCCGCCGTTGCTGGCCAACGCTTACCTGAACAAGCTGGACAGGCTCGGGCCGCACGCATGGTTTGAGGGGGGGGATTAGAAACGGACTGGCGCAGGCCAGCACCGCGCTAAACTCTCTATCAATGGACAACAGCAATTGTGAGACGAGACAAGGTGGCGGCGTTGCGGCGCGCGTCACGCGACGCGGGTTTCTGGGGAGTGGGGCGCCGGCGATTCTGAGGGGGCAGGGACCGAGGCGGCCGAATATCCTGTTCGCGATCTCCGACGACCAGTCGTACCCGCACATCGGGGCGATGGGCGACAAGGTTGTCAGGACACCGGCGATTGACCGCGTCGCGAGCGACGGCGTCCTGTTCCGCCGGGCGTACAGTCTCTCTCCAGGCTGCGCGCCTTCGCGTGCGGGTCTGCTGACAGGGCGGTTTCCATGGCAGATCGAGGAAGCCGGCACGCACGCGAGTCTGTTCCCGAAGAAGTTCGATGTCTACCCGGATCTGCTCGAGAAGCGAGGATACTTCATCGGGCTCACCGGCAAGGGCGCGGGGCCGTGCAATTTCAAGGATGCCGGATGGACGCGCAATCCAGCGGGGCCAGGTTTTGACGGGCGGCGCGCGGAAGTACGCTCGAAAGGCCTGAACGCCAATGATTATGCCGGCAACTTCGCGGACTTCCTCGAGGCGCGCCCCAAGGAGAAGCCTTTCTGTTTCTGGTACGGGTGCCACGAGCCGCACCGCGCCTACGACCAGGGCTCGGGGGCGAAATCAGGGAAGCGGATGGACGACGTCGTCGTGCCACCGTTCCTGCCGGACACGCCGGAAATACGCAGCGACATTCTCGACTACTATCTCGAGATCGAACACTTCGACCGGCACCTGGGGCGGATGCTCTCGCTGCTCGAAAAGCGTGGCGAACTGGAGAACACGCTCGTCGTCGTCACCGCGGACAACGGAATGCCGTTCCCCGGCTCCAAGGCGACGATGTACGACTATGGCATTCATCTCCCCCTGGCGATGATGTGGAAGGCGCAGGCCAAGGGGGGCCGGGTTTCGGATGATCTGATCAGCTTCGCCGACTTCGCGCCGACGTTTCTGGAGGCGGGCGGCGTGGAGGCGCCTTCTTCAATGGTGGGAAGGAGCCTCGTACCATTGCTGCGCTCCGGCGGCTCAGGGGTGATCGAGAAGGCGCGCGGCCGGATCTTCTCGGGGCGCGAGAGGCACTCGCACGCGAGGTTCGACAATCTCGGCTACCCTGCGCGGGCGATGCGGCAGGGGGACTACCTGTACATCTGGAACATGAAGCCGGACCGTTGGCCGGCGGGCGATCCCGAGTTCTACGCAGACATTGATGGAGGGCCGGCCAAGGACTGGATGCTGGCGCACCGGGGCGAGGCGGCGGTGGCGCCCCTGTTTGACATCGGCTTTGGGAAGCGGCCCGAAGAGCAACTGTTTGATGTCGTCAAAGACCCCGGCTGCAGGAACAACCTGGCTCAAACGGCCACCCATGCGGGAACGCGCAAGTCGATGCGCGCGGAACTTGAGCGGGCGCTCACGGCACAGAAGGATCCGCGCATGCTGGGACGGGGAGACATTTGGGAGAGCTACGCCCGGTACTCGCCGATGCGCCCGCAACTGGGCGGCTTCGCCGAACAGGGGAAGGTGAATCCGAAGTATCTGAAATGATTCGCCGAAGCGAGCGCCTACGCCGCGAGGAAAACGGGGCGGATGTGGCGCTCGAACAGGTTCCGGGTAACGTTGCGCGCCACTGCGGATTCGCACTCGCGCAGCATGGAGAGGTATTGCTCGCCCATTTTGGCCGCCACTTTGTAGCCGACGTGCAGCAGTTGCCGCAAGTGTGGGTTGTAGAGCGGTTCATCCGGCTGGTGGCGCAGCGCAAGCACGAACTGCTCGCTGGTCCACGAATTGACGGCCTCAGGGGACGGCAGTTTTGCGGCGTCGATGTCGATCACGCTGGCATAGGGCGCGAAGAGATCATCGGCGTGAGCGTGCGCTTCGGCGTAGACTCGTTTGGCGATGTCGAGACCAGGGCCTCCGGCTTCCGCGAGCCCGATGAGCTCTTCAAGCCATGTCGTACCCGCGGTCTTGAGGTGCACGCCGGCGCCCGTCGTCTTCAGCGTCCGGGCGATGGCGGGATAGATGGAGAACTTGTCGCTCCCGCTATGGACGCTGAGCTTGAGGTTGGCGGGGAGGCCGAAGCGCGAGACGGCATGCGCGATGACGTCGACATCGGCGCGGAACTCCCGTTCGAACTGCGCGACATCGCCGGCGTAATCGACGCCCTTGTTGAAGCGGCCGGTGAATTTCGGCGCGATGGTCTGAACGGGAACCTGTTCTTCAGCGAGCGCGCCGAGGATGTAGAGGAGGTCTTCCGGGGTCTGGGGCAGATCGGTTTCGTCCATTGAGACTTCAGTGATAAAACTGCCGGCGCCTTTGGCGGCTTCGATGCGGCGGTAGATGACGCCGGCCTCGCGAACGGCGGGAAGGTACTTTGCCGCGGCGGGCGCGCCGGGGCCGACGCCTTTGACGATCGAATCGGCGACGTCGATGGTAAAGAAGTCGCAGGGGGCCAGGAAGCGCTCCACGGTCGAGAGGTTGATGTGATCGGCGTCGAGAAAGTAGGGGAGGTCCCATCCCAGCGCGGCGACGGCCGATCTCGCGCCGGCAGAAGCTTCCGCCCTGTT
>CAYWST010000095.1:11534-15945 GCA_964461075.1 uncultured Solibacteraceae bacterium | reverse complement strand
GGCATGAAGCGCCTGATCTCGGACTTCTACGCCGCCGCCGCCGAAGGCGCGCCCGACCCCATCCCCCCGGCCGAGATCCTGCGCGTGGCCCGCATCATGGACGCCATCATCGCCCGCCTGCCGCGGGAGGAGGGCGGCGCCGCATGAAGACGCTTATCACCGGCGCCGGCGGCTTCCTCGGCCAGGCCCTTGTCTCGCGCCTCCTCGCTCACGGCTACACAAGCCTGCGCTGCATGGTCCGCTCCCGGCCCCGGAACCAGGCCTTCGAGCGTCTCCGCGCCCAGTATCCGGACGCCTCCATCGAGGTCTTCTCCGGGAATCTGCTCTCCCGCGAGGACGCTGCCCGCGCCCTGGAGGACTGCGATCTCGTTTTTCACGTCGCAGCCGCCATGCGCGGCGCCCCCGCCGACATGATCATGAATACCTGCGTGGCTTCCAAGCGCCTGCTGGAAGGCCTCGCCGGCCGGAAGCCCCGCATTGTCCTGGTCAGCTCTTTCGCCGTCTACGGAACCGCCGGCCTGCCGTGGCGCGCCGTCGTCGACGAACGGACCCCGCTGGAGACCCGCCCCGAACTCCGCGATCCCTACGCCTTCTCCAAACTGCGCCAGGAGAGTCTCTTCGCCGAGTATCGCGACCGGCTCGGTTTCGATCTGGTCACCGTCCGCCCGGGCGTTCTCTACGGCCCCGGCGGCGGCGGGATGAGCAGCCGCGTCGGACAGTTCATGTTCGGCCGCTTCTTTCACTTCGGCCACTCCAACCGCTTGCCGCTCAACTACGTCGACAACTGCGCCGAGGCGCTGGCCATCGCGGGCCGCAACCCCGAGGCCTCCGGCCAGGTCTACAACGCCGTCGACGACGGCCTGCCCACCTGCCGCCAGTATCTTCGCCTCTACCGCCGCGAGGTCAAAAACATTCCCGTCATCCCCGTCCCATACTCCCTCCTGCTGGCCGGTTCTTGGGCGGTTGAGAAATATCACGCCTGGTCTCAAGGGCAGCTCCCCGCCGCCTTTACCGTCTACTCCACGCGGACCCTTTGGAAAGGAACGCGCTTCGATAACTCCAAGCTCAAGGGCCTGGGCTGGAAGCCCATCGTCTCCACCGAAGAAGGACTCCGCCGCGCCTTCGCCTGGCTTCGCGAGCAGGAGCCGAACAACAATGCTTAGAGAGCGCTCCAATGCCTGAGGAAGTTCTCACCCGCCGCGACGGCCTCATCCGCGGCGCCCGCGGCAACTGGGACGCCTTCCCCTACTCCATCGATCAGGTCAAGCAGATGACCGCCTCCTGGCGCGACGCCCTGCGGGGCGTCGAAAAGCCCTGGCTGTGCTGGAACGTCAGCGAGCGCTGGTGCCGGCTGCAGCAGCGGCTCGTGCTCGGGGCCGGGTGGACCCCCGTCATCGGCTCCGACCCGCGCACCCCGCCGCCGCCGGTCGAGCCCGGCGCCATTCCCGTCGACTTCAACGCCGGCTTCAAGTTCCCCGTTCTGCACCCCGTCGTGCCGCTGGAGTTCGTCTGGCTCTACGCCCCCCGTCTCGCTTTCTGGCACTCGGACCTGCTTTGCCGCGAGGAGACGGTCGCTTATCTGGCCCGCACCTTTGAATCCCTGAAGGACGGCGAAGTCGCCGCCGTTCCCGATCGCCGCGGCCTGCGCTACATCTTCCAGCCCAACAAACACCGCTATTGGGAGCTTGCCTGCTGCGTCACCGCCGGCGCCAGCCGAGACCAGTTTGAAAAAGGCTCCGGCTGGTGGCGCCACATCCACATGCACCCCAACTGTCCCGAAGACGAACGTGAAAAGGCCCGCCGCCGCAAGGTCTTCTACGCCCACGGGGGCGGCGTCATGTACTGGAAGCGCCGCTACGGCGGCCGCGTCGTCGAGCTCGACGCCAGACGGGTCGAAGAGGGCCACTGCACCTCGATCAATAACCCCAACTACAAGCACGAGCCCGGCCAGCGCAACCTGCCCGTCTCGCTCGACGCCAATTACGACATCGAAGAAGTCGCCCGGCGCCTCGGCATCGCCCACCTGCTTTAAGAGAGGCTGCCCGTTACCGCTTGCGCGCCACCACCAGCAGGCTCAGCCCCGGCCAGGGCAGCACCGCGTCCAGCGCCCGCCACAACCACAGCGTTTTGTCGAAGACCTTCAACAGGAACTTGGACGGGCTCGACCGCTTCAGCAGCCGCGAGTTCACCCACCACAACGGCGTCGCCGCCTTGTTGAGCTGACGCATGTGCTCCACTTCAAACCCGCTCCCGGCCATCATCTCCGCCAACTGCGCCTTGCTGAAGCGGCGCTTCTGCCCCATCGCCTCGTCCACTGATCCGTATAGCCAGGGCCCCTGCGGCGCCAGCACGATCAGACGCCCGCCGGGTTTCAACGCCTGCGCCATGCCCGCGATGGCGCGCTCCGGCGATTCCAATCCCTCCAGAACGTGCATGCAGACGGCGGAATCGAACTCCTCCCTCATCGCTCCCAGCGCCGCTTCGTCTTCCGCCGAAAGGTCCCGCGTCTCCACGCTCGGCGTCTTCAGAAACCGGTTTTCCAGCGCGTGCAGCAGCAGCGGATCGTGCTCGGCCGCCAGGTAACGCAACCGGCGCCCCATCAGCCGCCCGCTAAACGTCCCGATGCCGGCGCCCAACTCGATCACGCTGTCGCCCAGCCACGGCCGGACCAGGTTCGACAGCCAGCTCACGTAGGCCGGCGTCCGCGTATGGCTGACCAGCGCCACGCGGTTGTGAGGCCAGTTGTAGAGATCGTCGATCAACCAGAACTTCAAAATGACGCCCAGCGCCTGCACCCCGTCCTTCCAGCCGATCTTCTTGCCCTCCTCGTAAGTGCGCCCGTGATAGCTGACCGGCACCTCGTAGATGCGCAGTTTGCGCTTCGCGCACTTCATCGTGATCTCGGGCTCGAAGCCGAAGCGGTCGCTCCGGATCGGGATCGACTTCAGCAGGTCGGTCCGGAAGACCTTGTAGCAGGTCTCCATGTCCGTCACCGAGATGTTGGAAAAGAGGTTGGACAGGAATGTCAGAAACTGATTGATCTGCGTGTGCCAGTAGGGCAGCACGCGGCGGCTTTCCCCCGCCAGATAGCGCGATCCGAACACCGCGTCGGCCCGTCCTTCCAGCAGCGGCTTGAGCAAAATCGGATACTCGTTCGGGTCGTACTCCAGGTCGGCGTCCTGGATCAGGCAGAAATCGCCGCGCGCGTGGCCGATCGCCGTCCGCACGGCCGCGCCCTTGCCGCGGTTCACCTCGTGCCGGAACAGCCGGATCTCCGCATGGGCCGCCGCGAACTCCTGCAGGATGTCCCATGTCCCGTCCTTGGACCGGTCGTCGACGATCACCAATTCCCGCTCCATGCCCGCGGGCAGCGGCGCGTTGAGCACAGCCGATAAACTGGCGCGCACAACCGTGCGTTCGTTATAAACGGGAATGAGGATACTCAGCAGCATGGGCGGGCTCTCCGCAGTATAAATCACTGCCCCCACGGCCCCTTATGTCCTATCCGGGCTCGCGCCGGGTGGCTCGTCTCCCGGCCGGCGTGGTAGAGTCAAAACCCGGCATGAGCAAGCGAATCTACACACTCCTCCTCCCCGCCATGGCCTTTGTCCTGGGGTTCTTCACTCACCGCCAGGAATGGCATGAACCGGTTTTGGGGGCCGGGGCGTTTCTCACCGGCCGGTCGGGAGGATGCGGTCTGGCCGATTCGATCCAGGCGCCGGTCCGTCTCTGGGATGTTCGCAAGGCCATGGAAGCCTCCACCCGGCAGGCCAGGATGGTGGAACAGGCCCCGGACGGCTATCGGCGCTGGGAAACGGCGATTGGGCCCATCTGGACACCTCCGGGACGGACGCCCCGGTTTGCCATCGGCGAACAGCTCGCCCAGGTCTATACGCGCGGCGCGATGGCGCTTGGGCCCGGGGATGTCGTGCTGGATTGCGGAGCCAACATCGGCGATTTCGTGCGCCTTTGCCTGAATGCGAACGTCTCCAAGGTCGTGGCGATCGACCCGAGTCCGGTCAACGTGGAGTGCATGCGGCGCGGCTTCCCCCGCGAGATCGCCGAGGGGCGCGTCGTCCTCGTGCCCAAGGGCGTTTGGCACGAAGATTCCACGATGACCATGAGCGTTTACGACAACTCCTTGCTGGATTCCTTCGTGATGCGCGAGCGCCCGGAAAATCGCGGCGGGGCCAAGCCGCGGGAGATCGAACTGCCCGTCACCACGATCGACAAGATCGTCGAGGAATTGAAACTCGAGAAAGTCACCTTCGTGAAGATGGACGTCGAAGGCGCCGAACGCAACGCCATCCGCGGCGCTGCTCAAACCATCCGGCGCTTCCGGCCGAGGCTCTCCCTGGCCACCGAAAATCTGGAGGACGACTATCTCGTTGTGCCCCGGGAGGTCCGGCGC
>CAYWST010000095.1:0-11524 GCA_964461075.1 uncultured Solibacteraceae bacterium | reverse complement strand
CCGCACTACTCTGTCAGTTGCGGGCTCTGCCGGCGTACGGGATGGATGTCCTTCCTCCCGGATATCCTCTACTTCACGCCTCGATCCTCCGCCCGGCCGCTATAGTGTTGTTGATGCCGCAAGTGTCAGCCCTCCGGCGTTCGGGAATCGTGCCGCTTTTTTCCGGGCTCCCTGGACGGGTCGAGTCCGCTTTGGGCCGCGCGCCTGTCCGCCGGATCTGCCTTGTCATCTTCTTCCTCGCCATGGCGGTCCGCCTGACCGCCGTGCTGTCGAACCCCAAGCCGACGATTTTCCCTTTCGAACGCGGCCGGATCGCCAAAGCGCTGGTGGCCAAAGGCGAGTTCGCCGATCCCTACAAGATCCCCACCGGGCCCACCGCGCACGCCGCGCCTGTCTATCCCTTCCTGATGAGCCTGGTGTACCGCGTCACCGGTGAAACCAAGGCGGGCTATTACGTTCCTTCGCTGTTGAACTGCCTGGCTTCTTCCGCCGTCTGCGCGCTGCTCCCCATTGTCGCTCTCGGTCTTGGCATGAGCCGCCTCGCCGGCTTCCTGGCAGGCCTGGTCAATGCCGCCGCACCCCGCCAACTGACCGTGGAAAGCGTTTGGGCGACCGAGGATTCCTGGATCGCATTATTGCTCCTGCTGCTGACTCTGGCGACTCTTCGCCTGATCCGGGAGAAACCCGGGCCGCCCGCTCATTCCATCTGGTTCGGCATGGCATGGGGCCTTGCGCTTCTGGTATCGGCTTCGCTGCTGCCCGTCTTTGCCGGGTTTTCGGTGGTCATAGCCCTCTGCGCTGCGCCCTCGGAGCGAAGCGTCCGGCTCCGCCGCCTGGCCGTCTCCTGGCTCATCGCCCTTGCCGTCCTGTTGCCCTGGTCGATCCGCAATCACCGCCAATTGGGCGGCTTCGTCCTTCTGAGATCCAATCTCGGAATGGAAATCCGGTTTGCGTTCAACGACATGGCCCAACACGCCAGCGTCAGCGAGATCAACCGCGCCTTGCATCCCATCCAGAACCAGGCCGAAGCCGAAGCCGTCCGCGCCATGGGTGAAATCGAGTACAACCGGCGGATGATGCAGTCGGCCCGCGACTGGATCGTGTCTCATCCATCCGCCTCCCTCTCCTTGTTTGCCATGCATGTCTGGCGTTTCTGGTTTCCGGAGGCCGGCCCGGCCGTCACGCTCTCACAATTGCTCTTCCAGTTCGCGGCGATCCTCGGTTTGATGCAATTGTGGCGTGTTGAGAGGGCGGGCGCGCTTCTGCTCGCCGCGGTCTGGATCTTCTACCCGCTCGTGTTCTATCTCGTTCTCCCCATCCGCCGCTATCGCCACGCCCTGGAATGGAGCATCCCCCTGTTGGCCGCCCATGCCCTTGTTTCGCGGCTCCCGCGGCCGTCCGAAGAGAATCCCGCCTGACGCGGGTTTAATCCCATATGCATTACCATGGCCGTATGTGGCGGCCTGCCGGGCTTTTCCTTTGCAACCATTTGGAGGCTGGGGGATGAGAAATCTCGTTTGTTTCTTTCTGCTGTCGGGATTGGCGGCAAGGGGTCTGGAAAACGGCGTCGTCCTGCAGGAACGGACCGGCCAAACCCAGCAGGACCGCCCTACTTCCATTTCTGTTTGGTTCGCCCAGGGTGAGTTCGCCCCGGGCCGGTGCGCCCAACCGCGGCTGAACGGCGCGCCGATCGACCAATGGCAGTGCGACCCCAAAGTGTGGTGGCGTGACCGCCTGTCGCCCGAGATCCCCATCACCGCCGTCATCAACCCAAGCTCAAAGTCCTGCACCAACGTTGCCCCCTGCCCAACGCCCTATGTCCGTGTCCAGGCCTACGGCCACGGCTTTCTGGACGGCGAAAGAGTCACGATCCTTCACGCACCCGAAGGGAGTCCGTTGGCGGCGTCGTTCACGGTGATCGACCGGGATGAAGATGGATTCTCTCTCGCCGGCCTGGGTGACGCCCCAACCGGCCTCACCGGCCTGACCGTCGTTGGTCCGGCCAATGGATCGCTGCGCCACGCCGTCATCTCATTCCGCGCAACGCTGGAAGGCGGCCAGGATCATAAAATCGATTTCGCCGAATCACCCGGCTTCTGCCACCTCGGCGACCGCGCCACCTGCGCCGCCGCCGCTCTCGACCGCGATCAGATGCTCGCTTTCAACGAATCCCGGCCCGGCGCCGGCGATGGCTGGGGATTCGCGATGGATACCGGCGCCGCCGGCATCCTCCAGGCCGGACAGGGCCCGGCGAGCGTGCGCGTCTCCGCCCGCAAGATGCTCCAGGATTGGGATGGAATCGAGACGCCTTCGCGGATCCGTTATTGGCTCCGCGGCCCCGTCGTCACCCAGGTGATCGTGGAGGACCGTTCGGCCGGTGAAGTCCCCCAGTACGACTTTGGATGGCGCTATCCGGCCAGCACCGGGCTTTCTCTCGCCGCCGGACCCATCAGCGCCGCTCAAACCACGATCCCCATCACCAAGAATGGCGCCGCCACCTGGGACTTTACGCGCCCCTTCGTCGTCCACATCCGCCGCAGCACCTCGATCAACGAGATGGTTCGGGTTTGTGGAATCGACACCTCCAACTCCGGCTACGACCTCCTGCAGGTCTGTACCGATGGCGCGGGAGGCCGCGGCTACTATCGCACCACCCCAACGGCCTGGTCCCAGGTCTTCGGCGTTTCCGCCATTCAGGCTCTCAGCCCTACCGAGCTCAACCGCCAGCTCCACCCGATGTTCATCCTTACCTTTTATCCGGGATGGCGCGGCGTCAAAGCCGATTACATCCTGGAGAACGCGTCCGTTTCCCGCTATGGCGGCGCCTGGATCTCCTGGACTCTCCTGGCCGGCGGACAACTCGACCGGGTCAAATTCAAGTCTGGCGTTCCGGTTCGCGCATACGCCTCCAGCCCGGCTGAAGAGTTCTGGATGAACAGCGCCTCGCGTATGCGGAAGACCTTCTGGGACGGCGAGGATCCCGATTTCTACTGCAATGGGGGCGATGGACAGGACCCTTGCGTATCCGGGACCCGCGCGATGCGCGTCCGCATCGACCATAACGCGGCTTACAAGATCTACGCACGCCTGTTGCCGCCCATCGATCTCAGCCAGCCGCTCCCCGCCGGCTCCAGCCTGGACCCGGAGTTGGAGGCCTTCAACAACGGCGACAAAGGAGAAATCGGCGCCTCCCGCAACTACCCCGCGGCCGGTTTCCCCGCCACCAACTGGCGGATCCTGGGGCTGGCCAATTACAACAACGTTTGGGCAAGCCCCAAAAACGGCTCTTACCCAAACCGCGACATGCCCAGCGGCGATCAGGAGGAAGGCGGCATCCTGACACGGCGCCTGGCTAAATTCGTCGCCACCTGGGGCGTCTCAGACGCCGGTTGGGAGATGATCTTCGGCACGTCCGTGCCCGGGGGAGGCGGCTTGGCCGCCGTCTCGGCGCACTGGCCCGTCCATTTCCGCGAAACCGACGCCCGCCCCGGCGCCGCCGGACGCGGCCTGCAGCCGTTCACCACGGCCGCCCCCGGCGCCGCCTTCGGCCGCCCGGTCAGCATCGACGCCCGCCCCACCATCTACTTCAACCGCATCGATTCCTGGGGCAGAACGGAAGACCGGCCGCGCTACGCCTGCGGCGCCAACGGCAACAACGCTCCGTGGTGTTCGCCTTTATCGTCCATGGACGGCATCACCCTGGATCAGTCCCATCAGCATCTCTACGCCAACATCGCCTATGCCATCACGGGCGATTACTTCTGGCTGGAGGAGCTGCACTTCTACGCCTCCATCAACCTCTTCTGGAAAAACCCGGATATGGCCTCCGGCTCGGGAAAGCAGCCGCCCATCAGCGCCATGCGCCGCGCCCACTGGGGGTACTTCGCGCCGCGGGATCTCATCCGCCAGCTCACCTGGCCTCTGCTGTCTCTATTGGAAGCCGCCGCAATGACTCCGAACGAGCCCCAGTTCGGCGAAACCTCCATGCCCGATCTGCACTACTACCACAACAAGCTCGCCCGGAATATCCAGATTGAGGAGGGCCGATTCGGCATCAAAGACGGCGCCTTCCCCTGGGTGAACCCCTCCTGCGAGGGCGTTGCGACCCTCACCACGAACGACCCCTCCTGCTGGGGCTTCCTGGACCAGAGCCGCGGCCTCAAAAACGACCTGCCTCTGTTCGCCTTGGGCGACGGCCCCACCAATTCACGAGCCGTCGAGCTGGCCTACAACGAGCTGAGAGCGAGCGGCGGTTCTTATCAGACGGCTTACTATTACGCCGTGCTCGACCGCATGGAGGGTTACGGCTACTCCTACGCCACGCCCCTGTTCGCCAGGCTCGCCCGTTTCGGCCTGGGCCGCGTGCTGAACAAGTACACCAACCCCTACCAGATCGCCAGCTATCGCGAACCCGTCATGGTGAAGGAAGACACCTGCGCCATCAACTGCGAGGAAGGCAATCCCATCATTCAGACCTTCAAGGAGCTGGGCGAGAAGTTTGTCGAGCCCTACAAAAGCTACTCCAGCTTCGCCCAGTTCGGCCCCAACCGCGAACTCATCGGCAACGGCTACGTCAACTACTGGCGGGCCGGCCTGGCCCTCATCGAGCGCTTCAACGACAACACCTCCCACGGCTGCACCCCCGAGGACGTCCCTCCGGATGGCTGCACCGGCGCCGCCGCCTGGCGCTGGATCACCGCCAATATGCGCTTCCAGGACCGTCTCGCCTCCGAGCCCAAGTGGAACTTCATCCCCCGGCACCAGATCTCGGTCGATTCCGTCACCCCGGGCGCCACGGAAGTCGCGCTCGCCTACTCCGCGCCCACCAAGGACGCCTGCAGCTACAGGCTCGCTTCCGAACCCGTCGAACGCCAGGATCGCGGCGGCGCCCTGCGCCGGCAGTTGACCTTGCGCGGCCTCGCGCCGGGCCAGACCTACAACCTCCGCCTGACCTGCGGCACGCGGAACAGCCGCGTGTCCGGAACGACGCGGAAATCGCTGACCTTCACCACCCGCGCCGCCCAGCAATGATGCGCGGCCCCCTGCTTGCACTCTGCGCGGCCGGCGCCGCGCTTTCTGCCAGGACCATCGAAGTCGGCCCCTCCCGTGCGGTCCGCACGATTCGCGAGGCCGCCGCCCAGGCGCGGCCCGGCGATCTCGTCCTCATCGACTCAGGCGTCTACCATGAAGCGGTGTTCTGGCGCGGCGGCAGCGTGACCGGACCTCCGATCACCGTGCGCGGCGCCGGCAAAACCAGGCCCGTCATCGACGGCGCCGGCATCCGCATGTCCGGCCGCAGGCCGGAAACGCGGGCCCTGTTCGAGGTCGAAGGCCATAACTACGTCTTCGAAAACCTGGAGTTCCGCAACGCCCGCAACGGCCAGAACGCCTGCGGTTTCCGTCTCCTGTTCTGCCGCAAGACCGTCGTCCGCAACTGCCGCGTCACCTGGTGCGACATGGGCTTTCAATCCACCGGCAACGACGAACTCCTCGTGGAAAACTCCGAAATCGCCTTCAACGGCTCCCCGCAGTACAACGGATACTCCCACAACTTCTACATCGCCGGCGACCGCACCACCGTCCGCTATTGCTATATCCACGATTCCACCAACGGCCAGACCTTCAAGACCCGCGGCCGGTACACCGAACTGCTCTACAACTACATCGCCGACGCCCACGACCGGATCGAGCACGGCGACACCACCAAGGAGCTTGGCTTCCAGCAGGGACAGCTCACCTCGCGCCCCAACGCGCACGCCGTCCTGATCGGCAACATCATCGTCAAGCGAGGCTCCGGCAACGCCTTCATCGACTTCGGGCCGGAAGGCGCCGAGCCCGGCCGCAACGGCACGCTGTTCATGGTCAACAACACCGTCATTCGCGAGTCCCCCCGCGACGGCTGGATGCTCCGCCTCGGCCACGCGACCGGCAGGGCGGTCCTCTACAACAACATCTTCACCGGCTTCCGTTTCTTCGCCCGCGGGCCCGGCGCGGCCAACATCACCGGCGCCCGCAACTGGTTCCCCGCCGGCGCCGAAGTCCCCCCCGGCCTCAAGGAAACCATCCAGGGCAAGGCGCCGATGTTCGTCGACGAAGCCGGCCGCGATTACCGCCCCATGCCCGGATCCCCGCTCATCGACGGCGGAGTGGCCGCGCCCGGCATCCTCGACGAAGCCGGCCGTCCGGCCGCCGCCGAGGCTCTCCTGCAGTACGCCGCCCACCTGCGCGGCGAACCTCGCCCCCGCGCCGGCCGCGCCGTCGACATCGGCGCCCTGGAGTTCGATCCCTCCCGCCTGGATCCGGCCGCCCCGGCCTTCGAAGGACGCATCCTGACCGTCAACGGGCGCCCCGTTGCGCGTCTCCCCGTCGTCATCGAGGGGCCCGCCAACATGAGTACGCTCACCGGACAGGACGGCCGGTTCACCGCCCGCATGCTCCCGCCCGGCGAGTACCGCGTCATCCCCTGGCCGTTTCATTTCCCCATCGAACCCGCCGTCCTCGCCCTCCGGCTCCCCGCCGCGGGCGCGGCCGGCTTTTCCGCCCCGGCCACCCACTCCATCCACGGCAAAGCCACCGGCGCTTACGGCCAGCCGCTTCCCAACGTCGCCGTTTACATCGCCGGTCCGCGTTCGGCCTGGACCCTGACCAACCTGCTGGGCGAGTTCGAAATCGACGGCTTGCCCGGCGGCGCGCCCTATGTCCTGCGGGCCGCCAGAAGTTCGGCTGTCTTCGGCGAGCAGCCTCTGACCGTCGGCCCGCTGAAAGGGCGAACCTGGGTCGAACTCCGCGGCGAGGGCCGCTTTCTGGTCGCCGGATCCGTTCGCGACGCCTCCGGCCAGCCTCTGGCCGATGTCCGCTTCGATGTCACCGGCGACGCTTCCGCATCGGTCAAGAGCAATGTCCGGGGCAACTGGGCGGCGTCCAATCTGCGCGAAGGCGGCACGTACACGATCACCCCTTCACACCCCTCTTACCGCTTCGATCCGCCCTCCATCACGCTCCGCAAACTCGACCGCAACGAGCGCGGCCGGCGGTTCACCGCTCTCCCGCGCTGAACGGCCACCCGGCTAGATGTCTGAATGTCTGGCTGTCTGACCGTCAGAACATCACGTAGACCGACTCCGACACCTGCTCGTCGAGCTCCGCCGTCACCGGGTGTTCCAATCCGGCCTTGATCAGTTTGGCCACCACCGGCTCCAGCGCCCGCGCCGCTTCCGCGCCGTGCCAGCCGCGGGTGAGGTCGGCGGCGAACTGCCTGGGGTCCGGGTCTTCGCTGTTCAGCGAAGCCGCCACCTCGAAGCACGGCTTCAGGTCCGCCGGTTCGCCCGCGTCGGCCCACGTCGACGCCGCCCCGCCGTTCTTCCCGGCGCGCACGCGCACCGCGCCTTGGGCCTTGAGCTTCTCCGCCGCCGGCCAGAACTCGCGCTCGAACAGCTTCGTCAGATCCTCGACGAGCTCCGGCGGGTGCGACTCCGCCACCGCCTTCGTGATGTCCTCGTTCTCCAGCCCCTCGCCCCTGGCCTCCGGCCAGGCGGGCTGCTCGGGCTTGAGCAGGATGTAATCGCCCAGCGCCAGCACGTCCATCTCGGTCCGCATGAAGCAGCGGTAGGCGTCCTGCGGCGTGCAGACGATCGGCTCGCCGCGCACGTTGAAGCTCGTGTTGACGATCACCGCGCAGCCGGTGTCGCGCTTGAACTGTTCGATGAGCGCGTAGAACTCCGGGTGATGATCGCGGCGCACCGATTGCACCCGCGCCGAGTAATCGACGTGCGTGATCGCCGGCACGTCGCTGCGGAGGCGGCGGACCACCGGCAGCAGGTCGTCGCCTTCCCCAAAAGACGTATCGAGCGGCAGCCGCCGGGACTCCTTCACCGGGGCCACGATCAGCATGTAGGGGCTCTCGCGGTCCAGCTCGAAGTACTCGCCGACGTCCTCGGCCAGCACCGCCGGCGCGAACGGCCGGAAGCTCTCGCGGTACTTGATCCGCAGATTGAGCTGAACCTGCATCTCCGTGTTCCGGGCGTCGCCCAGGATCGAGCGCGATCCGAGCGAGCGCGGGCCGAACTCGAGCCTCCCGGAGAAGTGGCCCACCACCTTGCCCTCAGCCAGCCGCGCCGAAAGGAACCTGTTGCGCTCCTCGCCCGAGAGCTTGTGATACGGGTAGCCGTAGGTTTCCAGATAGGCTTCGATCTCGCCGCCGGAAAACGCCGGGCCCAGATAGGAGCCGCCCTGCGCCGCGCCCCGCGCCTTGTCGAGCTTCCGCTCCTGGTTGAAGTAGGTGTGCCAGACGTCGAGCGCCACGCCCAGCGAGCAGCCCGAATCGCCCGCGGCCGGCTGGATCCAGATGTCCTCGAACGGCCCTTCCCTCAACAGCCGTCCGTTGGCCACGCAGTTCAGCGCCACGCCGCCGGCCAGGCAGAGATACTTCTCGCCGGTCAGCTCCCTGGCCGTGCGCGCCATGCGCAGCATCGCCTCTTCCGTCACCGCCTGAATCGAACGGGCGATGTCGATCTCGCGCCGCGTGATGCGGCTCTCCGGCTGCCGCCGCGGGCCGCCGAACAGCTCGTCGAACTTCTCCGAGGTCGTGGAAATGTCGCGCAGAAACGCGAAGTAGTCCAGGTTCAGCTCCAGCGAGCCGTCCTGCTTGAGGTCGACGACGTTGTCGAGAATCTTCCGCGCATGAACCGGCTCGCCGTAGGGCGCCAGGCCCATCATCTTGTACTCGCCCGAGTTCACCTTGAAGCCGGTGAAGTGCGTGAACGCCGAATAGAGCAGCCCGAGCGAATCCGGAAAGCGCATCTCCTTGAGCAGCCGGATGCGGCTGCCCTGCCCGTGGCCGATCGACGCCGTCGCCCACTCGCCCACGCCGTCGATGGTGAGAATGGCGGCGCTCTCAAACGGGCCCGGATAGAAGCAGCTCGCCGCGTGCGAGCGGTGGTGAACGCCCTGCAGCACCGGCCCGTTGTAGTTGAGGAACTCGCGCACCAGCTTCGGGAAGTGCAGCTTCATGCGCAGCCACGAGGGCATGATCCTGAGCCACATCTTCTCCGCCGCGGCGCGGTCCACCGCCATCAGCGAGTGGCAGATGCGCTCGAACGTCAGCGCCGAGTTGTCGTAAAAGGCGATGGCGGCCAGCTCGTGCTGGCTGATGCCGGCCTCTTCCAGGCAGTAGTTGATCGCGTTGTGCGGGAAGCGGCGGTCGTTCTTGACCCGGGTGAAGCGCTCTTCCTCGGCCGCGGCCACGATCTCGCCGTCGCGGATCAGCGCCGCCGCCGAGTTGTGGTAGAAGCACGAGATGCCGAGAACGTAGGAGGATTTGGCCTGCCGCGGCGCCGGCGCGGACGCCGCGGCCGGTTTGGCCGCGATCAGTTTCCGGCCCTCCAGAAACTCCGCCATCTGCTCCGCGACCATGCGATTGGCCAGCGGCGTGAAGTGCCCGCCCGCTTCGAAGCTCAGCTTCTGCCGCGTCTCGTAGGGCAGGTTGACGAGCTTCGTGCTCACGTCGGCCACGTGCACGCCGGCGGCCGGATTGTCGAGCGTGGCGAACAGCTTCTGATAGACCGGTTCCATGCCGGTGACATAGAAGTCCTTGGTGGGAATCGGAACGATGACCACCGGCAGCGGCCTCGCCTCTTCGATGAACTGCCCGATGATGGCCCGCATCAGCTTCCACCCCGGCGTGCCGTCGCTCAGAATGTCGGGATAAGGATGCTGGCCGCGCAGCCGCTTCAGCTCGGTGATGATGCGGGAGCCGATCTCGCGGACCGGCGCCGAGTGCCGCAAGTCCTTGAGGCCGGGCACCTTCAGATACCACTCGTGGACCTGCTGAAGCCAGGCGTCCTCCTGCTTGCTGTTCGACTTCACCGGCTCGCCGCCCGCCTCCAGCCGCTCCCTCGGAACGGGCACGTGACGCAGTTCGAGCTTGCCGTCCACCAGCTCGAAATAGGGCTTGGGCACCAGCATGCGCTTGCCCGTCACGCGGTCGATCGACGGGCGGTGAGAGACCTGAATGCGGTGGAAGCTGTCGATCTGCACGCACAGCACGATCAGATCGGCTTCGACGCCGGAGGCGAACTTGCGCCGGATCAGCAGGTGCTGGTCCGTGCCGGAGCCGGAAACGCCGTAGTTATAGACCTCGGCGCCGGTGAGCGAAGCGAGGATGTCGGAGTAGCGGTCGGCGTTCACCACGTTGTCGCCGGCGGTGTAGGAGTCGCCGAACATCAGGATGCGCGGCCGGCCGCCCTTGCGCGGCTCGAATTCGAAGTCCGAACGGAAACCCGCTGAGTTGGTCGCCACCAGGTAGCCGCCGTCGCCCCCCGGCACGCGGGCGCGGATGCCCGGCACGAAGCGGTGCCCGACGTCCGGGTCGTACTGAATCAGCATCCGGTGGGTGTTCTGGTTGAGAAGAAACATCGATCCCCCGATCGAAGAGGTGTTTCTTGATTATGGCAAACGGCGGCGGCGAAACCGGACCTGTTTCACCCCAGCAGGCCGAGCAGGTGTTCCCGCACCGCCTCCTTCATGTCGTCCCGCCGCAGCGCGTACTCGACAAAGCACTTCACGTATTCCAGCCGGTCGCCGATGTCGAACCGCCGCGCCTGCCAGGCCAGCGCGTAAACTTCCTCTTCCTGCGCCAGCAGATTCATCGCGTCGGTGAGCTGGATTTCTCCGCCGACGCCCGTTCCGATCCGGTCGATGCAATCGAAGATTCTCGCGGTGAAGACGTAGCGGCCGGCGATGGCCAGATTGCTCGGCGCCGCTTCCGGAGCGGGCTTCTCCACCAGCCGTTTCAAGCGCAGCAGCCGGTCGCGCACCTCCGTCCCGTCCACCACGCCGTACCGGCGGACATGTTCGCGGGGCACTTCGTGCACCGCCACCACGCTGGCGCCGGTCTCATCGAAGGAATCCAGCAACTGGGACAACCCCGGCCTGGCCCCGGGCGGCGGATCGATGATCGTGTCGCCCAACAGAAGCGCGAACGGTTCGCCTTCCACGTGGTCCCGCGCCATCCGCACCGCGTCGCCCAGGCCGAGCTGCTCCTTCTGGCGGATGTAGTGGATGCGGGCGCGCTCGCCGATGTCGCGCACCTGCCGGGTGAGAGTCCCCTTCCCCGCCCCTTCCAGAAAGCGTTCCAGTTCGGGGTGATAGTCAAAGTGGTTCTCAATCGACTGTTTGCCCCGCCCCGTGATGATCAGGATGTCTTCGACGCCCGATTCCAGGGCCTCCTCGACGACAAACTGAACCACCGGCTTGTCGACGATGGGCAGCATCTCCTTGGGCATCGACTTGGTGGCCGGCAAAAACCGCGTGCCCATGCCCGCGGCCGGAATCACCGCCTTGCGGACCCTCACGCGACGATCTCCGGCACGATCAGCACTGCGCCCATTTCTTCGTATGACCTCCTGAGCCGTTCCAGCCGTTCCGGATCGCCGTCGTAGCATCCGATAATCGCTCCGCCCGATCCGGCGAACTGCGTCGCCGCTCCCAGCTTCCGCCCGCGTTCGATCAACTCCATGTTGCCCGG
>CAYWST010000094.1:0-16054 GCA_964461075.1 uncultured Solibacteraceae bacterium | reverse complement strand
GCGGGCGCCGGAGAGGACGGCGGCGCGACGCCGGCGCGCCGCCTCGTGCAGCGGCGGCGGGAGCGACGCGTAGGCTTCCGAGTAGATGAGGAAGCTGCAGGGGTACTTGAACAGGCGCGTCTTCAGGTCGAGTTCGCGAAGGCTTCTGCCTTGCGGGTCGCGAGGTCCCCGCGAGGCGAACTCGCCGGCGAACGAAGAGGTTCCCCGGATCGGATTGGGCAGCGGGGTCTCTCCGGCAAAGAGGAGATGGTGAACGAGGACGGCGGCGGCGCGCTCAATCCGCCGCTTCGCGCTGTCTCCAAGTTCCTTGCCGGTTTCGCCGAGCGTCTTCTTCATTTCGGCGTCGAGTAGAAGCGCCGAGCGGGCCTCATATCCGGCTCGGGTGATAATGTTGTGCATTTGGGTCTGGTGCTCAAGCACCATCAGGGCGGCGATGTCGGAGTGAGGAGACAGATAGCGCGAGACATCGAAACGGTTTTCCAGCGACGGCAAATTGGCCGCCTTCTCGCGGTCGAGCGCCTCCGGTTTGCCGATGTCCTTCGCGACGGAGTTACCCATGTGGCGGATTGAGCCGTGCGAACCGGTGACGTACCAGCCGCCCCATCGTTGGAGGAAGGGCGTGCGGTGATCGGTCAAGTAGGAGGAGGTCGTGGTGATCGGGTAGCCGTCAGAATCGGGATAGACGCTTCGAACGAGATGGCCGGGGACGCCCGTTGTCTGGCCGGAGTGGTGGCATTGCAGGCATTGGTCGCCGCGCTCGATGGCAGGTTTTGCGGACTTCTCCTGCCGGAGAGAGAAGAAGACCCCGCCGAGCGCCGAATCGGCGGCGGAGATTTCGACCACGTCGCCTCGCGGCACCCAGCCTACATAGACGTCGTCGTTGAAGTAGATGGCGCGGGGAGTGTCGGGCGAGATGCGGTGGAGTTGCAGGCTGGTCTTGGAGAAGACGAGTACTTGAGAGGAAACCGGGACGTCGAGCGATTTCAGGATGGCGGGCAGGTAGCCATGGCGTTCGTCCCAAGCGAGGATCTTCCGGCCGGTTTCGAGTTGCTCGATGAGCCGGCTGACGGGGTTGGCTGAGGGTTTGCGGTCATAGCGAAGCGCCTCGGTTAGCAGGGGGACGGCATAGGATCCGCGGTAGTCGTCGTCCTGAGCTAACAGCAACGGGGCGAGCGGAAGCAGGAACCAGAAGCGGCGCAAAGACACAAATCCTTCACACCATCTTGCCCCAGCGGCGCGAGTCACGATGTGACTGAAGTCACCAGGCGGCGATGATCAGCGCGTGACAACGGCAAACGCGCAGCCGCCGAGCTTCAGCCTGCCGACTGAGCTCGCCCTGACGAGCTACGGCCGAGGCGCCTATGTCGACCTCCTGCCACCCGGGATCCCCACCAATCCCCCCGTGAGTTTCTTTGACAAGGCAAGTTTGGCTAACTGTGTGTACGACTGCATTTCCGAAACGAATCGGAACCTCTTCCGCACGGCGCCGCTAATCGGGCGCGATCCGGTAGGCGGCCATGTCGGTGGTGTTTCGGACGAGCAGGACTCCGTCGGCGATGGCGGGGACGTTCCAGGTCTTGCCGGAAAGGACTTCGAATTTGGCGAGTTCGGTGTGGCGGTCGGGTGTCGCTTTGACGAGCGCGAGTTCGCCGGTCTCCGTGAGCACGATCACGTGACCGGAGGCGAGCAGGATCTGGCCGTAGCCGTACCGGCCTCCCTTCCAGAGGCGCTTGCCCGAGTTGGCCTCGACGGCTTCCATGATGCCTTCATCGAGCGCGTAGACGACGCCTTGATGGAGCAGGGCGTTGTTGAACTTGGTCTTAATGTGGTTGGCGTGCCAGATCTCTTTGGCGGCGCCGCCGCCAACCTCGACAAGTGATGAACCGTGACCGTAGCCGGCGCTGATGATGAAGCGGTTGCCGTCGACGATGACAGGAAGAGTGCTGTTGACGTCGTACTCGGTCCTCCAGGGGAACTCCCACAAAAGCTTTCCGCCGGCGATGGAGAGCCCCACGACACGACTGGCGGTGACGGCGACGATCTGGCGCGTTCCGTTGAGGGTAGCAACCATCGGCGCGGTGTAGGCGGGGGCGTCATCGAGCGCGGACCAGCGTTTCTCGCCCGTCACCCGGTCATAGGCGGTGACGCCCTTGCCAGGCATGACGACGACGAAGGAATCGACGGCGAGCGGGGAGGCGGCCATGCCCCACTGAATATTGGAAGCGCCGGCGTCCTCAAGGATGTTCGTGCGCCAGAGGGTCTTGCCCGAAGCGGCGTCGAGGCAGCGGAACTCGCCCTCAGCCCCGAGCGCATAGACTCGTCCCTCGCTGTAGACGGGCGTGGCGCGCGGGCCGTCGCCGCCCATCGATTCCTTGAAGAATGCTTTCCAGGAGTTGGTCCAGCGTTCGCGGCCGGTCGAGAAGTCGTAGGCGGCGACGGTCTCCTGATCGCGGCGCTGCTCGATGGTGAAGACGAGGTTCTGCGCGACGGTCATGGAGGCGTATCCGCCGCCGACGGGTCTGCGCCAGAGCTGCTTGAGACCGGAGGAGGGCCACTGGGTGAGAATCGGCCCCTGGGAGTATACGCCGTCCATGCGGGGCCCATAGAAGAAGGGCCACGGCGCGGGAGCGGGTGGCTCGGGCTTGGCGGGCGCCGTGAGAGTTGTTGGAGCCGGCGCGGGCTCCGGCACGGCGGTCGGCAGGGCCTTGCGATCTTCCAGGGCCTTTTCTTCGATCGCCTTCATGTGCGCTTCAGGCGATGCACGGAAGGATGCGATCGGGCGGATCCCCGTCCCGTCAAACTCGAGGGTGAGGCCAAAGAAGAGCCGGAGGATGAGAACAACACCAACGAGGCCGGCGAGCGCGAGGCCGAACCACTTCAGGATGGTGCGAATCATCTGCCCATGATAGCGGCTCCGCGTCTCGAGACGAAGATCAGCGCAGAACCCACGAGTACGAGCGCCCACGTCCCGGGTTCGGGGACTTCTGACAGAGAAGAGACCTCAACGCGGACGCCAAGGGACTCCCACACGTAGAAGTCCTCGACCATGGGTTGGCCGTTGTAACTGCCGGCGATGAAGTCGATGAAGGCGCCGACGGCGAGGGTTCGGCTGAACTGGAAGGTCTGTTGTTCGAGGTAGGAGGAGAGGACGTGGTCGAACAGCATCGTCGAGTCGTTCTGGACGATGCTCGCCGCCATGCCGTGGCTGAGGTTGTCATGGAGACGGAAGGCGCCGGAGAAGGTGTAGTCGCCGTCGGCGGGGGCCGTCCATCGCAGCACGGCGAGGTAGTCGGAATTGGGAGTGAGGTTGACGTAATCGATGGGGTGGAGGATGTTATCCACCTGGATCGCGACAGCAGTGGTGTTGAGGGAGACACGAGGGAGCCCGCCGTTGCCCATCCAATAGTCGAAGCTTGTGTCGGCGGGGTCCTTGATGGCGAACTCGTAGAAGGCGGGCAGGCGGGTGCCGTAACTCCAGTTGCCGTTGGGGTTTGAGGTTGTGCTGAAGCCGGCGACTGCGTCGTCGAGGGGAGCGGCGGCAAGCGTGGCTGCGCGCAGGAGAAGGAGGGCAAGCATCTGTGTCATGCACTATCCTGCGGAAATCCAGGGCCGAATTGATCACGCTTAAGAACTGGCACTCGCCCCGGGGTGCTGAGGTTCTGTGCTGTTATGCTATTGTGCGATTATGCGAACCACTTTGGACATTCCAGACGAGGCCTACTACATCGCCAAAGCCATCGCCAGAGATCGCAACCTGAGTCTTGGCCGAGTTGTCGGCGATCTGATTCTGCAATCCGCAAAGGGAGCGAAAGGCGCATCGATCCAGATGAGCGATTACGGTTTCCCGACGTTCCGTTGCGCGCGTCCTGTAACCACCGAAGACGTCAAGGCTCTCGATGACGAAGAATGAAGTCTACCTGCTCGACTCCAACGTCCTGATCGCGTTGGCGACGCCCGAGCACAGTCAGAACCTGCGCGCGGCGGCGTGGTTCTCAAAGGGGCGGCGTTTTGCGACTTGCCCGATCACGCAGGGCGCTCTGGTGCGTTTCCACCTGCGGGCAGGCGTGGAGGCGACAATGGAATCTGCGACGCTCCTGCTCAAAGCCATCGCGGCGCTCCCGCAACACGAGTTCTGGCCGGACGACGCTTCCTATCTCGATATACAGGCCGCGGGAATCATCGGCCATAGGCAGGTCACGGACGCTTACCTCGCACTGCTGGCGGAAAGGCACGGCGGGTTGTTGGCCACAATGGACAAGGCGCTGGCAGCGTTGCACCGGAGCGCAGCGCTGATATAAGGGCGGCGGAAGCTGAGGCGCAAATTCGCGGTAGCCTGGGAAGGCTTGATCACAATCGGCGAGATCCTGGCGGCGCGGGAAAGAATCCGCGAGCAGATTGAAGTGACGGCGTGCGACTATTCGACGTCGCTGGCGCGGGTGACGGGGCGGGACACATGGCTGAAGCTCGAAAACCTGCAGGCGACGGGTTCGTTCAAGGACCGCGGGGCGCTGAACAAGATCCTCTCGCTGGGGCCGGAGGAGAGAGCGCGTGGTGTGACGTGCGGATCGGCCGGGAACCATGCCCAGGCGGTGAGCTACTTCGCGACGCGGAACGGGATCAAGGCGAAAATCGTGATGCCGGAACGCGCGCCGCTCGTGAAGGTGACAAACACGAGAGCCTATGGCGCGGAGGTCATCCTGCACGGAGCGTCCTTCGACGACGCGCAGGCGGAGGCGATGCGGCTGAGCCGCGAGGAGGGCCTGACCTACATTCACGCTTTCGACGATGAGGCGATCATCGCGGGTCAGGGGACGATCGGGCTGGAGATTCTGGAGCAGTGTCCGGAGATGGGAGCGGTGGTGGCGCCGGTGGGTGGAGGCGGACTGATTGGGGGGATCGCCTGCGCCGTGAAGGAGTCCAGGCCACGGGTGAAGGTGGTGGGGGTGGAGGCTGCGCGGGTGCCATCGATGAAGCGGGCGTTGGAGGGCGGCGCGCCGGTGACGGTTCCGGCGGCTTCGACGATCGCGGACGGGATCGCCGTGCGGCGGGCCGGCGAGAAGACGCTCCCGCTGGTGCGGAAGTATGTCGATGAAGTGGTGACGGTGGACGAGGAGGAGATCGCGAGCGCGATTCTCTACCTGCTCGAGCGGGAGAAGTCGGTTGCGGAGGGCGCGGGCGCGGCCGGGGTGGCGGCGCTGCTGCAGGGCCGGGCCGATCTGGGAGGCAGGAAGACGGTGGCGCTGGTTTGCGGCGGGAATATCGATCCGGTCCTTCTGGCGCGGATCATTGAGCGGGGTCTGGTGAAGGACGGTCGGCTGGTGAGGCTTCGGGTTCAGGCTCCGGATACGCCGGGCAGCCTGCACGAGATCACGGGCGTGCTGGCGCGGCTGCGCGCCAACGTCATGGATGTTGCGCATGACCGGGCATAC
This sequence comes from uncultured Solibacteraceae bacterium, assembly GCA_964461075.1. Lineage (GTDB taxonomy): Bacteria > Acidobacteriota > Terriglobia > Bryobacterales > Bryobacteraceae > JACADU01. The sequence continues at coordinate 10,625 of CAYWST010000094.1, read as the reverse complement.
TATGGAGTGACGCTGGGGCAGACCGCAATTGAGGTCACCTTCGAGGCGAGGGGAAGCGAACACGCGGAAGAGGTTTTCGCGGCGTTGCGTGAAGCGGGGTTCGGGTTCGAAAGAGTGGTCTGAGACAACGACCGCCGACGCTGAGGCCGGCTGTCGTTGGATTGGAGCTGCGGAAACTGCTCAGGAAGTCAGATCTTGGCTTCCTTGTACTTCACGTGCTTGCGGGCTTTGGGGTCGAATTTCATGATCTCGATCTTCTCGGTCTTGGTCTTGGGGTTCTTCGTGGTGGTGTAGAAGTGACCCGTGCCGGCCGAGGAAACGAGGCGAATGAGGATGCGGGGCATAAGTGGCTTTCCTTCCCGATGTTAGAACTTGACGCCTTTGGCTTTGAGCTCGGCCAGAACTGCATCGATACCGCGCTTGTCGATGGTCTTAAGACCGGCGGCGCTGACGCGGAGACGTACAAAGCGGCCAAGGCCGGGCGACCAGATGCGCTTCTCGTGCAGATTGGGCTCGAAGACACGCCGCGACTTGTTGTTGGCGTGAGAAACCCTGTTGCCGCTCATGGGCTTCTTTTCCGTCACAGGGCAATACTTCGACATAGCAATCTCCAGAGGGGAATGTGCCGGGTGCGCAGACGCGGCCCTTTGCCAAGTATAACCGAATGAGCCGGCCGTTGTCACCGCGTCGAATTGGGTCACCAGGAAAGGAACCGTACCGGCCGGGCGCCTGCCCCCCCGGCGAGAAATTGGAAATTGTGGCAGGCACCATTTCCGCCCGGGAGAAATGGTGCCTGCCACAATTTCCGCGAGCGGGTTCGCCGCACCGGCCGACAGTTCCTTTCACGTTGCGCCGCGAGCCTTCGCTCTGAGACTCTGTGGAGGAGACCGGGCATGCGTTTCTCTTGGATCGCCGCGCTAGCGGCCGCCACTCTGTGCGGGCAGGAGTATCGAACCCCTGCGGGGCCCCGAACGGCAATCCGCCGCCCGGGCGCGGAGAGCATTCTCCCTGGCGGGCGGATGATCGCACCGCACGGCAGAAGCTTTCCGACCGGACCCGGCGCCTTCGGCCTCGCCGTCAGCCCCGACGGCGCTTTCGCCGTCACGTCCGACGGCGGCCCAAACCGCTACTCGCTCACGCTGCTCGACATGACCAGCGAGCCCTGGCAGACCCGGACCCTGTCTGCGAAACGGCGCGAGCAACCACTCGAAGAGAGCGACGAAGACGATTGGCGCAGCGTCTTCATGGGGCTGCAGTTCGCCGAAGACCGGCGCGTCTTCGCCAGCGAAGGCAATAGCGGCCGCGTGCGCGACATCTTGATTCCAGCGGGCCGCGTCCAGGGGGTCTTCCATCTCAACCAGGGGCCCTGGCGCGACAGCTACTCCGCCGACCTCGCCTACGACTCCAAACGCGGCATCCTTTATGTCGTCGATCAGGCCAATTTCCGTGTCGCCGTCTTTGATGCCCGCACTCGCCGCATGATCGCCAGCGTCAAGACCGGCCGCCTCCCCTTCCGCGCCATGTTGTCACCCGACGGACGCAGGCTCTACGTCACCAACGTTGGAATGTTCGAGTACAAACCCATTCCCGGCGCAGACCCGAAGCGCCCGCAGGCGACGGGGTTGCCGTTCCCGGCCTTCGGCTTCCCCTCCCGCGAATCCGCCGCAGGCGCGCGGCGCGCCACGGCGCGGGGCGAAGTAGATGTTCCAGCTCTGGGCGATCCGAATGTTCAGGAGTCGAATTCGCTCTGCGTCATCGATGTTGAAAACCCCGCCGCGCCCAGGCTCGTGACTTTCGTCAGGACCGGCGAGCCCTTCGGCGTCTGGAGCCTTGGAGGGTCGAGCCCCTCCGGCCTCGCCGTAACGTCCAGTTCCATCTATGTCGCCAACGCAAACCAGGACACCGTGACGGTCATCGACGCTCTCAGCCTGCGGGTCCGGTCGACCATCGAACTGCGAATCCAGGGCCTGGAAGCGTATCGCGGAATCCTGCCTATCGGGATGACCGTCGACCTGCTCGGCGGGAGGCTGCTAGTGGCCGAAGCTGGAATCAACTCCGTTGCGGTGATCGATCTGTCCAACAACAAAGTGGCCGGCCGCATTCCCTCGGGGTGGTTCCCGACGGCCGTCGCCAGCCGCGAGGGCAAGGTCTTCGTCGCCTGCGCGAAAGGGCTTGGCACGGGCCCGAACGCGACGATGGCTGCGCCTCTGGAGAGGTCTTTCCAAGGCGAACTCAGGCGCGGGATGCTGAGCGTTTACCCGCTGCCGTTTCCAAGACCGCTTCAGGTGCTCAGTCAACAGGTGCTGACGCTCAACGGCTTCCTGCCCCACCCCGAACCGCCGCCTCCCGGGCCAAAGGAAATCAGGCACGTCGTCATCATCGTCAAGGAGAACAGGACCTACGACGAATTGTTCGGCGACATTGAGAAGGACCGCTACCGCGAACTGAGGGGCGCGCCGGAACTGGCGCGCATCGGCCGTAGAGGGTGGCTCACGCCAGAACCGGGAGCCCTGAAAGCGCGGGCCGATAAAAGGTTCTACAACATCACACCGAACCACCACGCCCTGGCCGAACGCTATGCGTTCTCCGACAACTTCTACGCCGATAGCGAGGTCTCCGTCGACGGCCATCACTGGCTGGTCGGCTCCTATCCCAACGCCTGGACCGAAAGCACCCTGATGGCGGCCTACGGCGGCCAGAAAGACTTCCGGCTCCCGACCACGGCGCCCGGACGCCTCTTGTTTCCCCAGTCCAATTCGAGCCTCCACCCCGAAGAGCAACTCGAGCAGGGCGCCATCTGGCACCACCTCGAGCGTCACGGCGTCACATTCCGCAACTATGGCGAGGGATTCGAACTCGCCGGCGTCGCCGAGGACCCCGGCGAGATGCCCACCGGCGCCCGCTTCCTGACCAACGTGCCGATGCCGGACCCGCTCTACCGGAACACTGTCCGCGAATACGCCCAATACAACATGAACATCCCGGATCAGTACCGGGCGGCGCAATTCATCGCCGACGTCGAGAAGAACTTCGTGAAGACGGGGAAGGATCTGCCACGGCTTCTCTACATTCATTTGCCCAACGACCACATGGCCAAGCCCCGTCCCGCCGACGGCTATCCGTTCTCGTCATCTTATGTGGCCGATAACGACTACGCCTTGGGGCGCATCCTCGAGTACTTGAGCAAATCGCCCTGGTGGAAGAGCATGGCCGTGCTGATCACCGAAGACGATGCGCAAGGCGGAGTGGACCATGTCGATTCGCACAGAACCGTGCTGCTCGTCGTGAGCCCGTGGGCGAAGAAGAACTACGCCGCGCGGTCCAATTCGAGCTTTCCCGGCCTGCTCAAGACCGCGTTCCGGCTGCTGGGAATTCCCCCGCTCAATCTCTACGACGCAACCGCGACGGACCTCATCGACTGCTTCCAAACCACCCAGCCGGACTTCGCGCCGTTCGAGGCGATCCGGCCCGATCCCGACATCTTCATCCCCGAGAACGCGAAGGACCCGATCGATCCCGCGCCCTCGCCGAAGATGGACGATCCCGCGGTCCTCCGCGAACAGCACCGCAGGCGGCAATAGAAAACGATCATGCGCCCCGAGGCCGCCTGGCGGGGGACGCCGTCTTGCGCGCCGCGGTCTTGCGCACCGCCGTTTTGCGCGGAGTCTTGGGTTTGCGCCGGACGCCGAGACCTTGTTCGAGAAGTTCTTCCAGGACCTTCTTCTCCGGCGCGGTCATGACTTTGCTGAAGTTCTCCGGCCGCCCGGCAAGCACGGTCCGGAGCTGAATCAGCCATTGATAAGACGCTGCGGCCGGATGCCCGGGCAGGTCTCGAATCAGCTCCGCGGCCGATTCGAAGTCGGGAGCGGACCGGTAGCAGGAAAGGGCCTCGCCGAGCTTTCCTGCGGCGCGGTAAAGGTCGCCGGCTTCCTTGTACTCGCCCACGGCCTCCAGGCACTCCGCCTCCAGTTCAGGTTGCCGGGATTCGAGAGAGCGGAGAATCTCCAGAGCGTCCATGTGGCGCTTCGACTTGACCAGGAACCGCACGCTCTTGTCGAGCAGCTTTTTCGTCCTCGCCTCGGCGTCGGGGAGGCGCAGAGCGCGATAGAAGGGAGGCAGAATTCGGGCCAGCGTCAGCGGGTTGTTTCCGGCAGGCAATGCGGATTCGAGTTCCTGCAGCCAGGACGCGGTTCTGGGGGAGATCTCGGTGAGGAGCCAGCCCGGGATGAGTTCGCCAAGATGGGCGAACTCCTGAGCGATGGCCCCGATCGCCGTCAGCCTTTCCTGCGGATCCCCGGCGCGGACGGATCGGCCGATGTCACTGATCAGGGAAGAGACCCGCAGGCCCGCCCGCGCAGAAGCGCGGATGGCTTCCCCGAAAAGATCCGGGCGTCCAAGCTCCGGAGGGAGATGGGTGGCGCGGTTGCCGAGGCAGAAGCAGATCTCGGCCAGCGTCTCATAGGCGGTCCGCCGGAGGCTCTCGTCGGTGACCGCATTGGGGTTGTCGGGGTCGCCGAGAAGCGCGACGGCCTGGTTGGCCCGGGACCACGCCAGCTCGGGCCGGACACCGAGATACTGCCGAGCGTCTGTCTGGCAGCGCTGGACCCTTTCCTCAAGCGAGAACTGCTCTTCTTCGAGTTCCTTGAGCAGAGCGGACGGAACCGCGGGCGCGACGCCGGCTGCGCCGCCCCGGCGAAGAAACTCCAAGGTCGCCCGCACCGAGTCGGCCGGTGGCGCCACGTCAACCAGAATGAGACGCTCGCTTGGCCGGCTGATGCCGACCCGCAGTTCGTCGATGGCAAGACGCCGCCGGAGCCCTTCGATATCCGATTGCGCGAAGGCGTACGCACTCTCTTCGCGGGAGATCTTCTCCAGTTGCCGGCCCGCGTTGAGAAGGCAGACGCTGTGAAAGTCCAGGCCTTTGACGTCGCGGGGCGAGAGAATCGCGGGCCGCAGGGCGGCCGGGATCGTGCTGAGCAGCGCCTCGTCGTATGTCACAATGGCGAGGCCCTCGCGCGCCGAGAGCGACTCGATCAGCGCGTTCAGTTCTTCGCCGGCCGGCGAGGCGCAGTAGAGAACCTGGTCTGTCGAGTCGTCCTCGATCTCGGCGTATCCCTTGCCTCCGGGGCGATCCCGCTTATCGAGACGGCCGTAGAGGTCCCAGACATGGTTGACGAGAAGGGCGATCGTGCGCGGGCTCCGCAGATTGGAGGAAAGCTTAAACTCCGAGGGCGCGCCCAGCATAGAGTGGAGAAGGTCGTTCATCCAGCCCCATTCGAAATCGGTCGGCCGGACGGTCTGGGCCTCGTCCCCTGCGAACAGGGCGGGCAGAACCCGCATCCGCGAACTTGACCGGACGTTCGCCAGCGCCACGGTCACGAAGGCCTCCAGCGGAGTCAGGTCCTGGCATTCATCGACGCAGATGCAGCCAACATCCTGGAACTCCGATGGAAGCGGGCCTTGGTTGTTGACGATCCGGGAAGCCGCCCGCCAGGCCAGATCGAGTTCCGGAAAGTATCTGGACGCCAGCGAGCCTTCGGAGCGTTCGAGGCGGGAGGCGAGATCGAGCACCGCCATCGCGGCAGGTTCACCGATAAACCGAATCCGCCGGGTTCTGTAGTCCTTGTCGGTGGCGCGTGGGATCGTGGATGGATGGAACCGCCCGGCGGCCGCGGGCACGGCGGCGCCGATGAGGTGGGCGTGCATCTCGTCGTACAGCGCCGCGGCGCTGTTGCTCCAAGGGCCCATGTGGCGTTGAAACGGAATCAGGTCTCCACGAAGCTTTGCGCGCATTTCGGCGATTGGGACCGCTGCCGCATCGGATCCGGCGAGGCGCCGCACGAATGTGTCGAAGGTGAGAACGGAAAACCGGGTCCGGCTGGAGCAGAATCTGTCGAAGTAATCGCGGGCGAGGTTGGCCAGGTCGCGCGAGTAGGTCAGATAAAGGACGTGGGACGCGCCGGTCTCGTCGGCGGCGTTCAGAAGGGCGGTGGTTTTCCCTGTCCCTGGATGCCCCTTGAGCACTCGCACCGCCTGCCGGGATGAGGAGAAGCGAGCCTGCTGTTGAGTCCAGGGAGCGGGGGCGTATTCATCGCGCCGCATCTCGGGCACGGAGACAGGCAGGTAGTGCGACTCGAACGAATCGGCGGGCAGCGGAGAATGGTCGTCGTGGTGCCGTATGTCGCGCAAAAACACGGCGCCCTCGGCGGCCTGTTCAAACCCGCCCGCGCCTCGCAGCGGCGGCGCCATGCGCGGCGCCCACCAGGCATAAAAATGGCTGCCGCCTCCGCCGCCGAGCCGTGATCGCCTCCAGCCATGATTCGCGCCGTGAGTCGGCTTGAAGTGGAGTCTGGAACTGTTGACCGCCAGGTTGCGCATGAGCAAAGACGCACGTTTGGCCAACGCCTGATTGGCGTGACTTTGCAGCTTGGTCAGGAACTCCTCGTGGCAGTAGACGGGATGCGGCGGACGGGCGGTTTCAAAGGGGGCTGCGGCAATCGGAGGCTGCATGGGTCGCCTCCCCATTCTGCCATCGAACGCGCCTGCGCTATCTCTCGTGCGGGCTGAGCCCGAAGCGGATGGACTCGCGCGACGGCAAGGAGGGGCGGGCGCGGCTGGTTCGCCTGGTGACTCAGGTCACAGCATCGGGCCGCGGGGAAACGGCAAACTGGAGGTGTGAACGATCTGCTCGAAGTCCCCGAAACCAGCGTCGAGCATAAGGACAAGTCCTTCGTCCGGAGAGACTACAAGGCGGACACGAGCCAGCGCATCCGGCGCGGGGTGCAGGTGGCGTTTTTGCTTTTGAACCTGTGGATCGGCTTCCAGTTCTACTGGTTTGTCAGACACTTTGAAGGCGCCGGGACTCCGGCGTTTTCCCGTCCGCCGGGTGTCGAGGGGTGGCTGCCCATCGCCGGGCTCATGAACACCCGGTACTGGCTGCTCACGGGAGAGATCCCGCGCGTTCATCCGGCGGCGATGGTTCTGATCCTCACGTTTGTCGGCGTTTCGATCCTGTTCCGCAAGGCGTTCTGCGGGTGGCTGTGTCCGGTTGGGACGCTCTCCGAGTGGCTCTGGAAGCTCGGCCGCGACACGTTCAAGCGCAACTTCTTCCTGCCACGCTGGCTCGACATCGCGCTTCGCAGCCTGAAGTACATCCTGCTTGGGCTGTTCCTGTATGCAGTGGGCTCGATGAGCGCGCTGGCCATCGCGCAGTTCCTCGAGTCGCCATACGGGCTGGTGGCCGACGTGAAGATGCTCAACTTCTTCCGCCACATGGGAACGACGGCGGCGGTAGTGGTGGGCGTGCTGATTTTCGCCTCGATCTTCGTGCAGAATTTCTGGTGCCGCTACCTGTGCCCATACGGCGCGTTGACGGGGCTCGCCGCCTTTTTGTCCCCGCTGCGCATCCGCCGGAACAAAGAGACTTGTATCGATTGCGCCAAGTGCGCGAAAGCATGCCCCTCGCGGCTTCCTGTGGATCAACTCGTTCAGATCCGCTCGGCCGAGTGCCTCGGCTGCATGGAGTGTGTGGCGGTTTGCCCGGTCGAGAACGCGCTCGACCTGACGATGTCGCTCGGCAAGCCGCGTCCTGTGCGCGCCTGGATGGTCGCGGCGGGGGTTGTCTTTGTGTTCGTGGGCGTCACCGCGCTGGCCAAAGCGACCGGCCACTGGGATACGCCGGTACCGGATTGGGTCTACCGTGAGTTGATCCCGAGGGCGCGGGAGTTCTCGCATCCTTGAGCGCGCGGTTTCACCGGATCCGCTTCAGGTAGAGAACCGCCGGGCCCGGAAACGGTGTCGTGAACGTGCGGACGCCGCCGCCTTCGACAGTCCTCGTAGGAATGACTCGCGATGCGTTGACGTCCAGCCATTCGCCATGGAAACGTCCTGGGGCGTCTTTCAGGTCGAGCGTGAATTCGCCCTTGTCGTGCTGAAAGACGATATACTCGCTGCCGCGGTCCGCGAGACAGTAGCCGGTGGCGGATAGCTGCTGCTGCGGCTTCAGGCGGCTGAGATTCGCGCGTTCGGCCAGGCGGCGTACCTGCCCCATGGCGGCGCGCGCGGAGTCCTGCCATGCGGGCGAGGGCAGAAGCTCCTCCATCAGCAGAACGTTCAAGCCGCGCGTGAAGCTCTTCCAGACCCAGATGTTGTCGCCGCCCGTGTGGCCCCACAGGTGATCGGTGTCGCTCACAACCACCTTGGGGGAGCAGGTCGCGCAGGGATTGGTTCGGTAGTTCTCCTTGCCGTCGCCGGGATTCGGCGAGATCCAGTCGGCGGGGCTTTCGTTGAGAACGGCATTGGTTCCGCCCTTGTACTGGAACGTCATACCGACGGGGTGCTGCTTCGGTTTTCCGGATTCGACCTGCTTGATGAAGCGGATCATGTGGTACTGCCATGCGGTCGAATCGACGTGCGCTTCGTTGGCGATCTCGTAGAGAACATTGTCGAGATCGTTCACGGTGTCGATCACCTTGCGGACATAGGCTTCCTGCATGGCGAGGACGCGCTTGCCCATTGGGGAATCGGCTATGGTGTTGTACTCGAGCGCCGCGCCGTTGCCGTCGGCGTCGGCCTCGATGCCGTTGACGTTATTCGCGGCGTGGAAGGGATGGTTCGGCCAGCCGTCGGTGAACTGAATCTCCCAGCCTTCGAAGAGCATGACGCCAACGTAGATGCCGCGGTCGCGCGCGGCGATGACGCGGGTTCGGAGCCGGTCAAAGTACTCCTGGTTGAACTGCGTCAGGTCAAACTTGGGCTCGCCGTCGTTCGCAATGCCCGGTCCGGTACGGAGCCACGGATGGGGCCGGGCGTATTTCACCTCGCTGCTGGTGTACTTGTCCGTCCAGCGCGTGACTTCCCATCGCCAGAGCCGGAAGAAGTTGTGGCCGTGGTGGTTGAGGAAATCCAAATAGCCTTCGTAATTGAAGGCCGGAGGAGGGTTCTGCGTTGCGCCCCGAATAATCAGTCCGTTGTCCTGCAGATTCTGCCAGACATGTGAACCCACGAGCACTACGGCGTTGCCGGACGGATCGGCGAACCATCTCGGGTTTTCCGGGAGGACCTTGAGGGGTCCCGCAGCGGGCCTTGGTTGAGCCGGAAGGAGGGAGGCGGCGAGCAGGAGGGCGATAGGAAGACAGCGATGCATGGCGTTGACTCCGTTAAGGCGGTGCAAGCCAAGCATATGATAAGTGCGAGACCCAGTCATGACGCCCATTTCCCGAAGATCATTTCTCGCAAGCGCCGCCGGCGCGCTCTCCGCCGCACCGGCCCGGACTCCGAACATCGTCGTCATTTTCTGCGACGACCTCGGCTACGGCGACCTCGGCTGCTACGGCGGCGCGCTGGCGACGCCGAACATCGACAGCATCGCCCGGGACGGGTTGCGGTTCACCAACTGCATCTCGGCCAACCCGGTCTGCTCGCCTTCGCGCGCGGCTCTGCTCACAGGCCGGTATCCAACCCGCGCCGGAGTCCCGCGCGTGCTCTTTCCTCGCGACGAGAAGGGCATGCCGCTTGGCGAGCAAACGCTCGCGAACATGCTCGCGGATCAGGGCTACAAAACCGGCTGCGTCGGCAAGTGGCACCTGGGCCACAAGCCCGAGTATCTTCCGACGAGCCGTGGGTTTTCGAGTTACTTTGGCATCCCGTACAGCAACGATATGAAACCGGCGGTCGTGATGGACAATGAAGCCGTCGCCGAGCCTGAAGCCACTCAGGATACATTGACCGCGCGCTATACGGAGCGCGCGGTGAAGTTCATCGACGGGAACGCAAAGAGCCCGTTCTTTCTTTACTTCCCGCACACCTTTCCGCACATTCCGCTGTTTGCGTCGAAGAGATTCCGCGGCAAGAGTCCGCACGGGATCTATGGCGATGTGATGGCGGAGGTGGACTGGAGCGTCGGCGAAGTCCTGTCGGCTCTCAAGCGCAACAGGCTGGAGCGCGACACACTCGTGTTGTTTTCAAGCGATAACGGGCCCTGGTATCAGGGCAGCGCGGGGCCATGGCGGGGCCGCAAAGGCATGACATGGGAGGGCGGCGTCCGTGTGCCGTTTCTCGCGAGGCAGCCCGGAACCGTCAAACCCGGGGTGAGCGATGCGCTGATTTCGTTGATGGACGTCACGCCGACGGTCGCGGCGCATTGCGGCGCGCAGCCAAAAAATCCGGTCGATGGCGTGGATATCCGGCCGATCCTTCAAGGCTCAAAGCGCGAGGTCGAGCGCGACGTGCTTCTCTATTTCGACGATTGGAACCTGCAGTGCGTGCGCAAGGGGCCATGGAAGCTGCACCTGGCGCGGTACAACAACGTCACCTACAGCCCGGCGCCCGCCGGCGGACGGGTCAATCTGCCTATGGCGCGGCCGGAGCTTTATAATCTGGCGCGCGACCCGGCCGAGAGCTACGACATCGCTGCGGAGAATCCGGAGGTCGTGCGTGAGCTGCGCGCAAGGGCCGAGGAGTTGCTGAAGGGTTTTCCGGAGGAGGCCCGCAAGGCCTATGAGGAAACCGTGAAGAGGTCCGCCACGGATCCCGCGGCCGGCGCTTTGCCGCAGCGCCGAAGCACGCCATAATCGGTTGATGCCACCCGGAGGAGGGAGCCGCTGGAAGCCCGTGGGGGCGATGAC
>CAYWST010000093.1:8162-16069 GCA_964461075.1 uncultured Solibacteraceae bacterium | reverse complement strand
GGGCCTTTTTCTTACCTTCGCCTACCGCGCCACAAAGATGGAGGATCTCGCCCAGACCCAGCTCGAAACCGGCTCTTTCTATCCCTCCATCCATTTCGCCTGGCACTTCGGCGAGGTGAACTACGAAGTCGCCCTGCCCATCTACATGCAGGTCAGCTTCGCCGCGGACCTCTTCAAGGGCGGCTGGGCCGGCGCCTGGGAATCCACCGGCGGCCCGCAGCAACTCACCGGCGCGAAGGGATGGGACTACCAGCAGGGCTCCACAACGCCCGGCTTCACCGTGAACGCCGGGACAATGACACAGCTCTTCCTCTCCTATCTTGCCGGCGGCTTCAAGGGCGCCGGCGTCTGGACGTGGAACTATCGCCGCGCGGGATGGGAGGGCGGCGAATACGCTCTGCTCGATCGCAACTGGAAACCGTCGGAACGCGCTATCCGCGCAGGCAAGATCGCCCAGGCCGCCGAGCGGCTTCGCGACGAATTGTGGACCACCCACAAAGAGCCGCAGGTGGGCGTCCTCTACAACTGGGATAGCGACGCCATCTGGGCCGCGACTTCTCTGCGCGGCCGCGACCACTTCCGCCATTACCCCATGCAGGCTCGCGTCGGCGTCAGCCGCGCACTGATGAATGGAAATATCCCATGGGAGCATGTCACGCCCTCCGACATCGACGCCGGTCTCGCCCCGCGCTACAAGGTGATTTACCTTCCCGCTCAACTCGCCATCAGTCAGGATCTGCTGGGCAAACTGCTGAAGTACGCCGAAGCCGGCGGACGCGTCGTCATGGATTCTCCCGGCGCGCTCTACGACGAACATGGCCTTGTTCTGCCCACTGCCGAAGGCGCTGTCTTTGAAAGACTCTTCGGCGCGGAACTCGCCGACGTTCAGTACTCCAACAACGTTCCTCGCATCCTCGATGGCCGCAGACTGGAGGGCTTCATTTCCGAGTTTCGCCCGACTCGCGCCAAGGTTCTCTCGCAGTTCCAGACCGGCGAACCCGCGGTCACCGAGAACCGCATCGGCAAGGGTACGGCGGTGTTGATCGCCTGGGATGCCTCCTATTCGGCATTCAAGCCCGGGAACACCGCCGCCGAAGCCCGCCTGCGCCAGGCTGTCATGGGCGGGCTTGAGTCTCCCTACGCCTGCGACAAAGCCGTCGTCTACCGCCTCGCTTCGCCCGCCGCCGACCACTACTTCTTCATCAACGACGGACCGCCCACCAGCGCGAAGCTGACGTTCAGGAACTACAAGTACGCCTCAGCCATGGATCCCGTCACCGGCGAATCGATCCCCCTCGGCTCGCCTGTCGCCCTCGAAGGCTACAGCGGACGCTGGCTCCGATTCCAGCGCAAGTAAGCTGCCCGCTATCGACCGGCTCAGTCCTCGGATGACTCCTCTGTGCCGCTACCTTGATGCACCCGAATCCTCCCGGCCTCTACAATCCAAAGCCGCCCCAGAAGCGGGTGAGTCTCCATCAGCTTTAGCAGGGTGGCTGCATACTGCTCCATCATTTGGGTCGATGCGCCCGGTGGCAACCGGAATCTCATGATCCCTCCGTGGCGTGTGGCGGGAATCTGAGCACATCAGCAAAATCCAAGTCCAGCGTGAGCAGACAGCGCTGTTCCACACCGCAAACATCGTAAATCTTCCTGTCATCCGCGCCGCTGAGCCCCTCGCTGTCTACCGTCTCGACATCATGCCCAGCCTCGCGGAGGAGGCCGAGGCAACGGCTCCCGAGGTTCTCGTCCAGCTTAAATCTCACGCCGCGCTGCTTCCGGGTAGATCGACATATCGCTCCCGGCTCATCTCCGCGCCGTAGGCGATCTCAGCAGTTCATTTATACAGCCCGCCTCATCTGCCAGATTACTAGCGACCTCAAGCCAGTCGGGAAAGGCTCGTGAGGCGCCCGATCATCCTCCTGTCCGCGTTCGGCAGTTGCGGCTTCACCTGCACCCCCCATGCAGTTCACCGAGGCGCACCCCATCTTCCGGAAACGATAGCCTAGCTTCTGATGCTCCCTCGCCGCCAGTTCCTCCAGGCCGCCTTGGCGGCCCCTGTCGAGCGCCCCAACTTCCTGCTCATCATCACCGATCAGCAGACCCACAACGCTATGTCCTGCGCCGCGAATCCCTGGCTGAAAACACCCGCCATGGACTCGCTGGCGGCGCGGGGCACCCGCTTCTCCGCCGCCTATTGCCCATACCCCGTCTGCTCGCCCTCGCGCGGCTCCATCTTCACCGGCCGCATGCCCCACGAAACCGGCGTCCGAGTCAACGGACTCCCCATCGCTGAGGGCATTCCAACTCTGGGCGAACTCTTTCGCGGCGCCGGGTATCAGACCGTCTACGGAGGCAAGTGGCATCTCCCGAAGGCGTTCGACGGTATGACCGCCTTCACAAAGCTCATCGGCGGCAGCGCGCTCGGGGCAAAGATGGATCAACCGCTCGCCGACTCCTGCTCCGCGTGGCTCCGGCAGAACCCGCGCGGCCCGTTCCTGATGGTCGCCTCCTTCATGAACCCTCATGACGTCTGCGATTGGATCCGCAAGCATCCCGGAACCCGCCGCCATCAGGATCCCGACCGCTTTCCTCCTGCTCCCGGCAACATGGCGGTGGATCCGCTCGAACCCGAGGCCATTCAGTTCCATCGCCGCGCCGGCTACGACCTCATGTCCCAGGCCGTCGGCATCGCTTCTTCCTGGCTCCGAGATGATATCCGCCACTACATCCACGACTACTACCGCATGGTCGAGGACGTCGACCGCTGCGCCGGGCAGGTTCTCTCAGCGCTGCGCGAAACCGGGCTCGACCGCCGCACCATCGTCGCCTTCTGCTCCGATCACGGAGAGGGCCTCGGCGCGCACCTGTGGGCTCAGAAGGCTTCCTTCTACGAAGAGTCCTCACGCGTGCCGCTCATCTTCGCCGGCCCGGGAATCCGCCCCGGGGCAACCGACTACCAATCGTTAGCCTCCCTGGCGGACATCCTCCCCACCTTCTGCGACTACGCCGGCATCCCGATCCCGCGCGACGTTCGCGGCGTCTCTCTCCGCCCGGCGCTCGAAGGCCGTCCCATCGGCCGCCCCTTCGTCGCCAGTGAACTCCGCTACCAGGACGCCTCGCGCGAAGGCAGGATGATCCGTACACAGCGCTACAAATACGTGGCTTTCAACAGCGGCGCTCGCCCGGAACAACTCTTCGATCTCGACGCCGACCCCGGCGAAGTCCGCAACCTCGCCGCCGATCCCGCTTCCGCCGCCCTGCTCAATCAGCACCGCTCCCTGCTGCGCGATTGGATCCGCTCCACCAGCGACGACTTCGAACCGCCCGCCTGACAGCACCCCTTGCCCGCGCCGCCCGCCCGGTGACAGAATCCCATCGTGACCACATTCTCCCGACGCTCCTTCCTCGCCGGCGCGGCTGCACTGCCCGCGGCTGCGCAACGAAACCGCCCCAACTTCGTTCTCGCCATGACCGACGATCAGGGCTGGGGCGACACAAGTTATAACGGCCACCCCGTTCTCAAGACGCCAAACCTCGACGCCATGGCAGCGGCCGGTCTTCGCTTCGACCGCTTCTACGCCGCCTACCCCGTCTGCTCGCCCACCCGCGCCAGCGTCCTCACCGGGCGCCACCCGACCCGCTACCGCTGCTTCTCCTGGGGCTGCCCGCTGCCCGCGGCGGAAGTCTCAGTCGCCGAGGCGCTCAAGTCCGCCGGCTACGCCACCGGCCATTTCGGCAAATGGCACCTCGGTGAAATCCCGGGCCAGCAGGGGCCGGCCAATCGCGTCAAGGCCGCCGATCCCGGCGGTCCGCCATCGCTGCAGGGCTACGACGAGTACTTCTCCGAGGGCAACTGGTTTGACGTGAACCCACAGCACCTCAATCACAACGGCAAGCCCGTGGGTCCGCTTGAAGGCGACACCTCCGACATCATTGTCGATCGTGCCCTCGCTTGGATGCGCGCCCAACACAAAGCGGGGAAACCATTTCACGCCGTCGTCTGGTTCCCCTCACCCCACGGGCCCTACAAGGCTCTCGACAAGGATCGCGACCCCTACATCGGCAAGCCCGGCAACCCGGACTTCCTCGGAGAAATGGCCGCCGTCGACCGCAACATCGGCCGCCTCCGCGCCGCGCTGCGCGAGATGGGCGTCGAGCGCGATACGCTCTTCTGGTTCAACAGCGACAACGGGGCCGTCAACGCCGGCTCCACCGGCGGCCTCTCGGGCTCGAAATCGAACCTCATGGAAGGCGGCATCCGCGTTCCGGGCATTATCGAATGGCCTTCCCGCATCTCCAGGCCCTTCGCTACCTCCGTTCCCGCCGGGACCGTCGACATCTTTCCGACAATCATGGATTACGCCGGCCTCAAGCCTGCCACCGCCGGGCCGCTCGACGGCATCAGCCTTCGTCCCCTCATCGAGGGCTCGATGGAGCGCCGCCCCGCGCCACTGCTTTTCGGCCTGCGCGACCTCGACGGCAAGATCCAGGCCGAGGCCGCGATCGACAATGAATGGAAGTTTTACCGAGGCCGCCAGTTCTTCGGCTTCCCCTCGAAGCCACAGGGCCAGCCGGGCGAGTTCCTCTTCAACCTCGCTTCGGACGCGAAGGAGCTCAACGATCTCGCTGCGAAGCAACCCGCGATCGTCAGGCGCCTCTCCGCCGCTCTCGGCGAGTGGCAGGCCTCGGTCGAGAAGGACCTGCTCAAGTATCCCGCCGCTACTCCTTGATCGCGCTCTCGTCGAACCACGGGCTTTCCAACTGGCGATTGCCCTCCCGGTTCTGGAAGCCCGCGTGCTCCTTCAGGTCGAGCAGAAACTTCACGCGCCGCCGGACGCTGTCGCGGTAGATTCGCCCCACGAGTTCGCTGCCGATCAGTCCCTCGAGGTCCTGGAAACAGTCCATCGGAAACACGAACATCGGCTTCGACATCTGCTCCGCGTCCGCCTGGGTCAGGACGTCGTTGGTCCGGCAGTAGCACTTGGCCACGGGCGCCATCCGGTCCGCATCCCCCACCATCCGCGCCTCAGACCTCCTCAACTTGTGCAACCGTCCAGAACGCAACTCAACCGTGTCATAATCCACAGGCTCCCGATGGTTTACCACGCCCGAAGTATAATCCAGCTTCGCGTGTTCGTGATGAAGGAATCTCGATGAGGCTGCATTCTGTTCTCTTGATCGGAGTGGCTACGGCTGCCGCGGGCGCCCCGCCAATCGAACACCGCCGGGGCCGTGAGTGGCCCTCCGCGAATCACTTCCGGATCAAAGCGGCCGGTCCGGCGCAGTCCGGCTCGCCTGTCTGGCTCGATGCGGAACTCCCGCCCGATTTCAATCCCGATTCCGTTCGCGTGCTTCCCGAAAACGGCGGCGCTGTGATTCCCGCCAAGACAGAATGGCGCCGTCCGCGCGCTAGGGTTTCATGGCGCTCCACGGGATCGGCCTCCTACTTTGTGTACTTCGACACCCGGAATAACGGCGAGACGGCGCGGCTCGCCGCCCCCGCCATGGTGGGAACCGGCGACCGCCTTACCTACGGCCGCGCGGGAGTCAAGGGTAACCTCGCAGTCGGGCTCTGGGCCTTCCCCGCGCCTGTCGACATGGACGGGGACGGAGATCCCGATCTCGCCGTCGCCTGCACGGACCGCCCTTACAACGGCACATACCTGTTTAAGAACATCGGTTCGGAGGAGCAGCCTCTCTTTGACCGCGCCGAGTGGCTGGGCCCGGCCGCCAAGGATCTCGTCGCGGCCGATTTCAACGGTGACGGCGCGCTCGATCTCGTCACCAAGGGAGGCTACTTCAGCGATGTCCCCCGGAATCGGCTCTCCCGCTTCGTCGAGGTGAAGCTTCAGCGCGATTACCACGTCGGCCGCGATGACCTTTGGTATCCGGCCGATTGGGACGGCGACGGCAGAATCGACCTGCTCAACGGCGTCAGCGACTGGCGCGATTACGGCTGGGACGACGCCTTCGACGAACAGGGCGAGTGGCTGCGCGGTCCGTTGCACGGCTATGTCTACTTCTTCCGTAACGCCGGATCGAACGAGTCGCCGCGTTACGAGAAACCGCGGCTCGTCAACGCCGGAGGCAAACCCATCGACCAGTACGGCAGCCCCTCGCCCAATCCGGTCGACTGGTTCGGCTCGGGCCGTCTCGATCTCATCCTGGGCAACTTCATCGATCGCGTCTTCATCGCGCGGAATCGCGGTTCCGGGCTTGATGCGCCTGTGCCTCTCGAAGCCGGCGGCAAGCCGATCCGTCTGAACCTCTGCATGATCCAGCCTCGCGCCGTCCGGTGGCACAAGGACGGACGGCCGTCTCTCATGGTCGCCGAAGAGGATGGAACCATTTCGTTTTTCGAGAATGAAGCTCCTGCCGGCCAGGCTCCGCGCCTCAAGGCGGAAGTCAAACTCCAGCAGGTGGACCCCTTCTTGAAAAGCGGCGCGCTGTCCCGTCCTGTCGCCGTCGACTGGAACGCCGACGGGCTCCTCGACATCGTGTCGGGCAACTCCGCGGGTTTCATCCAGTGGTTCGAAAACGTCGGCACGACGGAGACGCCGTCCTTTGCCGACCGCGGCGGCCTGCGGGCCGGCGGCCAAGTCATCCGCCGCATCGCGGGGCCCAATGGTTCTGTCCAGGGGCCCGCCGAAGAGAAGTGGGGCTACTCCAACCCCTGGGTTGCGGATTGGGACGGCGACGGCAGGCTCGATCTCCTCGTCAACGATATCTGGGGCGCAGTCGTCTGGTATCGCAACATCGGCACGCCGCGGCAGCCGGAGCTTGCCGCCGCGAGCAACATCGAAGTCGAATGGAAAGGAGCCGCCCCCAAGCCCGATTGGGTCTGGTGGGAGCCTGCGGGAAAGCAACTCGTCACTCAATGGCGTACCACGCCGCGCCCGGTCGACTGGAACGGCGACGGCCTCATGGATCTGGTTATGCTCAACCATCAGGGCTACCTGTCGCTTTTCCGCCGCGTTCGCGAAGACGGCCAACTGAAACTTCTTCCTCCTGAACGCATCTTTCTCGACGCTCGCGGCCGCTTCCTCAACCTCTCAGCCGGCCGCGCCGGCCGTAGCGGCCGCCGCAAAGCCGATCTCGTCGATTGGGATGGTGACGGCGACCTCGATCTCCTCAGCGACTCCGACGAGGGGCCCATCTGGTTCGAAAACACGGGCTCCATGCAGAAGCCCGTCATGGAGCTTCGCGGGCCCATCCTGAAAGTGAGGATCGCCGGCCACAACCCCACGCCGAACGCCGCCGACTGGAACGGCGACGGCCGGCTTGATCTTCTGGTGGGCGCCGAGGATGGCTTCTTCTACTACTTTGAACGTTCCTATATCGAAGCGCGAAAATAATCGGCCTGCTTGATGTTCGAGGAGCCGGGGCGCGCGCTTGATCGTCGCGGCCGGCCTCGACCTGAGCGTGGAAAGACTTGCCGCCTACTACCCGGCTCTTGCCGATGTCACCGGCCACCTGAACAACCGCGCAGGCGGCTGGACGCAGATGTTCCGTGCTTCGGAAAGGCCTCTCCCCCGCCGCTCCCCCGGCAGAATCGGAGCTTCCACAAAATCCGATGCCGTCACCTTCGCCCCCAGCATCCGGGGTCCGGGCCTCTATTCCTGGGGTTTGAACGACGAGAACTGCCCGCCTGCCCCGATGGATTCCGCCTGTCCTCTCATCCCCGGGCCGAGAGGGCTCTTACCCGCCCTGGAACCCGGGCACAACACCGCTTCCGAACAGGCGGCTGAGGTCGACGATTGGATCTTATCTCATTTCAATTAGATAGAGCAAAGACTGGGGTCTCGGTAGAGAAGAGCGAACCTCTTGAGAAAGCTCGAATTCGAGGGGCGGCCTAAGCGATTCACTCTAGGGCCATCTCAGGCATCCCTCCCCTAACGAATTGTCGG
>CAYWST010000093.1:0-8062 GCA_964461075.1 uncultured Solibacteraceae bacterium | reverse complement strand
CTAAGCGATTCACTCTAGGGCCATCTCAGGCATCCCTCCCCTAACGAATTGTCGGGGAACTCCCGAAGAAGAACTCGAAGGAGAGGTATTCGCCTGACAGGATCTTAGGAGACTTCAAGCCGGGAGCGACCAAGGTGGCGCCCCGGGGCGAGTAATGGACACTGATGGTGGAGACCAGGGCCGCGGGAACGGGAACCTGGGATTCGCAGCGGAAAGAATCGTCGGCCGGGCTGCAGTAGTGCGGAGATTCAGCCGATGAGACCGGTGGGAAGCCGGCAAGGTCGATTCATGCAATTCTCGGAAACCGAAGTCCGGAACACAAAGACACAGCTCAGGGAGGCTGTCACGGCCGCCAAGCTCGGGCATAAGACTCTGGCCCGGAAACTGCTTGTCGGCGTGGTGGAACAAGAACCAAACCATGAGGAGGCATGGCTCTGGTGTGCGGCGCTGGCGGAGAATGAAGACGAAGCACAGCGTTGTTTGACGCGCGTACTGGATATCAATCCAAACAACCAGCAGGCGCTGAATGCGCTTGCTCTTGCCCGTTTGAGGCACGCTGCGAAGCGAAGCGCGCCGGCCCTCGCGAACAGGGAGCAGGCGGTCCCCCTCCCCCCCGAATCGCCGGTGGCGCCGGCCCCTTCTGAAGAGGCCGCCAAAGAGGAGGCGCCGGCCTGGCACTGCCCTCTTTGCCGTTGCGAGGATGCGCAGCCGCAGAGCCGCTGCCGGCGTTGTGGCGCCCTGCTGGAAGTGGACCAGATCGATGATCTGGCCGGAAACCGTGACGGCGACGAGCACCTCATGACCGAGTCGGTGCAGCGCCTGCTGAAGGAGGTCAAGAGTTCTCCTTCAGCCTACACTCATGTCGCTCTCGCGATCGCGTATCTGAACATGAACCGCTCGGCGGAAGCGCTGCCGCACCTCGAAAAGGCCTGCGAGTTGAAACCCTCGGATACCAAGGCGAAATCGGCGCTGGATAAACTGCGGGCCAGGCGGCTCGTGCTCGCCGTCGACGACAGCCTGACCGTGCGCAAGATCGTGGCGATGACGCTCGAAAGGTTCGGCTACCGCGTGCTGAGCGCGGCGGACGGCATGCAGGCCCTGGCGAGGCTCAATGAGCACCAGCCGGATCTGATCCTTCTGGATATCACGATGCCGAGAATGGACGGCTACCAGGTCTGTAAGACGATCAAGCAGAATCCATACACGAAACAGATTCCCGTCCTCATGCTGTCGGGCAAGGACGGCTTCTTCGACAAGGTGAAGGGGAAGCTGGCCGGAGCGACGGATTACCTGACTAAGCCATTCCAGGAGGATGAACTTGTCAAGGCTGTGCAAAAACACATCCGGTCGAAGGACTGAAGCGGCCGGAAGGTGGAGCCGGCGCGCTTCCCGGAAGGGCGCCGGAATAA
The DNA here is from genome assembly GCA_964461075.1 of uncultured Solibacteraceae bacterium. Classification (GTDB taxonomy): domain Bacteria; phylum Acidobacteriota; class Terriglobia; order Bryobacterales; family Bryobacteraceae; genus JACADU01. The sequence continues at coordinate 6,653 of CAYWST010000093.1, read as the reverse complement.
GAAAAGGTCCCGAGTAGAGAGATCGATCGAATCGAGGTCAAGGATGAGCAAGACGATTCTGGTGGTGGACGACAGCCCCGCTCACCTGGAGTTGATGCAACGCGCCATTGAAGGGCGCGGCTGGGAAGTTCTCACAGCCGCCGATGGCGAGCAGGCGCTGGAGAAGGCCGAAACGAGGCAGCCGGATCTGATCCTGCTGGACGTGGTTCTTCCCAAGAAAAACGGGTACCAGGTGTGCAGGCTTCTGAAACAGGGGCCTGCGACGCGGCGGATCAAGATCATCATGGTGAGTTCGAAGAGCCAGGAGTCCGACAGGTACTGGGGCATGAAGCAGGGAGCGGATGGTTACTTGACGAAACCATTCGCCCCGGCCGACCTGGTGCGTGTCGTCGAGCAGACCCTCTGAAGTTTGAAGAGGCCAGGGAGACGGAACCCATGAGCGAAGCCGGACGCGATGATGTTTGGACGGATCTTGAACAGCTCCTCAAGGAAGGTAAGCTGGGAGCGGATTCGCCGGATGAACCGTGTCCGGATGCTGGAACATCCGTCAGTGCGGAAGGCGACGAGGATCGTGCAGGATTGCCGTTCGAGGACCTGCTGACCGAACTGCTCGACTCCTGGGAAGACGACCGTCCCGGGCAAATCGCGACAAGCGAAGGGAATGGGGCCGAGGAGCCCCAGGTCTCGCTGCCTGATCTGATGTCACGCCTGATGGAAGGAGCGGAGACTTCCGAATCGGAGACGGTCCAGTCTCTTGAAGCCCTCCAGCAGAGATTGAATCAGGAACCGCCGGCCGGCGATCCCGCTCAAATGGCGGATCCTGATCCAGCACCCGAAGCCGTCACACCGGCTCCATTCCACGAGATTGCTCCAGCGATCGAGAATCAAGCGGCCGCCGACGCCTCGCCCGCGGAGGATCACCCGGCCGATTTCGTAGCGCCAGCGCTGGATGAAGCGACGCAAGCAGGCCCGGATGTCCTCTTGCTGCAGGCTAGCCCGGCGATCGAGCACGAACCGGCCGCCGACGCCTCGCCCGCGGAGGACCACCCGGTCGATTTCGCAGCGCCAGTGGTGGATGAAGCAACGCAAACGGATACGGAGATCCCATTCCTGCAGGCTGCTCCGGCGGGAGAGAACGAACCAGGCGGCTTGGAGCTTTCGCCGGCAGTCCGTTTCGGTGACCTTCCGGCGCCGGGGCTGAGTTCGGGGCTGCTCAAAGCGCTGCTGAGCGGATTGGATGAATCGGAATCGGGCCCGCTAAAGACCTCGGAAGAAGATTCCAGCGATCCGGCGGCCAGTTCTATGAGCGGCTGGACGGACGACCTGCTGGCTGCCCTGGTGGAGGCTGACGAATCCGCGCAACCGCCGGAGGTGACGGGACAAAGCGAAGAGACTCCAACATTCTCAGCCAACGAATGGGAAGCCCAGGCATTGCTTCCTGGGCCGGCGCCGTCCAACCGGATCGATCCGAGCCTGAGCGAGACGATTCTCTTCGAACCGCCTCTTCCCCCGGATTCAGTGCTTGACTGGCCGGTGGTTGAGCGGGGCGAAGGGATTGGGGGCCAGCCACAGGAAACCGGCCAGGCGGAGGAAGTGGGGGCCGGCGCGGAGTACGAAGTGGACGACTCGCTGCGTCGCCTGGTCGGGCTCATGCTCGCCGAAATCGCTGCTTCCGCGTCGCCTTCGGAACAGACCCCAAGCGCGGAGACATCCACGGAGCGGACGACGGAGCGGTTTCTCTCCTTCTCCCTGGCGGGAGAAGTCTACGCGGTGGATCTTGCCGGGATTCTGGAAACCGACCGCCTGCCAAGAATTACCAGAGTTCCCGGGTTGCCTGCATGGGCTATTGGCGTCAGCAATCTTCGCGGAACGATTCTGCCGGTGGTGGACCTAAGGAGATTGTTGAACCTCGAGGAGTCGGAGAACCCGAGCGAGGGACGCATTCTCGTGGCGCGCCCGGTTTCAGGGGATCCGCCCGCAGCGCTCGTGGTGGACCGGCTGGAGGGGGTGGCTTTGCTGGCGCCCAGCGAACTGCACCCGGCGCCGCAGTGGTTGGACAGCAAGATCCTTCCCTATCTCGAAGGGATCGGGAGCTTCAAGGGAAGACTGGTGAACGTTTTGGATTTGGGCCGGCTCTTCAAGGCGACTGGAGTCAATGGAGATGAGCCGGCAAGAACAAGCGAGGCCGCTTGAGATGCGGCGAGCGCGCAATGTGAATCCGTTTGGCGGGCCGCCGGAGGAGAACCGGCTGCGGCCCGGAGTGGAAGGATTGGCGAGACAGGAGAGGAAGGAGTCCTGGTTGCGATGAAGAACCTGAAGATTTGGCAGAAGCTGGCGGCGCTGGCGCTGCTTGGGGCCACACCGGTGGCGGTTTTGATTTACATGTTCGTCGCAAGCCGAAACGAGCAGATCGCCAAGGCGCGGTCTGAGTTGTCAGGCTTGTCCGCGGTCAGGCCGGTGCGGGAGCTCATCCAGCTTCTGCCCGAGCACCGGACGCTTGCCAACAGCTATCTCAGCGGGGACATCTCCGCCCGGACGCGAATGGTCCAGATCGAGCCGGATATTGAACGGGCGATGGCGGCCATCGACGAACTCGAGCGACGCGAGGGCCGCGCCCTGGGCGTTAGCCAGAGCTGGGACGTCGTCAAGGCCAACTGGAAAGACCTCAAGGAGAGACTCGCCTCGATGGGCGCGAAGGAGAGCTTTAATCGCCACTCCCAGGTCATTCAGGCGGCGCAACAGGTCCTGCGCATCATCGGGGACCGCAAAGGTCTCAGCACCGACCCGTCCGTCGAGACGTTTTATCTCGGCAACAACCTGCTGGACCATCTCGTTTCGACCGCCGAGGCCATGGACCAGATGCGCGCAATGGGCACGGGTATCATCGTGCGTGGCAAGCCGGCGTTGACCGAAGAAGCGGCGCAGTTGATCTACCTCACGCGGCTTGCCGGCACGGCGAACACAAGGATGGAGTCCAACGCCAAATCGTCGGCGCGCGGCAACGCCCGGATGGAGGAACGGCTCGCCCCGTTGACCGCAAGCGCCGCTGCGGCGGCAGGTTACTTCACTAACCTGACGCGCAACGAATTCATCACCAAGGAAACTCCAACGGTCAACGCCCAGGAATACTACCAGGCCGGGACGACGGCGATCGAGCAGTACTTCAAGGTCTGGGACGAGAGCGCGGCGCTGTTTGAGGAATCGCTCCACGTGAGAATCGCCGAATTGAACCAGCAGAAGTGGTTCCAGCTCAGCCTGGCGCTGGCTGTTCTCATGATCGTCGGCGCGATCACAATCACCGTTCAACGTGGAATTACCAATCAGGTCAGGGCGATTATGGATCTCTTCCGGCAGATCCGGGATGGCAATCTCCGCGCCCGCGCCGAAGTCATTCAGTCCGACGAGTTGGGAGATATCGCCAGCGGCCTGAACGGCATGCTGGACAATACGCTGAGCCTGATGCAGACGCGCGAAGAGAAGGAGCAGATTCAGAGGTCCATCGCGAGGCTGCTCGACGAGGTAAGCGGCGTGGCCGAGGGCGACCTGCGGAAGGAAGCCGAAGTGACGGCCGACATCACCGGTGCGATCGCGGACTCCTTCAATTACATGATCGCCGAGTTGCGCGACATTATCGCCAGCGTGCAACGGACTACGGCGGAAGTCAACACCAGCGCTTCGCAGGTGCAGAGCACGGCCGAGATTCTGGCCCGAGGCAGCGAAGAACAGAGTATGCAGATCCTGGAGGCGTCTTCGGCGATTGAACAGATGACGACGTCGGTTCAGCACGTCTCGGCGACGGCGCAAAGCGCGGCTGTCGTGGCGAGGCAAGCGCTCGGCAGCGCCCAGGAAGGCGCCGAATCAGTGCGCAAAACGATCGAGGGGATGAACTCGATCCGCGGCCAGGTGCAGGAAACCGCCAAGCGCATCAAACGCCTTGGGGAGAGCTCCCAGGAGATTGGCGAGATCGTCGAACTGATCGGCGACATCGCGGACCGGACGTCGATCCTGGCCCTCAACGCTTCCATTCAGGCGGCGATGGCGGGCGAGGCGGGCAAGGGATTCGCGGTGGTCGCCGACGAAGTCGAGCGGCTGGCCGAGCGCGCCACGGAAGCGACCAAGCGGATCGGCACGTTAATCAAGTCCGTGCAGGGCGACATGAACGAAGCGATGGGCGCCATGGAAGAGACGACCCGCGAAGTGGTCGCCGGTTCAACACTGGCGAACGAAGCCGGGCAGCGGTTGAGCCAGATCGAGGCGGTCTCGCAGCAGATCGCCGAAATGGTTCAGCAGATCTCAATGGCCGCGTCGCAGCAGGCGCTCGGCTCGGAGGCGGTGTCTCGCAACGTGACCGGCATCAGCGAGGTGACCCGGCAAAACGCCGACGGCGCAAAACAGACGGCGGCCGCGATTCATCATCTGGCGGCTCTGGCCGAGCAGTTGAACGCCAGCGTCAGCCGGTTCAAATTGCCGCAGCAGACCGGCCGGCCCACGGTGACCGTTTAAGTTCCGCGGTTTCTGGAGGAAAGGGGTCGTCATGGGTCCACTCGATCCGGAAGTGCTGCGTGGCTTCTATGAGGAGGCGCGCAGCTACATCCCCGGGATGGAACGCGCGCTCGAAAGGCTGACGTCGGATCCGGCTTCGGCGGAGGCGACAGAAGAGCTGTACCGCCTCGCGCACTCGGTCCGCGGCGCCAGTAAGATGGTCGGCCTTGAGGAGGTCGGGGAGGCCGCGGGCGCGGTGGAAGCGATGTTGGAAGAGGCGGCCCAGTCGGGATGCGCTGTCGATCCGGAGTACCTCCCCCTGCTTGGCGAAGGCCTTCAGCATGTCAAGGCTGCGCTTGAAGCCGGCCCCGTTGTGCAGAAGGAGGAGGCTCCCCAATTCGACGATCCCCGCCTGGACAAGATCCCGGCAGACCTTCTGGCCGGGTTCCTGGAAGAGAGCGAGGAGCACCTTCAACAGGCCGGAGAGGCTCTAAGGACCCTTGAATCGGCATCGGACAAGCGCCAGCAGTTGAGAGAAATCCGCAGGTCGATCCATACCATCAAAGGGGCTGCGGGAATGGTCGGCTTGGAGACTATCGCCAAGCTGTCCCACCGAATGGAGGACCTGCTGGATCTGTTGTTCGACGGCAAACTTGAGTACTCGCAGGACCGGCACGATCTCGTGGTGGCAACCTACGACGTGCTCTCCGTCCTCATCAAGCAGAGGGGCCGGGTCGGCTCGTTGGGAGGGCATCTCAAGCAACTGTTCGACGTCTACCAGACTGCGCTCAGCGCGCCGGCTTCTGAGGACCAGGGGGACCCCCACCAGGCCGAGGCGGATTCCGGCGAGTCCGCCGTGGTGGAGCCTGAATCGGCCGACGCGGCAAGAACAGTCCGCGCCCCTCTCGAGCGCCTGGACGACCTTGTGCGTCTGGTCGGCGAACTCTTTGTCAACCGTTCGGCCTATGAGCGGCACCTCTCCGACTATGGCCGCGAAGTCGAGGAACTGCATCTCAGCCTGCAGCGCGTGAAGCGTCTGGCGAGCCAACTGGACGCGGAGCACCTGGCCTTCAACCCCGCTTCCCATCTCCGCGCCGCCGAGACAGGCGCGATCCACCAAACCCGCTTCGGGGTGGAATTCGATGCGCTTGAGTTCGACCGGTACACGCAGCTTGACCTTCTTAGCAGAGAGCTTAACGAAACGACGAGCGACATCGCGACCGCGGCTCAAGGCTTACGCCAGCTCCTCGGCGCTTTCGAGGGCTACCTGACTTCGCAGAGCAGACTGACCAGCGAACTCCAGGACAAGCTGGTGCGCTTGAGGATGGTGCCTCTCGATTCGTTGGCGAACCGGATGTACCGAACCGTCCGATACGCCGCGCAGAAATCCGGAAAGGTAGCCGAACTCACCCTGACGGGCCTGGAGGCGGAACTCGACAAAATTGTGGTCGAGCAGTTGGCGCAAGCGTTTGATCACCTGCTGCGCAACGCCGTCGATCACGGCCTGGAAGATTTGGACACGAGACGGGCGCTCGGCAAGCCGGACCGCGGGCAGATCCGCGTTGTGGCTCAGCAGGAAGGCACACACGTTGTCATACGAATCAGCGACGACGGCCGAGGCTTCGATCCGGAAAAATTGAGGGCCGCGGCGATCAGACTCGGCTTCATGTCTCCCACGCAGGCTGCGCAGGCGCCGCCCGACCGTCTGATCCCTCTCATCTTCGAGCCTGGTTTCAGCACGGCGTCCTCCGTCAGCGAGCTCAGCGGCAGGGGCGTCGGCCTCGATGTAGTTCGGGCGGCGGTCGAGTCGCTCAAAGGAACGATCACCGCGACTTCCGAGCAGGGTTTGGGAACCGCATTCGTCGTGAAGCTGCCCACGACTCTGGCGATTACGAAGGTCCTGTTCGTCGAGGAGCAATCGGAGAGCTACGCCATTCCGTTGGCCGCGGTGACTCAGGTCGCGCGGGTGGATGCGGGGCAGGTCGAAAGGGTCGGTGAGTACGCCATGATCCGGCTCGGCCCGTCTCTGTTGCCGATCGTACGCCTGGGCGATGCGGTCGAGGCGCTACGGGGCGCTGAAATCGTTTCCGAACGCCAGCCTCTCCTTGTCGTCCGGTCGGGCGGCGACGCCTATGCGCTGGCGGTGGATCGAATCGCGGGCGCCCGCGCGG
>CAYWST010000092.1:0-16142 GCA_964461075.1 uncultured Solibacteraceae bacterium | reverse complement strand
GGATCATGCCGCCGCGCGGACCGCGCAAGGTCTTGTGCGTGGTAGAAGTCACGATGTCGGCCCACTCGCACGGATTCGGATAGACGCCCGCCGCCACGAGACCCGAGAAATGCGCCATATCGACAAGGAAGATGGCGCCGACCGAATCGGCCGCTTCGCGGAACTTCGCGAAGTCAATGATCCTCGAGTATGCGCTGGCGCCGGCGATGATCATCTTCGGCTTATGCTCAGCGGCCAGCCGCGCCATTTCGTCGTAGTCGATGATCTCGGTGTCCTGCCGGACGCCGTAGGGCACGATGTTGTACATCTTGCCGGAGAAGTTCAGCGGATGCCCGTGCGTCAGGTGGCCGCCGTGGGCCAGGTTCATTCCGAGGATGGTGTCGCCGGGATTCAGAACGGCGCCGTAGGCCGCCGCGTTCGCCTGAGATCCCGAATGAGGCTGCACGTTGGCGTGCTCGGCGCGGAAGAGTTTTTTCGCGCGATCCCGCGCCAGCGTCTCGACCACGTCGGTGTGTTCGCAGCCGCCGTAGTAGCGCTTTCCGGGATACCCTTCCGCGTATTTGTTGGTGAATACGCTCGATGTCGCCTCGAGAATGGCTTCTGAGGTAAAGTTCTCGCTGGCGATCAGTTCCAGGTAGGAATGCTGGCGCTCCACTTCCCGGCGGATTGCGTCCGCGATCTCAGGGTCGACCGCCGCCAGCGGCCGTGCCATTCGTTGATTCGGGGTCATCCTCTCGTCGCCTCCTCATCCTTCTTCGTGCCCTGCTGTTCCAGAGCCATGATCTTTTTCACTCGTCTTTCGTGCCGCCCGCCGTCAAACGGCGTCTTCAAGAAGACGTCCACCATCTCCTCCGCTTGCGCGGCCGTCGTGTATTTTGCGCCGATCGCCAGAACGTTCGCGTCGTTGTGCGCCCGCGTCAGCCCGACCTCTTCCGTGTTGTAGGCCAGCGCCGCGCGCACTCCATGGACCTTGTTGGCCGCCATGCTCATGCCGACGCCGGTTGAACAAACCAGCAGGCCCCGGTCCACTTCACCCGCGGCCACGGCCCGGGCGACTTTCTCCGCGTAATCCGGATAGTCCGTCGAATCGCCGGACGCCGTTCCGAAATCGACGATTTCCAGTCCCTTTTTCGCAAGTGCCTCCCGCAGACTCTCCTTCAAAGAGAATCCGGCGTGGTCGGCGCCGATCGCTATTTTCATGGGGAAACTATGAGTCTATCACGCAGCCATTTCGCGGCCACGCCCGCGGCGAGGCACAGCGCCCACCAGGCCGGGTGCGAGTACCTGATGGAGGTATGAATCAGCAGCGCAGTGATGGAACATGCCGCGGGAACAAGAAACAGCGGCAAGGCCCGCCGACCTCCGGCCGCCCACCCCAGCACTGCAAGCGCCAGCACCGCGGCAAGCCCGGCCCGATGCCACCCGTATTGGGACCACGGAACCCAGAACCTCAGCCACCTCCGCGCGGCGAGGCGTGCGAACTCCACCTGATGACCGCGGATCCAGGAAGCCGCCTGCCGCAGACTCTCGCTGTAGAAGCGCCGCTCGCCGATCTCGCGAATCCGCAGGCACTTCTCCCTGCTGGCGAATGGATGCATCGACTGGAAATGCGCACTCCCCACGTTCTCCATCGAGTCCGGCGATGCGCCGTCGAAGTTAGAGATGTTCAGCTCGAGGCCCAACTCCCCGCGCACGAAGGACCAGCCCCCGAACACGAGCCTGTTGCGCACCAGCCAGGGACTAAGCACAAGCAAGGCCGCCGCTGCGCCGGCGGCGAGAGCGCCCGGTTTTCTCCACGCGCTCCAGACCGCAACCGCGGCGATCGCCAGCAACAGCGAAGGAGAAGTGAGAAGCATAAGCCCCGCGAAGGCGCCGGCCGCCGAGGCCTTCCGCCACCCCAATGATTCGTCCCGCGCAACCCACGCTGTGAACACGAGCAGCATCAGCGCGGCCAGGGTGTTCTCGAACACGCCCATCGCTTCGCCCCAGTAATGGAGCGGCGCAAGCGCGCCAAACCATCCCGCCGCGAGGCCAGGCCGGCCGCCGAACCCCAGTCGCAGCCCCACCCAGGGCAGCAGCGCATATTCGAGCCCGGCAAGCCCGATCGACATGACGATCCGCGCCCGCTCCGCTTCTTCGCCGTAGCCGAAGCACGCGAAGATCAGAGCTTGAATGGCCGGGTAAACGGGCCCGGCATGCGAGGTCGGACCGGTCGGGATCGCATAGGGGTTTCCGAACTCGCTGCTTTCGAGAATGCTCCTGGCGATGAACTGCGTTTCGGTCCAGCCGTGCTCCACCCTGCCGAATCCGAAGGCCAGCACGAGCCGCACCGCCACCGCCGCCACCCATATCGCCAAAGCCTTCTTCTCCATCCGAGTGCTAGCCTGATTATTTATCACCATGCAGTGGAGCCGTCTGTTCATCCCCACCTTGCGCGAAGATCCTGCCGAGGCTGAAGTCGTCAGCCACCGGCTGCTGCTCCGCGCGGGCTATATCCGGCAGTTGGGCGCCGGGCTGTACAACTACCTCTATCTGGCCCAGCGGTCTCTTCTCAAGATTACGAATATCGTTCGCGAGGAAATGGACGCGATCGGCGCCCAGGAGTTCTACCTGCCGGCGCTCAACCCCGCCGAAGTGTGGCAGGAATCCGGCCGGTGGGACGTTATGGGCGACAACATGTTTCGCCTGAAGGATCGCTTCGGCCGCCCTCTCTGCCTCGGCATGACGCACGAAGAGGTCATGACCTATGTGGCCCGCGGCGAGCTGCGCAGCTATAAGCAGCTTCCGCAGATCTGGTATCAGATTCAGACCAAATTCCGCGACGAACCGCGTCCCAAGTCCGGATTGCTGCGCGTGCGGCAGTTCATCATGAAGGACAGCTACTCCTTCGACCTCGCCCCCGAGGGGCTCGATGTGAGCTACGAGAAGCATCGTGTGGCCTATTGCCGCATCTTCGATCGCTGCGGTCTCGAGTACGTCGCGGTGGAAGCCCACTCCGGCGCCATGGGCGGCAGCCAGAGCCAGGAGTTCATGGTCCGCACAACCGCCGGCGAGGACTATGTCGTCACCTGCAAGCAGACCGGTTACTCGGCCAACCTCGAAAAGGCGGTCTCCCGCCCCGCGCCCGCCGCACAGCCCGATCCCGAGGGAGACCTCGAGCCCGCTGAGGTCCACACGCCCGGCCGGAAGTCGATCGAGGATGTCGCGGCCTTTCTGAAAGTGCCTCCTACCTCGCTGATCAAGACGCTGGTTGTTGTGGCCACCGGCGAAAACGGCAAGGACCGGCCCCTGATCGCGCTGCTTCGCGGCGATCACCAGTTGAGCGAAACCAAATTCCAGTCCGTGGCCGGCTGCGGCGAGTTCCGCCCCGCCCACCCGCAGGAGATCAAGGAGTGGTTCGGCGCCGAGGCGGGCAGCCTCGGGCCCGTGGGCTTCACCCGGTTCCCGATCTTCATCGACGAGGCTCTCAGGGGCCGCCGCAACATGATCACCGGTGCGAATCGCGACGACTACCATCTCCTCAACGTCACGCCCGGAGAGGACTTCACTGCTACATGGGGCGACTTCCGGCAAGTCGCCGAAGGCGATACGGAGATCGAAACCGGCGCGCCTCTCGAAATCAACAAGAGCGTCGAGATCGGCCACATCTTCAAGCTCGGCTACAAGTACTCGCACTCCATGGGCCTGAACGTGCTCACGCAGGACGGCAGCGAAGTACCCGTCATCATGGGCTCTTACGGAATCGGCCTTGAACGGATCCTGTGCGCGGCCGTCGAACTGTTCGCCGACAAGGACGGAATCTCGATGCCCGTCTCCATCGCGCCGTTCGAGGTGGTGGTCACACCGGTCAAAATCTCCGATGAGAGCCTCCGCTCGGCGGCGGAAGCGCTCTACGGCGAACTCAAGCGGCTTGGAGTCGACGCGCTCTACGATGACCGCGACCTGAGCCCCGGAGTCCGCTTCAAGGACGCCGATCTGATCGGGATTCCCTGGCGCATCGTCATCGGCAAACGGCTGGTGGACGGCTTCGTCGAGATCGTCGAGCGCCGCACCAGGGAGAAATCGGAAGTGCCCCTCTCCGAAGCCGCCGGCTGGATCAAGGAGAAGATCAACGCCGCGAAATCCTACCCCCATGCCTGACTGGGCGGCCATCCGGCGGGAGTACCCGGCTCTCGAAGGTAGGGCGTTCTTGAACACGGCCACGTTCGGCCAGCTCTCCCTGCGGACAGTGGCGGCGATGCGCGCGCACCTCGATCGCCGGCAGGCGAATGCGTGCGCCGACTTCCTCTCCTGGTTCGATGACCACGACCGGCTCCGCGAAAAACTCGCACGGCTCATCAACTGCAAAGCTTCCGACGTCGCTTTCATCCCTAACGCGGCCGCCGCACTCGGACTCCTGACCGCCGGCATGGATTGGCGCGAGGGTGACGAGATCGCCATCCTCGACAACGAATTCCCCAACCAGATCTACGCGCCGAAGCATCTCGCCGCGCGGGGCGTCGTGGTGCGGGAAACGCCCTGGCCGCAATTCCTCGATTCCATCAACGCGCGGACGCGCCTCGTCTCAGTCTCCTCGGTCAACTACTCGACTGGTTTCCGCGTCCCTCTCGCAGACGTCGCGGCGCGCTGCCGCGAAACCGGCGCGGTCTTCTACGTCGACGGCACGCAAAGCGCGGGCGCGCTGGACTTTGACTTCTCCGCCCTCGAGCCCGATATGTTCGCCGTCAACTGCTACAAGTGGATGCTCGCTCCAAACGGCGCGGGGTTCATGGCCGTCCACAAGCGCCTCCGCGAGCGGCTGGAGCCGTTGAGCATCGGATGGCGATCGCACGAAGGCTGGCGCAGCGTGGACAACCTCCATCAGGGCGCGCCCGTCTTTGCCGCTTCGGCCGAAAAGTATGAAGGCGGGATGCTCTCCTCGATGGTTCTCTATGGGCTTGAGGCCAGCGTCGACTTTCTGCTCGAAACCGGGATGTCCGCCGTCGAAGCCCGCAGCCTCGCCCTTGCCAGGCAGGTTCGTCAAGTGGCCGTCCGCCTCGGCGGCGGGGCTTTGCCGCATCACGACTCGCCAATCGCAGCTCTCCGCTTTGAAGGCGTCGATTCGAGCGCCTTGGCGCGCTCGCTCAAGGCTCGCGATATCCAGGTCAGCGCCCGCTACGGCCTGCTCCGTGTATCAACGCATTTCTACAATGACAACACCGATGTGGAAGCTCTCGAGTCTGCTCTTCGCAGCGAGCTTCGCCGCTGAACCGGCTGGCGATCTCACCCTCGTGCGGACCGTGACGCTCGAAGGGGAGACTCACCATGTTCAGGGCATTGCCGTCGGCGGCAACCTGCTGTACGTTACCGCGGTCGACCGCCCCTCCGGCAAAGGCTTCCTCTTCGAATACGAAACCGAAACCGGGAAGCGGCTCCGGGAAGTCGAAATCCAGCAGGGCGCACGGTACCACCCGGGCGGCATTGACATCGACGCCGAGTCGATCTGGATTCCGGTCGCCGAGTACAAACGCGACGGGAAAACCACCATTCAGCGCCGCTCGCGCCAGACGTTGGAACTCATCTCAAGCTTCGACGCCGGCGATCACATCGGCTGCCTGACGTGGGCCGGCAGCCGCCTGATTGGCGGCAACTGGGATGCGCGCAAACTATACGAGTGGTCGCCCGAAGGCGCACTGCTCGCAGTCCGCGCAAACCCCTCCCGCACCCGTTACCAGGAGCTCAAGTATCGCTACGGTTCGCTCGCCGGCTCCGGCCCGGGCGCGATCGAATGGCTCGACCCTGAGACCTTCAGGCCGCTCCAGATCATCCCTACCGGCAAAACAGACCGGGGCGTCCCGTTCGGACAGGAAGGCTTCGATGTTCGCGATGGATTCATCTACCTTCTGCCCGAGGACGCCCCGAGCCGGCTTTTTGTCTTCCGTCAGTGAATCAGCGCTTCCTTCGGGAGAAGGCCAGGAACAGCGCCAGGCCGATCGCGCCCATCGCCGCCGATTCCGGCTCCGGCGCCTGCGCGGTCAGGGCTTCAGAGTGGACCACGGCGCCCGGAATCAAATCCCCGTTTTCATCCAGGACCCGGTACCCCTGAAGGACGAACTCGAAATCCGCCGAAGCCGAATTCCCCGCGGGAACGTCCACTCCCGTCCCTCCCAGGGCAAATACGGCGGCTCCGAAGAACATGAACGCGGTCTCCGTGTCTCCAAATGTGATCTCGAACCCAGGCGGGTTGACCGAGGGAGAAGGCGACCAGACGAGGTCAAACGCCTGCGCGCCTCCTGTCGAGAACCCGCCCGGGACGGACAGGATCGTGCAGGTGCTTGTTCCGAAACAAGCGTCTAGGCGCGCGACGAGCAGGCTGCTTCCGTCGTTGAAAGTCCCGCTGATATGCACGACCGGCGACAAATACGCTGTGCCCGTGCCGCCGGTCACCACCAGCGAGTCGTAGAAGACGACGCGATCTCTCGCCAGCTCGCCCAAGACGTTGTCCGTCGTCACCTGCTGGTTGATGGCAACGGAGGTCTTTGCCTCCATCACCACCGAGCCGTTTCGAATCGCGCTGCGGCCAAGGTACACGTTGCCGTCGTTATAGCTGATGGGCAGCTCGGCGTTCGTTGCGCTTGTGAACGGCTGGCTTCCTGTGTTGCTGACGCGGCCCGACGCCTCCCCGAAATAGCGCTGCGATGAGAGCTGATAGAGCGGCGCGGCGGCCAGGTTCATCGACGCCATGCACAACGCCAGCAACAGACCGGTTCCGGACGCACCAATTGGGAAAGAGAATCTTCTGTTCATCGTTTTTCTCTATTTGTCTATTTGGCTGTGTAGGCGATATTTGTCCACCCGGTCAGCTTGTCGAAAACCTGAACGCTCACCGCGCACCCGCCCATGGCGCCGCCTCCGGCCGCGGGCAGCAGAAGCCTCGGCCGTACGAACCTCTGCGTCCGCAGAGGAGCGCCAGACGCCGGGAGCAGCAATCCGAAATCGAGATCCACAAAGTCGCTGGCTCCGGGAGACAGGTTGATCGCCTTGACTGGCCCGACAGCGTTCCCGCGCGCATCGGCAAAGCCGAGCAGCACGTTGCACCCCGGAGGGTCCGGCTGCGGGTCGAAGCCGCGAATCGCGCCCAACCGCAGGATCTGGTTGGTGGTCCCGCCCACCGGAGCAAGTCCCTCCATCGCGGAAGTCAGTCTGACCGCCGGCAGCAGTAGCCCGAATTGCAGATGCGCCATCGTTTGGCCCGTGAAGTTCTCGAAGACCTCAATCGAAGCCGAGCAACTGCCGGCGAGGACCTGCACCGCCGGCAGGAGCTCCACGCGCCGGCGGAGCCGCTCCGCAAGCGGATTGATATTCACATCCACAAAGCCCGATTCTCCAGGACCCAGATCGAAGCTCTTCGCCGCCGCCGGCAGCAGTTCCCGTGTGACGATTCGAGCTACCGCCGAGCACCGCGCGACACCCTCGGTCGGGATTGGATCCCCGGCCGTGATGACAAGCCGGACCGTCTGTCCATACGACGCCCCGATCATGGGCAGTTGGGCCGCCGCCGCCAGACATCCGGTCAGCGCCGCGCCCGTTACAATACGAATCACTCTTGAAAGCACTTGCGTGCCCCCCTTTCAACTGGACAAGCGGAAAGCGGCGCCGTTTTTGCCGCGGGATGGGGAGTTTTCGCGGATCGGCCGTTTGCTACACTCGTGCAATGTCGCAGCCGGACCCGAATGCCGGATCGCCTGACATTACCAGCCTGCTGGCGAGGTGGCGCGCCGGAGACCACCAGGCGTTCGATCGCGCTTCGGCGGTCGTCTACCCCGAACTGCGCCGCATCGCCGCGGCCTACCTTCGCCGTGAGCGTCCCGGCCACACCCTGCAACCCACGGCTCTGATCAACGAGGCTTTCCTGCGCCTTGCCTCGGCCGGGAATCTCAGTTTCGAGAGCCGAAAGCACTTCTTCGCGCTCGCCGCGCAACTGATGCGCCAGATTCTGGTTGACCATGCCAGATCAATCAAAGCGGACAAGCGCGGCGGCGGGGCGGCTAACGTGCCGCTCCATACGATCAACTCGTACGCGCCTCAGACCGCCGAGAAGTTTCTGACGGTTCACGAGGCTCTCAACCAGCTCCAGGAGTTCAGCCCGCGCAAGGCGAGAATCATCGAACTCCGCTATTTTGGCGGACTCACCCTGGAGGAGATCGCCGAATTGCTGGAAGTCTCTGTCGCCACCGCCCATCGCGAGCAGCGGCTCGCCGAAGCATGGCTCACTGAGCGGCTCACGCGATGAAACATCCGACGGCTGATTACGCTATGTAGATTGGGCCTTGAGTCGAGAGGGCTGATGGACACCGGGCGCTGGAAGCGCGTAGAAGAAATATTTGATCTTGCCGCCGACCTCTCTGAAGCCGAGCAGGAGCGTCTGCTCAGGAGGGAGTGCGCCGGCGACGAGGATCTATTGGCTCTGATTGTCTCGCTCCTCAAGCACGACCGCTCCCGCGGTGCGAGGATCGCGGAGGTCGTCGAGGGAATCGCTCGCATCGAGCCGCCGGAAGAGATCGACTTCGCTGGCCGCCGCATCGGCGCTTACCGGATTGTCAGGGAGATCGGGCGGGGCGGCATGGGAGTAGTCTTCGAGGCCGTCCGGGACGATGACGAGTTCAGGAAGCGCGTCGCGCTCAAGGTATCGACGAGAGCCGCGTACTCGCCCGAGTTCCTGCAGCGTTTCCGCCACGAGCGTCAGATCCTGGCCAACCTCGAGCATCCAAACATCGCACGGCTTCTCGACGGCGGCGCCACCGCGGAGAACATTCCGTACTTCGTCATGGAGTTCGTCGAAGGGACTCCCATCGACAAGTACGCAGCCGGCCTCGATCTGCCTGTACCGGAGCGGCTCCGCCTGTTTCTCCAGGTGTGCGACGCCGTCGAGTACGCACACCAGAATCTCGTGATCCATCGGGATCTGAAGCCGGCCAATATCCTTGTCTCGGGCGGCTCAGTCCGATTGCTGGACTTTGGAATCGCAAAACTCGTGGATCAATCGGAGGACTCTCTGACGAATACGGGGTTCGCCGCCGGAACGCCCGACTATTGCAGCCCCGAACAACTGCGCGGCCAGCCGGTGACCACGCGCACCGACGTCTACTCGCTCGGCCTCGTCCTGTTCGAACTCCTGACCGGGGAACGCGCGCAGAAGGCCGACACCTCTTCCCCTGTTGCGCTCGACCGCTCGATCTGCGGAACCGAAACCGCCGCGCCGAGCGCGTGCGCGGCCGCGCGCGGCGATCGCCTTCTTGCCCGGGCGCTTCACGGCGACCTCGATACCATCGTATTGACGGCCGCTCAGAAGGATCCCCACCGCCGCTACGCCTCCGCCGCAGCGCTCGCCGGCGATATCCGCCGCCATCTTGAATCCCGTCCCATCCGGGCGAGGCAGGACAGTCAGTTGTATCGCGCGTCCAAGTTCGCCCGGCGGCATTGGAAGCCGCTGGCGGCCGCGGGACTGCTGCTGGTCACGCTGATCGGCGGCATCATCGCGACCTCGATTCAGGCGCGGCGGGCCGAACGGCGGTTTCAGCAGGTCCGGCGCATCGCCAACGCCTTGATCGGCGACGTCCACAAGGCGATTCGTGATCTTCCGGCCTCCACCAAGGCGCAGGAGGTCGTGATTCGCACGGCAATCGAATACCTCGATGCGCTCTCCAGAGAGGCCGGGAACGATCGCGCTCTGCAAATCGAGACCGCACGAGGCTATCTGCAGGTCGCGATCCTGGCGCACGATTTCAGCCGGCCCAGCCTCGGCCGCCCCGAAGAGGCCGCGGTCTATTATGAGAAAGCCCGCGCCATCCTCGAGCCGCTGGCTCCAAGGGCGCCCGGCGAGCCCGCCGTCGCAGCCGCGCTCACCGCCCTCTACACGCGCGCCGGCGAACACCTGGCCGACACGGGCCGCGCCTCGGCCGCAATGGAATCGTTGGAGCGAGCGATCGCAACCGCCGAAGGCGCCCTCCTGCTCCACCCCGACGATCTCGACCTGATGGACGAGTTGCGCGAGGCGCAACACTCACTGATCTCCATATTCACCGGCAGCCCAGCGGCGCGAAAACTCATTCCCCGCCACATCGAGGTCGCCGAACGCGTCTTTGCGCGCCGCCCAGTCAACGCCGACACGCTCGCCAATCTCGGCCTGTCCTACTCGCAGGCCGCCAAGGTCGCCGAGGCGGATGGCAATGACGCCGAGACCGTAAAGTACCTGAACCGGAACGTCGAAATCCAGGCTCGCGTCGTGGCGATGGAGCCTGCCAATGTCAGCGCCCGGCGGAATCTCATGCTCGCCTGGTTCCATCTCGGCGATCACTTTCTCGGTCCGCTGGGCCCGGCCTCCTACACCGGCGCTTTCGGCCCCAGGGTCGAGATCGGGCCTGCCCGCCTTAAGCAGGCGCTCAGTGCCTACTTGAAAGGCGCTGAGCAATCGGAATGGCTTTACAAGAGCGACCCCGAAAACGAGACCGCCATCTACGACTACGCCATCGGATTCGGCCGCCGCGCCGCCGCTTACTCTCCCGGCGATCCCCAGGCCATTGCACTCCTCGAGAAGTGCCTCGCCCTGCTCCGCCGGATTGAACCGGGAGAACCCAAATCGACCTTGAGATTCCTCATCGAGTTTCGCGGCAGCCTTGCTGAACGGCTTCGCCAAGCCGGTCAGTTTTCGCGCGCAAGCTCTGAGTGGAGCGCAATCGACGTCCTTGCGCGCCGGGCCATTGCCGCCGACCCGGGACACTATTACGTCAGGCGTCTCAGCATCTCCGTCTATCAAAACTGGGCCCTGGAACTTGCCCGAAGAGGGGACCGCCAGGGCGCCCTCGCTCTTGTTCGCAGAATCGAGCATCTCGCCGCTGAAGTCGCGGCCCTTGAAGCGCAGTACTCGAGGGCCGCCGGCTGGCCGCCGCGAGTCAAAGCATGGTCGGCCGACGTTTTCGACATCCTCGGCGAACGGTCTTCCGCCGGCGAAGCCCGAAGAGAGAGCGCCCGGATGTGGAGCCAGGTGGCGGCGAGGAGCGGCCTCCCCCAGGATCTGATCGACGAAGCCCGAAAGGCCGCCGCTGCGCAGCCCTGATCAGCCTTGGGTGAGAAAACCGCGTTGCTGGAAGAGCTCGACGAGTTCGGCGTTCTCGCCATGCATGGCCATTTCGACCGCCGACAGTTCCCCGGGCTGTTCATCGAGAACGTAGGGGACCCGGACAAGCGGGTCCGCTTCACGATCCAGAAGCAGCCTCACGGCCTCCGTCTTCCCCGCTCTGACGCAGGCGTGGATGAGGAACTTGTGGGCCTCCTCGATAGGAACCTCGCGAGCCGCCTTCAGGTTGCCTGAGTACAACAGAGAGCTCAGGTCGTCCGTCGCCCCCGAATATCGCAACCGCTCCACCATCGCTTCGTCCTTGGCGCCGTAAGCCAGCGCCAGCGGTGAAAGCCCCCATCCCGTCAGCGCATTGATGTCCGCACCGCCATCGATCAACGTCGCCGCCATCAGCCAGTTCCCCCGCACGACGGCGAGGTGGAGCGGCTGCTGCCCCTGCCCGAGAAAACCGAGCCGCTCCTGCGCGGCGGCCGGGTTCTCTTCAAGCGCTTCGGCCAACTGGCCCGCCTCTCCCAGGATGACCGCGGAGAACAGATCCAGCCGGGCGCCCAGTTCCAGCAGCTTCTCCGCCGCGCCGTCTTTGTCGTTGCGGAAATCGGGCGCCCAGTCCACCAGCGTCGCCCAGCCCAGCGGCGCAAGGTGATACCAGCCGTCCACCGCCGCCATGTCGGCGCCTTTCTCCGTCAAAAGTTCGATCAGATCGGGATTGCCCGCCTCCGCCGCCCAGTGGAGCGCCGTCGTCCCGCTGGCTCGCTCGCGCGCATTGACGTTCGCTCCGGCCTCCAGCAGCGCATGCACAACCTCCCTGAATCCGCGCTGCGTCGCCCAGCGGTGGCACGCGATGATCAGCGGAGTCGTCCCGAGAAACGAGTCCCGCGTCTCCGTCTGCGAGGGATCCTCTTCGAGCACGCGCCGGGCCCATTCGCCGTCCCCTCCAAACGCCGCGCAGATGATCTCGGGGCTTTCCTCAAACTCCAGATCTGCGTTCTCTTCCAGTTCCGCCATCGCTTCAATCTACTACCGGAACCGGGCGATTGACGATCCGGGCTGCAAGAGGAATTCGGCCGGCCCCCGGAGCCCTGAGAACGGACCCGCGGTATTCAGGTCAGCCTGTCGCTCGCGGCCGTGAAAGTCCCGGCTCACCCCTCCAATCATCGGCGCGCACGGTAGCGCGCCCCCCCGGCGCCAAGACAGCGTCAAGGTTTTGTAATCGAAAACGGCCGTGCCTTCCATAAGGACGCTCCCATTCTCCGCATCGAGCGGCTTGAGCCCAGCCTGCCCCGGCCGTTTCATGTAGACGTTGTTTTCAGCCCGATTGCTTGGATCGCCCAAATTCAACGGACGCTCCGCTTCGACGAACACATTGTTCACCACGCGGTTGTTCGTGGCGGTGAGCTTGCGCCCGCCGAGCGCCCGGTTGGTGGCCACGCGAGCCATGACGAGATCGTCCTTCACCCGGCCGAACAGGTTGTGCGCCACCACCAGGAAATCCGTGTCCGCCGCTCGCACGCCCTGTCCGTCGATGTTCCAGAACACATTGTTGTCAACCATATTCGGCGACTGCGACGCCTCGACGAACACCGCGCCCTGAACGCTGCTGATGTCGCGAATGACGTTGCCCGTGACTCGCGAGTTCTTGTTGTTCCAGTCGAGCCAGACGCCGCCGCCGCCCTCGATCCTCGCGATATGGTTGTTCCTGACCAGCGTGCCCGTGTTGATCAGCAGCTTGATTCCGCCCGTTTCCCAGTGATACTCGGCGTCCTGCCATCCGCAATCGGTGATTTCGTTCTGCTCGACCAGCGCATGGCTGTTGGTGTGGCCGCGAACGCCCGCCGTGCCGCAGTCCTGGATGATATTGTTCCTCACGATGGTGTGGCCGAGATCCGGATCCTGCCGCCGCGTCCAGCGCTTGTCCTTCTTCTCGAAGACGTCGAAGCCGATCTCGATTCCCACCGAGTTCGCATGACGCACCGTGTTGCCTTCAATGAGCCAGTGATGCCCGCCCCTGGTGAACAATGCGCCGATCCCGGTTCGCAGAAAACTGTTCGCGCAATGCTCAATCACCAGCCGGCTCACCCGGATGAACCCCAGGCCGGCTTCACGCGGCTTGAAGATATGCGGCTGAACGGCGGCCTCGAAGACGGCCTTGTTCGGGTCGCCCCCGCCGAAGGCGTGGATATGCACCGTTCTGCCATCCTCGGCCACCCAATACGACCCCGGCAGCCGGATCAGGTCTTCGTAAGCCGCAAGCTGCGTCATGCGCCGGCCGCCCTGAAACAGAAGCCCGCGCTTTAGCGTGTAGGGAAGCCGCCCTTTCCAGCTCAGCGCCCAAGGCATGAGGTCCATCTCTTCATCCGTGGCGTTGGGCGTGGCAAAAGGATTCTGCTGCTGCGCAATCGCCGAATCGGGCAGCGTCGTCATCCAAAGTTTGCGCGAGTATTGGGAAAGCCGGCCGCCTCCGATGGCCCGCGCGGACCTCTCCCACCGGCTCTCCAGCACGCACGACCCCTTCAGCACCACCCGCTCACCGGGCGCGGCCTCGTAAGCGATCATCCGCTCCGAGCCCTCGCCGGAGAAGCGCGGTTCCACCATCTCGCGGTAGACGCCCGAGTGAATCCACACGCGTTCGCCCGCCTTCACCACCTGCGCGGCGCGGTTCACCGTCTTGAACGGGAGCCTCTCCGTCCCCGGATTCTCATCCGACGCCCGCGGATGCGATTGATCGACATGGTAAGTGCGCGCGTACCGCGTCGCGTCGGACCAGGTGAGAAACTGCGAGCCGTCCGGCATCCTCACCGGCGGATCAAGCGGCATGTACTTGACCTCGGCGGCGCAGACCGCGCCCGCAAGGAGGATTGAGTAGCAGAGCGATGATTGCATGGGTCGCCTCTCCCGGCGTTGCGGGAGATGAAACCCAAGCTTATCTCAGGCGGTTGTCACCCGCTCCTGGTAGGTCCCCTCGGAGGTGTTCACGCGAATCACGTCGCCGATGTTCACGAACGGCGGCACCGCCACCGTCAGCCCTGTTTCCAGCTTCGCCGGCTTCTGCACGTTGGAAACGGTCGCGCCCTTGATGCCCGGCTCCGTTTCGATCACCTTCATGTCCACCGTCTGCGGCGGCTCCACGCTGATCGGCTTGCCTTCGTAAAACACCACCGTCACCTTGAGTTGCGGGATCAGGTACTCCACGCAATCGCCGAGAAAATCCTTCGTCAGATGAATCTGCTCGTAGCTCTCGGTGTTCATGAAGTAGTAGAACTCGCCGTCGTCGTAGAGATACTCCATCTCGTGCTCTTCGAGCACGGCCTTCTCAATCCGGTCTTCCGACGCGAACCGGTGCTCGATCATCGAGCCTGATCGCAGATTCCGCATCTTCGCCTGGACGAAACCCCGAAGGTTGCCCGGCGTGCGGTGGGTCATCGAGAACACGGAGTGCAGTTCATTGTTGAACTTCACCACCATGCCGGGACGCAGTTGGGTCGCCTGAATCATAAACGCAAGACACTCCTATGATGTGGCTGGAAACTCCTAGTTTACCAGACGGGCGGATCTTCTCATCCCACCACGCGGAGCGCAACCATTTCCACGTTCACCACTTCTTCGATGTAATCGATGAGGTCGACGCGCAACAGGGCTTGAAAATGAGCCGGAACGGCGTCCTTCGGCCCCAGGCCCAGAGCGTCGAAAAGCGTCGCCAGGCGATCCTCTCTTGCCAGAAACTGCCCGGCGCCCTCGATCGCCCGTCCATGGGTTCCCGCGATGAGCGTGATCGCCGAGCCCGGCTCGATTCCCGGCCGGCGGGTCACCAGCGCATACTCCACCCCTCGTTCCAACTCGCCCTCGAAAAAATGCCGCCCCTTGTACTCCTTCTGTTCGCCATCGCGCGCTTCCGAATCCACGAAGGAGTCCTGGGTCATCTGAAACGGCTCTTTCCCCTGCAGCGAGTGCAGGAAGGGATTCGTCCGTGAGCTGCCCAGCAGAATCAGATTAGTCCCCTGCATCTCCTGCCAGGAGAAGAACCGCGAGTTCTTGATGTCCAACGCGAGATGCATCTCGTGAAAGGCCCGCTGGATCGTAAGCAGCGTATGCATTTCGCCCGCTGAGACAAAATGAAACGACGGCCTCAATGTCGCCGGATCGAGCCCAATCCCCTTCGCGGCCAGTTCCGAGGCGCCTCTGGCGCGGTCGTTCACGTAAATGTTTCGAACGTAGGTCCAGTGCTCGTCCCGGAAGAACAGCACCTCCGTGTAGATCAGAATGTTGGGAGACCGGCTGTTGAAGTAGGGCGCCCAAAAACGCTCCCGCGCCGCGGACGGGCCGCGCGTCTCAACCACCGGCTGACCCTCCATCTCATACAGCACGCGGTATTGGCCCTTCGGGATCGACAACCGGAGTTTCTCTTCCCGCCCCTCGTTTTCAAAGTAGTTCCGCAGCCGCTCGCGAATCCCCGCAATGCTCACGCGAATGATCGGATCCGTTTTCGGGTCGAACCGTTCAGGTCTCCCCAGCGCCTCGACGGCGATATCGTATTCCTTCGGCGCGTTCCCCGCGGGATCCTCGGCGCGCTTGACCAGATACTCCAGGATCCTCCTCAGCGAGTAGGCGTGCGCGAACTGCGGACAGGCCAGGATCCTGTTCAGCAGGGCCTGCCTCTCTCTTTTCTCGATCTCCCCGGAAGAACTGCGCACCGCACCGACATCATAACCCAGACACGCGAATTCACCCCCGATTAACCCCCACTTACTCCCGGAATCCGGCTCGCGGCCATAGCATGGTAGCTGTCATGTCACGCCTGCCTGGACTTTTCTTCCTGCCTCTTCTGCTTTCCGCCCAGCCCCGCCCCGCCGCCCTGGAAGCCGGCTTTGCTCGCCCGCTTCAGGAATGGGACGGTTTTGGCGTCAACTACGTCGAGGTCCCCCAGACCCGCAACTACAGGAAGAACCCCCAGGAATACGGGGGGATGAGCGCTCTATCCGAGGAGAAACGCAAGCAACTCCTCGATCTGTTCTGGGGCGAGGACGGCCTT
>CAYWST010000091.1:0-16173 GCA_964461075.1 uncultured Solibacteraceae bacterium | reverse complement strand
TTTCCACTCTCCGCCGCGCTACGGAAATGTAATCGCCTCCATGCGGCTCAAGGGCGTTGAGCCGCCCGAGACCGAACGCGCGCGGCGTCGTCCGGGGCCTGCGGCTAAGCAGCGATCTCCCGCAGAAAGGAATCGCCGGCGGGGACAACGGCGCCGAAATTGGCCGCAACGGTCTGCCCGATATCGGCCAGTGAAGTCCGTGTACCGAGGTTCAGGCTTTGGCGCACCTGCGCTCCGAACGCGATCAATGGAACGTATTCGCGATTGTGATCCGTGGAAGGAGTGACCGGATCGCAGCCGTGGTCGGCGGTCAGGATGGCCAGATCGGCAGGGCGCATCGCAGACTGCAATTCGGGCAGCCATGCGTCCACCTCCTCAAGCGCCTTCGAGTAGCCTTCAGGATCGTTGCGGTGACCGTAGAGCGAATCGAAATCGACGAGATTGACCCAGATGAGGCCGCGCGGCGCGGCGTTCATCGCCTCAATCGTCCGCGCCATGCCGTCGGCGTTCGATTTCGTTTTGAACCCGCGAGTGACGCCGCGGCCGAGGAAGACATCGGCGATCTTTCCAACGCTCACGACTTCAACGCCCCGCTGGCTCAGGACGTCGAGCAGCATCCCTGCAGGCGGCGGCACGGCGTAATCGTGGCGGTTGGCGGTTCGGGAGAACGCGCCGGGTTTACCGATGAACGGCCTTGCGATCACGCGGCCCACCTCATGCTCGCCCCGCAGCAGGTCCCGGGCGATTTCGCAGATCCTGTACTGCTCGCCGACCGGGATCACTTCCTCGTGCGCGGCAATCTGGAACACGCTGTCGGCGGAGGTGTAGACGATCGGGGAGCCGGTTTGCAGATGGAGTTCACCCAGTTCCTTGATGATCTCGGTCCCGGAGGCGGTCCGGTTGCCGAGCGTCGCCCGGCCGATCCGCCTCTCGAACTCGCTCATCAGATCGGCCGGAAAACCATTTGGGTAAAGAGGAAACGGCTTGTCGAGAATGACGCCGGCCATCTCCCAATGCCCGGTGGTCGTATCCTTGCCGGGGCTCTTCAAGGCGCAGCGCCCGAACGCCCCAACGGGGAACTCCACCGGCGGAAGGTGTTCGAGAGGCCGGATGTTGGCGAGGCCCAAGGCCCTCAGGTTCGGCAGTTTGAGGGGCCGCAGCGCGGCGCAGTGGCCGAGAGTGTCGCCGGGCATGTCGTCGAGAAACTCACGCCAGTCGGGCATCGCGCCAAGACCAACGCTGTCGAGAACGATCCAGATAATGCGGTCGAACGCCATCGGCTCACTCCGGCTCGCCAAGCGCCGCCTTGATGCGCGCGGTCAGAATGTCGACGAAGGTGTCGGCGGCGAATCCGTGCAGACGGCTGGCTACGCCGCCTTCACGGTCGAGCACCATGGTAGTCGGGATCGAAGAGATCCGCTGGCTCGAGGCCAGCCCGTCTTCGTAATAGACCGACTTCGACCAGCCCATCGACTCGAGAAATGGAGCAACAGAATTGCGGTTCTCGTCGGTCGAAACGGCGAGGAAGACGACGTCATCGCGGCCGGCGAACCTCCGCTTCACCTGTTCATAGAGCGGATGCTGTGCGCGGCAGGGACCGCACCACGTAGCCCAGAAGTCGATCACCACCACCTTGCCAAGCAGCGACTTCAGGCGCAACGGGGGCCCTTCGACGGAGCTGAGAGTGTAGTCCAGGATCTCCTTGGCGCCGAAGTTCGGGTCCACCGCCTTGAGCCGCGCTTCACGTTCCCTGTTTCTCTGCTCGGATCGCGCCCAGGCCTCGATAAGAAGGCGGCCGGCCAGGTCGCCGGCCAGCTTGGTGAGGCGGAGCCGGTCCGCAGGATCGGTGAGGTCGAGCCCGCCGGTGGCGACGGCGTCGGCGAACGCTTCGGCTGCGCCCATTTTCTCGCCCGTTTGTTCAAGTAATGCGCTCCGTTCGCGCGCGGTGTCTTCGAGCGCGAAGATCGACCAGCTCCGGTCCAGCGCGGTGCGGGCGCCGGCCGTATCGCCCATCTGCCGGAAAGCGCGCCCTTCATAGAGCGCCGACTTCGCCGCGGCCGAGCGCAAGTCGTCAAGCCGCCGCGCGCGGGCGGCGCTGAACCCCTTTTCCTCTTCAAGCGTCTTCTGCTGCTCTTCGATGAGTTCGCTCATCTTCCTGGCGAGCCCCAGCGCTCTGGCCGCGTCCCCCTCCGCGCTGCGCTGAAGGAGAGCGCGGCAGGCGGCGTCGTGGAGAGCGATATTCTTGCTCCCGGAGGCGATCACGGGAAGGCCGTAGAGGAGAACGCGCTTCGAGTCTCGCTGCTCGAGCGCGTTCTGAGCGAGAACCCGCAGGATTTCGTCCTTCTTGTCTGAGCTGGGGAATCGCTTCAAATGCCGTTCGAGCGCGCGTGTGTATTCGACCTGGCTCGACCCGGCCTCCCGCAAAGCCTGTTCCAGCGCGTCCTCTTCGGATTGCGCGGCGGCGGGCGCGGGGGCCTTCCCGGCCGCGCTTTTCCTGGCGGGCTTCTGCGCCGGTACAGCCAACGAGACTCCGGCCCAGATCGCGAGCCCGGCGCAGAGCAGGCGCAACCTCAAGGCTTGGCCTCTTCCGCCGCCGGCGGCGGGGCCGTGAATAGATCCACCAGTTTCCGCGCCCGTTCGCGGGCCATGTTCAGATAGCTCTCGTTCTTAATCACACGCTGCAGGAGCGGAATGTACTGATCCACCGCGACAAGCCTCTTTCGATCCCAGGCCGCTTCCAGCTTCAGCAGGGATTGGTTGACGCCCAACCGGTCGAACTTGACCGTCCGTTCAAGCTCGATCTTGTGGTAAGCGGATTCGCACATCCGCTCGTACCAGTCGAGCAATGCCTGCCCGTCGGGATCGAGAGTGTAGTTGAACTTCACCTCATGGCGTTCTTCGCCCTGAAGCCAGGCAAAGGTCTTATCGCCCACGCGGGCGACCTTCAACCCGCTTTCCAGAGGCCGCTTGAAGTGATCGAGCTTGTCGCTGAGAAGAAAGATCGTCTCGGTTTCGTTCGGCGAGAGCTTGAACTTGATGGGATCGAGGTCCTCGGGGGCTTCCAGGTACTCGACGCCGCCATCGCGGGCAAGGCGAATCTCCGTGTACTCGGGCTTGCTGCCGGGGAATTGCTTCTTCAGAACCAGCCGCGGCTGTTCCTGCGCGGCGCACAGCGCCGCTGCGGCCAGCAGCAGCAGCGCCTTCACCGCCCCACCCCCGCCACGGCGGTTCTGGCGGCGTGGCAGATGGCCACGGCCAGCGCATCGGAGGCGTCCATGGGACGCACGGGGGCCGCCAGCCCAAGCAGTACGCGAACCATCCATTCCACCTGCTCCTTTTCGGCCCTTCCGTTTCCCGCCACCGCCTGTTTCACCGACGCCGGAGAGTACTCGCCGCAATGCAGCCCCGCCTGCGCCGCTACATATAGCGCAACACCACGCACGTGCGTGAGACGAAGCGCGGTGCGGGCGTTTACGCGATGGAAGGTGTCCTCGACGGCAGCCTCTTCCGGCCTGAACTCAGCAATAATCTCCCGCAACCGGTCGCCGATAACCAGAAGCCTCTGCGCCAGCGGCTCGCCAGGGTCGGTCTTGATGATGCCGGCTTCCACCAACCGGTGCCGCGTGCCATCGGTGTCGATGACGCCATACCCGGTGACCTGGCTGCCGCAGTCGATGCCCAGTACCCGCACGAGCCCTCGTTCTCCCGCGCCATTGGCGCGCCTTTATTTCTCGGCAGCCGCCATCTGCTCTTCACTGAATTCCACGTTCGTGTAGACGTTCTGCACGTCGTCATGTTCTTCGAGCAGCTCGAGCAGCCGCATCATGCCGGAGACATTCTTGTTTTCGATCTCCATGGGCGTCTTGGGGATCATGGCGATCTCCGCCGAGACGGTGGGAATGCCGGCTTTTTCGAGGGCTTCGAGGACGTGGGCGTGAATCTCGGGCGGGGAGAGCACGACCCATGTGTCGTCGGCGTCCTTCACGTCGTCGGCCCCTGCTTCGAGAGCAAAGTTCATCATCTGCTCTTCGCCGGCCTTTTCCTTCTCGATGACCACCTGGCTCTTCCGATCGAACATCCATGCGACGCTGCCGAGTTCGCCAAGATTACCGCCGTTCTTGGAGAACATGTGGCGCATTTCGCTCACGGTGCGGTTTCGATTGTCGGTCGCCGTCAGGACGAGAATGGCCGCCCCGCCGGGGCCGTAGCCCTCGAACATAATCTCGTCGATCTGTCCGCCTTCCAGTTCGCCCGTGCCGCGCATCACGGCCCGCTTGATATTGTCGGCGGGCATGGAGACGGCTTTCGCCGCGGCGATGGCGGTCCGGAGCCGCGCGTTGGAGTCGGGGTCGCCGCCGCTGCGCGCGGCGATCACGATTTCTTTGATGAGGCGTGTGAAAACTTTGCCGCGCTTGGCGTCAAGCGCAGCCTTCTTGTGCTTAATCGTCGCCCATTTGGAATGTCCGGACATAGGGAACCTCGATCCTGCCGGCGAGCCGGTATGCGCGGGCGGCGGCAGCCCTCACGTACCACGGCCAGCTTCAATTTTTCAGAATAGCAGAGCCTCGGCGACGCCCGTGGATACTGAGTGGACCTTCCTGGGACAGGACACTCCATGCGCAATCCACCGAAGAACCGCTTTCTCGATTGGGTCGAGCAAGTTGGCAACAGGCGGCCGGACCCGGCGATGCATTTCATGATCGCCCTGGCGCTGGTCTGGGTTCTCTCCGCGCTTCTGGCGCCGGTGGACTGCGGGCTCACGGACCCGCGGACCGGAGCGCCCCTCCGGGTGGTCAATCAATTGAGCCCCGCCGCCCTCGTCAGAACGATGGAGGACGTCGTCCCGGCCTACGTCGCCTTTCCGCCGCGGGGAGTGATCCTGGTCATGGCGTTGGGAGCCGGCGTGGCGGGAAATACCGGCTTGGCGGGCGCGGCTCTTCAGCGTCTGCTCGAATACGCCCCCGCGCGGTTGCTGACTCCGATGCTCCTCGCCGGCACGATCCTCGGGGCCGTGGCCGGCTCCCTGCCAGGCGTGATCGACATCGTCATCCAGGGCCTGACACAATAAGCGGCGCAGATTCTGGCCCCGGCGCGCACGGTCAATCCCCTTTGCAACTGGGGCTTCATGAGCGCCGCAGGCGTTCTGACCGTCATCGCTGTCTGGATCGTGATCGACAACGTCGTGGAACAGCGCCTTCGCGCCACGCCCGTCGACGCCGACCCCGAGGCGCTTCCTCAGATCGAGCCGCCCGGCGGCCGCGAACTCAGGGCTCTCTGCTGGGCCTTGCTTGCGGCGATTGCGCTGGCCGGCCTGATCGCCGCCGCAGCCTACCCGCCCTTGTCTTCCCTCAGGGCCGCCGACGGAAAATTGACCGGCATGGAATCGCCCGTCATCAAGTCCATCGTGCCCTTCGGCATCCAGGCGCCACAACTCTATCCTTGAGGCCGGCTACTCACGGTTGTTGGTGTATTTGGTGATCAGCTCATTTCGCAGCTTGACGTAGATGCCCGGCACTTCGCTCTGCACCTTCACCGAGTAATCAGTCAATCGCTTCCGGGCGGCTTCGGGGTCGTCCTTGTAGAGATCGAGCGTCTTCCGTTCGAATTCCGGCTGCCCGGTGAACAGGGCTTTCTCCCAGGGATCCCGCGCCGCGCGCACGTCCTTGATCGCTTCCTGGAACCGTGTGTTCGCGAGGTTGTCGACGAAGTCGATCAGCCATCGCGCGCTCTGTTCGCTGTAGGAGTTCTCGTCGTAGATCCTGTACGCTTCGGCGGTGTCGAGCGCGCCGGCGTACATCGGCACGTACGGGCTGATCGCCGGATTGTCCAGGTAGACCCAATAAACGCCGCCGATCTCGCGCGGCAGCCACCCGCGAAGCTGCGTGACCATGCCGTAGTGCCCGCGATGCCGCGCGACCGGACGCCGGTAGTTCAGCTTCAGCAGCGTCCTGAGCGCCTTGTTCGGGAACGGCGTCGCCAGCGGGCTCCGTTCCATGCCGCCCTTGCCGTCCGGGACCAGCCACGCGGGTTGCGCGCTCATGTCGTAGATCGTGTCCTCCATCCAGGACCGTTGGAAAGCGATGATGTCCTGGACACAGAGTTTCTTCTCCAGCCTCCACGCGAACGGATACACGCTGATTGGTTCGACAGTCTGCGTATAGTCGCTGATGGTCTTGTAAGGATCCTTGGGGTCGAGTTTGCGGTCGGGCCACGGACCGTTCTTGGGCGCGAAGGTCGCTCCAAACAGCCAGAACCGGCCGGTGGCGTACTCCTGCGGTAGAGGCGCGTAGGCCTCCTGCCAGATGAAGGGACGGCCGCTCTTCGGGTCGTACCAGCCGCGGTCGACGGCCTCCTGCATGTAGTTCTTCGAGACCAGGAAGTTCGCGGAATCCTTCGGGTTGATCTCCTTGATGATGCTCCAATTGGGGATCATCACCGCCGCATCGTCCGGAACGCGTTGCGCCGCCCAGATGGCGCCAGGCTTCCCGCTCGACCTCTTCCAGCCTTTGCCGACCGAGAACACCTCGAAGACCCATGCCTCTTCGGGATCGGCGACGACGAGCGCTTCCGAGCCGTCGCCCGTGGAGGGCAAAAACCCGTAGGTCTCGACCAGCTTCCCGATGAAGAGGACGGCTTCACGCGCCTTCTTGTGCCGCTGCAGCGCGAAGGCCTGCGCCTGCTCGATCGTCATGATCTGCTCGCCATCGCCTTTCTTGAGGACGAGTTCGGGCCTCTGCGTGGTCGTGCTCTCGCCGATGCCGAGCTGATGCTCGTTCATCGCCGGATAGGCCGAATGATAGTAGGTGTAGGTTTCAGCAGCCTGCGGGATGGAGCCGAGCACTTCGCCGGGTTTCTCAATGGGATACTTCGGGTCCTGCAGCCCCCAATAGACCTCCGCCATCGACCCCGCCGGGTACTTGCGCCCCTTCACGACGTGAATCCGCGAGTTCGAGCCGCTGTCGGTTTGCGAGACGATCACCGAGCCGTCGAGAGTCGCTTTCTTTCCCAGCGCAATCAGAGTGCAGGGTTGCGCCAGCGAGCTCGCGAGGAGTCCCGAGAGGAATGCAGAGATCCAGCGTGTCATTCCGTCCAGTCTAGCCGCATGGCTCACTCTGCGGCGAGACTCAACCCCAGTGGCTCGAGTACGTGCTCACGGATCCACTTGGGATCCCACCACTCCACCGCGTTGATCTGCGTGCCGTCGAGCTGCATGGAGAAGTGCAGGTGGTCGCCTCCGGCAAGGCCCGTCGCGCCGCTCCGGCCGATCTCGGCTCCCGCCTCGACGAGTTCACCGTCCTTCACTGCGACGCGGCTCAAATGCGCATAGATGGATTGCAGCCCGTAGCCATGATCGAGGACAATGCAGTTTCCATAAATGCCGAGCCTTCCGGCGAAGATCACCTTGCCACGGTTGGCCGCCTCGACTGGCGCTTCACGCGTCTTCGAAAGATCAAAGCCCAAGTGAACCTGTTCGTCGACGTCCTTCCCTCCATAACGGTAAGTCCGGATATCGGCGAACAACGCCTCAACCTGCGAGTTGGTCAACTGCCTGAACGCGCGTGTCCAAAGGAACTGCGGCGAAGTCTTCATTCGAAGATCGGCGAGAGCTTGGTTATTCTGCTTTCGGATTTCGCGGTTCACCACCAGAAACCTGTCCAGCAGCGCGCCATTCCCGGCGGGGCTCACCTCCTCCACCGCCTTTCGCAGGAAGAAATCGTCCAACTCCAGTGTGCGCCTGCGCCATCGCTTCTCGAAGACCTTGTGTTTGAAAGTGGCGATCGCCTCGTTGCCCGCCGCATCGCGCGCGAACGCCACCGGCGCAGTCTCGGCCGGAACATCCCAGGGAAAAGCGAACAGACAGAAGCGCTCCTCTTCGCCGGCCCCGCCGGGCCGTTTCCAGCTCCGGAACGAGTACGGTCCGACGCGCACTCCGGCTTCGGCCCAGCCCCCGCCGATATTCAGCTTCACCAGCGCCGCGCCGCCCTGGTTGATGTAGAGGATCCCGTCCTCGGCAACTGAAACTCTCGGCGGTTCGAGCTGCACGTTGACCCGGTGGCTGTGCCTGACGATTTGGCCGCGGAAGTCGTTTGACTGCGCCTCGACGGACAGCGCCGCGGGCCCGGACTTGAACGAGTCTTTCCTGTTCAGGCTGAGAGCGAGCTCGACGGTGGTTGGCTGCTCGGCACGCCGCCAGAACGTCCAGCGGTCCGCGGCCCACTCGCGATTGGCTTCCGCCCGCGCACTGCCCTGCTCAACGGCCACCTTGAGGGACCGCAGGCCGAACGGCGCATTCACTCGAACCCTCAGCACCGCCGACTGGCCCACAACCTTGGGTAAGGGCGCAAACTCCACATCCGGTTCGGCGGACTTCAAGAATAAGAAAACCGGCGCCGCGACGAATGCCACAACCGCGGCGCCGGCGATGATTCCAGCTTTCACCCTTTCAGATTAGCGATGTGAAGGATCGCCTAGCTATACAGTCGGTCCCAGCTCCGCTCGTTGTTCCAGTTTTCGGTCGGCTCGAAGTAACCGGTACCGGGCGCCAGGTGCTGCTTGACGACATCTGCGTTCAACTCGATGCCCAGCCCCGGTTTGTTGGGCACGTTGGCGAAGCCCTTGTCGATGATCGGCTTGTCGATGCCGGTCACCATGTCTTCCCACCACGGCACTTCATTGGAGTGGAATTCGAGCGCCAGGAAGTTCTCCGTCGCCGCGGCGCAGTGGACGTTGGCCATGAAGGAAACCGGGGTGCCCGCGAAGTGCATGGCCATCGCATGGCCATACTCCATCGCCATGTCGCCGATCTTCTTGGTCTCGAGCAGCCCGCCGGAACTCGCCAGGTCGGGATGCACGATATCCACCGCGTGGTTCTTGCAGAGCTCGATGAACGGCTCCTTCAGGTAGATGTCCTCGCCCGTCAGGGTGGGGATATTGACGGCCTGCGTAATCTCCTTCCATTGGTCCGTCCACCACCAGGGAATCATGTCCTCGAGCCAGGCAAGATTGTGCTTTTCGAGCGCCTTTCCGAGCCGGATGCAGCTATTCACTCCGATGTGGCCGAAGTGGTCGGCGGCGAGCGGGACATCCATGCCGATCTGTTCCCTCACCGCGGCGACGTAGTCCGACATCAGCGCGACGCCTTTGTCGGTCAACTCAACGCCGGTGAACTGATGCTGCGTCATGGCGCTGTTTCGCGGCGTGACGCCAATCGGAGCCGTGACTGTCCCCGGAACGTTCATCACGAGATCGTAGCCGAGGTCCATCTTGAGAAACGTGAAACCCTGGTCGCGGCGCTGCTTCAGGCGCTGTCCGAACACTTTCGGGTCCCGCGATTCGGTGGTGTCGCAGTACAGGCGGACGCGATCCCTGAACTTCCCGCCCAGCATCTGGAAGGCGGGAACGTTGTAAGCCTTGCCTGCAAGATCCCACAGCGCCATCTCGACGCCGCAGACGCCGCCGGCCTGGCGGGCGTGATGGCCGAACTGTTTGATCTTCCGGAAAATCTTATCGACGTTGCAGGGATTTTCTCCGAGAAGCCGCGACTTCAACATCAGCGCGTAGGTGACGCTGGCGCCGTCGCGTACCTCGCCATATCCGTAGATGCCCTGATTCGTATCGATGCGGATCAGCGGGCATCGCATGGGCGCGCCCACGACGTGCGCGAACCGCAGATCGGTGATCTTCAGGTCGTTCGGCTTGGACGCCGTCTGAACGTTGCCCTGCCAGGCTTCGATCGTCTCGTCGGCCCAGAAGGTCGCCAGAGCCGCCGCGCCGGCGCTGCGGCCGAGGAACCCGCGCCGCGAGACACCTTTCTTGTTGTTCCACCATTTTTTGGTCATGTCGTCAGTTTCCTCTGAAGTGTTATTGCCGCGGCCCCCGCGGTTTCATCTGCATCTTCGAACCCTTCGAAGCCGCATATTTGTTGAACTCTTCAATCATGTCGGCCGTCCAGTTGCTGTCGATCTGTCCGGGCGTGTACTTCTGCTCCCGCAGCATCTTGTGGCCCCATTCGTCGCGGAGGCGAGTCAGTTCGCTGTCGTTGGCGACTTCCTCGGCGAGATGCGCGGGGATGAACGTGACGCCTTCGGGATCGCTCAGGACGACATCGCCGGGCATGACGGTGGCTTCACCGATGCGGATGGGGACGTTGATTCCAGTGAGCGTGACGTCGCGAATGGCGCTTGGATGGAAGTCGCGGACGAAGACCTGGAACCCTTCGATCTCGCTGATGCCGCTCACGTCGCGAACCGAACAGTCGCAGACAATGCCATTGCCCGTCTTCGTCATGATCGAAGTCGCCAGATTGTCGCCGATAATGGTGCCGTCCTTGATCTTGCCGAACATGTCGATCACCATGACATCGCGTTTGACCAGCGTATCGATGACCCAGGCGTTCTGTCCGCCGCGGCCGACGCGATTCTCTTTCTTCGCGTTCTCAGTCACCCATGCATCAAGGTCCGCCCGTTTTGGCAGGAAGACGCCGGTCACGGCCCGGCCCACCATGCGGGGAGCTTTCCCATGCGGCTGTACGTTGACGGTCTTGAAGCCGCCCACAAATTGGCTCGGGTAACCACGCCTGCCGAGAACGCTCCAAGCCTCTTCGGCCGTCGTCTCCTTGAGCCGGTCGAGCACTTCATCCGGAACCTTGGGGCGGCCGTCGGGGAACCGCTCGCCCTTCCACTGTGAGGTCATTCCGGCCCGCTGCTCGTTCGTGAACATTCCGATCTGGGCGG
The DNA here is from genome assembly GCA_964461075.1 of uncultured Solibacteraceae bacterium. GTDB lineage: Bacteria > Acidobacteriota > Terriglobia > Bryobacterales > Bryobacteraceae > JACADU01. The sequence continues at coordinate 5,440 of CAYWST010000091.1, read as the reverse complement.
CGGCGGGCAATGCCAGCAGGGCCGCCACGCACACTATCCGGCGAATCATTGGTTCAATCCTCATCCTTCCATGTCTCAAGATCTTCACTCGCGTCCCCGTTGCGAGATCAAGCCTTGGAAGTCGCATCCTATCATAGGAGACAGCGATGAAATCCGTTTGTATCTACTGCGGTTCGAGCGGGTCCGTCCCCCAAGCTTACCTGGAGACCGCCGGGCGGCTCGGCATGGAGATCGCCGCAAGAGACCTGACGCTCGTGTACGGCGGGGCGCATGTCGGCTCGATGGGCGCGGTGGCCGACGCCGCCCTGCGCGCGGGCGGGCGCGTCACCGGGGTCATCCCACGCTCTCTGGTTGACATGGAGGTGGCTCACAATGGGCTTTCGGAGATTCACGTCGTCGAGTCGATGCACGACCGCAAGGCGTTGATGGCTGAACTCTCGGACGCCTTCGTCGCCCTGCCCGGCGGCTTCGGCACGCTGGATGAGCTGTTCGAAATCGTCACCTGGGCGCTGCTCGGCTTCCACGGTAAACCGATCATTCTGTTCAATCAGGACGGGTATTACGACCACCTTCTCGCCTTCCTCAAACGCGCCGGCCGCGATGGTTTCATCCGGCCCAAACACCAGTCGCTGTTTGAAATCTCCACCAGACTGGACGACTTGCTCGCCACCATCGACCTGCGCCGCGCATCATAATAGGGGCATGTTCCGAAGCATCCGGGAACAACTCGACACGATCTTCCGGGAGGATCCGGCCGCCAAAAGTGTCTTGGAGATCGTGCTGTGTTATCCGGGCTTCCACGCCATTCTTCTCCACCGGTTGGCCCACCGCCTCTATAAGATGCGCTGGCAGCTTGTGGCCCGCGCCATCAGCCAGTTTTCGCGTTGGATGACCGGCATCGAGATCCATCCCGGCGCACAGATCGGGCGCCGGTTTTTTATCGATCACGGCATGGGCGTGGTCATCGGCGAAACGGCGATCGTCGGGGATGATTGCCTCCTGTACCAGGGAGTCACGCTCGGCGGCACAGGCAAAGAGCGCGGAAAGCGCCACCCTACCCTGGGCAACCGCGTGGTCATCGGCTCTGGAGCCAAGGTGCTCGGCAACATCGTCATTGGAGACGATACGCGCATCGGCGCGGGCAGCGTGGTCCTCAAGCCGGTTCCGCCCGGCTCTACCGTGGTCGGCATTCCCGGGCGCGTGGTGCGCTCTCGAACCGACAAGGGCGAGATGCTGGCGCACGATTGCCTGCCCGACCCGGAAGGCCAGGCGATCGACCGCCTGACAGCGCGAGTCGACGAACTCGAAGCCCTCATCCGCACCATCGCGCACGACCGCGAACGCGTGTGATACGATCCCGCAAGGGATTTCCATGCGTCTTTCCGCAAGTGCTTTTTCGACCCTCTTTGTAATCGCTTTCAGCTCCACCCTGCCTGCACAACAGGCGCGTATCAAGATCGATACGGACAGGCTCATCGGCGAGGTCCACCCTCATGTGTTCGGCAACTTCGCGGAACACCTCGGGCGCTGCATCTATGGCGGGATCTTCGAGGAAGGTTCGCCGCTTTCCGACGAGGAGGGCTATCGCAAGGATGTCATGAAGGCAGTCAAGGATCTCGGCGTGACCATTCTGCGCTGGCCCGGCGGCAACTTCGTCTCCGGCTACGATTGGCGCGACGGCATCGGCCCTCGTTCTCAGCGCAAGGCGAGACCCGAAGGAGCCTGGGGCGATGTCGAATCCAACCGTTTCGGCACGCACGAGTTTCTTCGGTACTGCGAGAAGGTCGGCACGGAACCTTACATTTGCATCAACACCGGCCTCGGCACGATCGAGGAAGCGCGTCAGTGGGTGGAGTATTGCAACGAATCCCGCGATACCTATTGGGCGCAGCAGCGCCGCAAGGACGGCCGCGACAAACCTTGGGGCGTCAAGTATTGGGGGCTCGGCAACGAGATCGACGGTCCTTGGCAGCTCGGCCACAAGAACGCCGAAGACTATGTGAAGTTCGCCCTGGAAGCCGCCAAAGCGATGCGCCGCGTTGCTCCAACCATCAAGCTCATCGCCTCCGGATCATCCAACTTCGGACCCAACGCCGATTGGATCTCCTGGAACCGCACTGTGCTTGAACGGCTGCGGAACGACATCGATTACATCTCGCTCCACACTTACATTGGCAACCGCGAAAACAACTTCGAACGCTTCCTCGCGGCCGGAGCCGACATCGACGAACGCATCGAAGTCGTCGAAGGCCAGATCCGCGCGGTTCGCGCCGGACGGCCGAACGCGCGTCCCATCCATATCGCCTACGACGAATGGAATGTCTGGTATCGCGCCCGAGGCGGCAGCGAGCACGACACGGGCCGCACGCGCCTTGAAGAGAAATACAACTACGAAGACGCCCTCGCCATGGGCATGTTCCTCAACTCCTTCATCCGCCACGCGGACATCGTCAAGATGGCCAACCTTGCGCAAGTGGTCAACGTGATCGCGCCAATCTTCACGAACGAGAAGGGCCTCTACTTGCAGACCATCTACTTTCCGCTCGCCGAATACGCGAAGCAGAAGAACGCCATGGCCGTCGACGCGCTGGTCGCCTCGCCCACCTACGCTGCGGGCGCGCGCAAGGATCTCAAGTACCTGGACGTATCCGTGACCCTGGACGCCAGGTCGAAATCTCTGAACGTCAACGTCCTGAACCGCAGCGAAAAACTCGACATCCCCACCCGCCTGGAAATGGTGACAGGCACAATTTCCGGGCAGGTGGGCGTCTGGGAACTCAAGCACCCCGATTTCAAAGCGGTCCACACGTTCGGCGACGACGCGAAGGTCAGGCCGGCGACTCGCACCATCCAGGCCGCTCTTTCAAACAACGGGTTCAGCTACACCTTCCCCAAGGCCTCGTTGACGATCCTCAAGCTCAAGGTGAACTGAGGGTCACCACGACCGGATAGTGATCGGAGGCGCGAACGTCGGAAAGCACCTTCGCGTCCCGCGCCTCGACGGGCCCCTTGACGAAGATCCAGTCGAGCGGATCGCCCCGCCGCGTTGACACCCTGCCGCCCGCGGCTCGACGGAATCCGGCCTTCTCGATCCTGCCGATCACCGGCGAGTCCGTCCCGTTTACATTCAGGTCCCCGGCCAGCACGATCGCGGTTCCCTCGGGATACTTCGCCGCATCCCCGAGAACCTCCTCGATCTGCACCACCCGTAGCACTTCCTGTCCCTTGCTCTCCAGGTGCAGGTTGTAGACAACAAGCTTCTTCCCGCTCCAGTCGTGTTCGGTGATCAGCGCCACGCGCCCGCCCAGACGTGGTTGAACGACGCTCCAGTTCGGCAGATACCACACGGGCCTCCACTTGTCCGTCTGGGCCTTGTACCGCAGCGCCCGCGTGGCGGCCATCGGCAGCGAGGACAACGTCGCATTGCCGATGAAGGCGTCCTTGCCCTGACCCAACTCTTGAAACTCGGACTCCCACACGCCGTGCTTTTTCAATCTGGCGGACAGATCGCGATCCACGAACCGGCGCCCGGTCCGGTTGGTGTTCCGGTCGACCTCCTGGAGCGTCATCACATCCGCGCGTTCAGCTTCAAGGACGTGGAAGATCGATTCGAACTCAAGACCCCGCTCGATGTTCCACGTCAGCAGTTTCAGCGCCAGAAAACAGAGAATCATGAGAGTGTTTTACCTTCGGCCCTAATCGGCCCTTCCCGCCGCGGCATCCCTGTAGACCTCAAGCATCTCGCGGGCGGTGTCCTCCCATCGGAAGACCCGGCATCGGTCATGACCGCGTCTCCTCAATTCAGCGCGGAGTTCTGCGTTGAGAAGGACCTCGCGGATCCCCCTCGCGATGTCGAAGACGTTATCCGGGTTGATGATCTCGGCGGCATCCCCGACCACCTCGGGCAGCGAGGTCGAATTGGAACAGACGACCGGAGTGCCCGAGGCCATCGCCTCCAGCGGCGGCAGCCCGAACCCTTCATAGAGCGATGGAAAAACGAAGGCGGCCGCCGCCTCGTAGAATACGCGCAATGTGTCCAGCGGAACGAAGCCAAGGAAGCGAACCGCCTGCTGCGTCCGCGATTGGACCACCGCCTGCCTCACCGCGGGATAGCGGGAGATCTCGTCACCGATAATGATGAGCCTGATGTCCCGCCACTCCGGGTGGTCCTGCAATTCCCCGCGGACGAGCGCAAAAGCCTCCACCAGCCGGGGAATGTTCTTCTGCGGCCGGATGGTCCCTGAGTAGAGGAGAAACGGGTAGTTGACCTGATACCGCTCGAGGATCCGGCGGCGTTCGATGTTCCACGCTTCCGGACCCGCCGCGCGGGCGCTGGTTCCGGGCGTATGGTGAGTGAAGCGAGGATCGAGGGCCCCGTAAATCCGCTTCACCCGCTGAGGCGGGATCCCCATCAGGTTGATCACATCGTGCCGCGTGCTCTCGCTCACCGCGACCACCGTGTGCGCCCGCATCAGCCCGCGCCGGATCTGTACTCTGCGGGCCTCATGCCGCCAGCCCTTGGAGGCGTCGAAGAGAATGCTCGACAGGTCGTGGACGGTAACGACGTAGGGCCGGGGCAGCATCACCGGCACGACGTTGAGCGGGATGTGGACCAGGTCCGGTTTCTGAGCGCGCGCGAAGACCGGGAATCCCATCTGGTCCCACGCTTCGTTGTCGGAACGGTCGTAGGCGATGAACCGGAAATTCGCGGGCAGCCCGTCGAACTCATGGTTGTCCGCCGCTCTTGCCGCGAGAAGAAACTCGTGCGGCGCCTCGATGCTGGCGAAGCCCCGGATGAGGTTTCGAATATACGTCCCAAAACCGAAGTCGCGGATGTGCCGGGCGTCGAGCAGTATCCGCATCCTGGATTGAACCTCTAAACCGCCGCTGGAGCCAGCTTCCAGGAGTAGAGCGGAAACCGCTCGGTCAAGGCCGTCACGCGCTTCCTGACCGCCGCGCGGTTGGCCTCGTCGGCGGGATTGGCGAGCACCTGCGCGATGAGCGAAGCGACCTCAACCATCTCCGCTTCACGGAAACCGCGCGTCGTGACGGCGGGCGAACCCAGCCGGATCCCGCTCGGGTTCATCGGCGGATTCACGTCGAACGGGATCGCGTTCTTGTTCACGGTAATCCACGCCTCATCAAGCGCCTTTTCGGCTTCCTTCCCGCGCAGTCCTTTCGAGAAAACGTCCAGCAGGAAAACGTGAGAATCGGTTCCGCCGGAGACAATGCGGTATCCGGCATCCTTCAGCGCGGCCGCCAGAGCCTGAGCGTTCTTCACAACCTGCTTCTGGTAGTCCACGAACTCCGGCGTCATCGCCTCGAGGAAGCAGACCGCCTTGGCCGCCATCACATGAACCAGCGGGCCGCCTTGAATTCCGGGAAAGACATACTTGTCCACCGCAGCGGCGTACTTCTCCTTGCAGAGGATCATGCCGCC
>CAYWST010000090.1:0-16180 GCA_964461075.1 uncultured Solibacteraceae bacterium | reverse complement strand
GACCTCGGCAGATCAAGGGTTTTCGCGAGAACTTTTGGGGAATAATTTCAAGTGCTACTCGAGGTTTGCCCCGCCACGCCCAGATGGATGCGACCTTCCCCTGCGGCTCGGCCAATCTGGTGGATAAAGTCAGGTATTTGGTAGCCTGAACGTTGTGACCTATCCCAAGCTGTATGATCTCGATCCGGGCCCCGAGTCGCCGGAACTGGTTCGGATGATCGTCGAGATCCCCAAAGGTTCGGCCAACAAGATCGAATACGACGGTGAACTTGGACTTTTCCGTCTGGACCGCGCTCTCTACTCGCCCATGCACTACCCGGGAGACTACGGCTTTATTCCCGGGACGCTGGCTGAGGACCGCGATCCGCTCGACGTGCTCACGCTGGTGTCGGAATCAAGCTTTACCGGCTGTTTGATCGAAGTCCGGCCGGTGGGCGTGCTCAACATGGTGGACCGCGAGGAGGCGGATCAGAAGATCATCGCCGTCCCGACGCGCAATCCGCGCTACGACCAGATTCACACCATGGATCAGGTCTTCCCGCACGTGCGCCGGGAACTCGAGCACTTCTTCTCCATCTACAAGGAGCTGGAGGGGCGGGTGGCGACGACGCAGGGATGGGGCGGGCCGCGGGAAGCGCGCAGGACGATACTCGAATCGCGGGAGCGCTACCTGGCGGTCAAATCGGCCAAGGCCGCCAGCGAGGCTGAGCGCGAGATCAGAACTTCCGGCTCCACTCCTTGGGCCAGCGCTCAATGACCACCTTCTCGCCGGTGTAGAACTCGATCGCGTCCCGGCCCTGAGCGTGAAGGACCCCAAAGAAGCTGCCTTTCCAGCCGCTGAACGGGAAATAGGCCATGGGCGCGGCCACGCCGATATTGACGCCGACATTGCCCGTTGGGACAAGATTTCTGAACTTCCTGGCCGCCGCCCCGCTCGCGGTGAAGATGGAGGCCGCGTTCCCATAGCTGTTGCGCGAGATGATCTCGATGGCCTCATCCACTGAGGCTGAGTGGATCAGGCTGAGCACGGGGCCGAAGATCTCGGTTTCGGCAAGCTCTCCGGAGGGCGGGACGCCATCGAGAACGGTGGGCCCGACGAATGTGCCTGCGGGATGGGAGGAAGCGGCGCCGCGGCCGTCTGCGGTCACCTTTGCGCCAAGCGATTGGCCCCGCGCGATCAGATCCTCGATGCGCCTTTGGCTGGCCCGCGAGATCACAGGCCCCATTTGCGTTCCTTCTTCCATTCCGTTTCCTACGCGAATCGCGCTGGCGGCGTTGACGATCGCCTGCGGGAACCAATCGCGCGCTTCGCCCACCGTGACCGCGACCGACACCGCCAGACAGCGCTGGCCCGCGCATCCGTAAGCGCTGTCGGCCACGATGCGCGTGGTGGTCTCAGGATCGGCGTCGGGCATGACGACGACATGGTTTTTCGCTCCACCCTGGCACTGAACGCGCTTCCCGTTGGCCGATGCACGGGCGTAGATGTGCCGGGCGACGGGCGTTGAGCCGACAAAGCTGATGGCCTGGACGGCCGGATGATCGAGCAGCGCATCGGCGGCCGCTTTGCCGCCGTTCACCAGGTTGACCACGCCCGCCGGGAGCCCTGTTTGAGAGATCAACTCGACAATCCGCCGCATGGCCAGAGGCACACGATCGGACGGCTTCAGGATGAACGTATTGCCCGTAGCAATGGCATAAGGAAGGAACCAGAGCGGGATCATCGCCGGAAAGTTGAAGGGCGTGATCGCCGCAACCACGCCCAGAGGCTGCCTGAACATGATCTCGTCGATGCCGGCCGCCACGTCCTCGAGGTTGTATCCCTGCATGAGCGCCGGAATGCCGCAAGCCACTTCCACGTTCTCAATGCCCCGGCGCAGTTCACCGCGCGCTTCCGCGAGCGTCTTTCCGTTTTCCGTGGTGATGATGCGTGCGATCTCCTCGAAGCGTTCTTCAAGCAGGGCTTTCAGCCGGAAGAGGTACTGCACTCTGTCGGCCGGCGGGATGGCTCGCCAGCCTGGAAAGGCGGCTGCCGCCGCCTGAACTGCGGCGTCGACATCCTCGGCGCCGCCCACGGGGGCGACAGCCAGCAGGTCTCCGGTCGCCGGATTGAGGATTTCGAGACCGGCTTTCGAGACCGGCTCGCGCCATTCGCCGCCGATGAAATTCAACACTTCCTGGATCGCCATTGGGGTTCCCTCTTAACGCCTTTCAGGTTCAAGGTATCGCGTCAGCGCGTCGAGGTTCGCGCCGCGATTTCGCTCGATCGAGGCGACGGCCTGCTCCACCGGCCACCCGCCATGGATAAGACCGCCGACCGCAAAGGCCATGGCGTAAGGGTCCTCGTCGCCCGGATAGAGGACATTGCGCCCGACCAGAGCGCCGCGGACATTGGCGCCCGCCTTGAGCGCCGAGTGGAGTTCGCCAAGGAAATGCGCCGGGTCGCCTGCCGACTCGCCGCCGAGCAGGAGAATCGGCAGCGACGTCGAGCGCGCGACCACTTCGTACCCCTCGCAATACGGCATCTTCAGCCAGATGAAGCTGCTGCTGTCACCCAACGCCGAGGCGACGCCGGCGATGCGGGCGAGCGATGCGGCATCCTTGCTCACCTTCCACGCACCGTCGCTTTTTGTCACCGGCAGCGGCTCGAGGAACATCGGCAGCCGCAGTCCGCTGCACTCGGAAATGGCCTGCGCGGCTGCGAGCATGGTCTTCAGCGAGCCCGGGTCGTCGTCGGCGATTCGCAGCAGGAACTTGGCGCCGTCCAACTGCCAGGCGCTGCAGGCCGCCGGGGTCAGGCCGGTGATTGGGTCGTCGAGCTCCCAGACCGTCCCGGCGAGCCCGCCGCGATTCAGGCTCCCGATGAGCAGCTTGCCGTTGAGCAGCGACGGGGCCTTCGCCTCCAGCAGCAATCCTTCGAGAATCAACAGCTCCTCGATGACGTCCATGGTGGCCATGAGCCCGTCGATGGAATCGGCCATAAGGACGCGCGCGATTCGCGCCAGGTAGCCGCGGCGGTCCGCCATCGCCAGCGGATCGTCGCCGACCCTCAGAACTCTTCGCGCCGGATGATCCGCCGCGAGGATGTTCAGCCGCCCCGAGGGGGCCAGCCTTTCGCGGCGGACGCGGACTTCCGACACGCGGAAGGCGGCCTCCGGGTGGTCGACGCGAATCGACGTCAGCCGCGCCATCAGCGAATCGGGCAGGAATTGCTCTGGCTTGAACATGGAGTCTCCTTGCGCTCTGAGGATCAGGCCGCCCCCTGCTGGCTGGCCATGAGCTCGCGAACCTCATCGAGCGTCGGCATGGCCTCCGAACAACTCAGCCGGCTCACGACGATCGCCGCGGCGGCGTTGCCATAGTGCAGGCACTCCTGCAGCGGCGCACCCTGCAGAAGGGCGTAGAGGAAACCGGACGCGAAGCCGTCGCCGGCCCCGATCGTGGTGCACACCTCAACGTGATACGGCGGGAGGAAGGCGGTCTCCGCGCCGCTGTAAACGCGCGTTCCCTGATCGCCCAGCTTCGAGACAAGCACCGGGATGCCGCGGCTTCGCAGACGTTCGATGGCGGCGTCGAGCGAGTCCTCGCCGGCCACCAGCATCAGCTCCGGTTGGTTGCCGATCAACACATCGATAAAGGGCAGCGCCAGCCGCACGGCCAGCCCCGCCTCCACGGCGCTCGGCCAGGACATCGAGCGGTAATCGACGTCAAAGACGACCTTCGAGCCGGCTGCGCGCGCGCGTTCGAGCGCCAGATAGGCGCTCTCCCGCGACGGCGACGCGCACAGCGACGTGCCGTTGGTGATGAACATCCGCGCCGAGGCGGCGTAGTCGAGGTCCTCCGGCGTCGCCGCCAGCATCGTATCGACGGCTTCATGACGGTAGAAAACCTGCGGAAAGCGGTCCGGCGGCGAGATCTCGGTCACCGCCAGCGATGGCAGGTAGCCCGGCTTCCGGTGGATATGCGAGGTGTCCACCCTCTCTTCGTTGAGGAAGTCGATCAGGAACTGGCTGAGGCTGTCGGCGCCGAGGCAACTGATCATGCCGGCTCGCGCGCCCAGCCGCGCCAGGCCCACCGCCATGTTCGCGCTCGAACCTCCGAGATAGCGCGAGAAGCGCCGCGCGCGCGGGAGCGGCACATGAGGCTCCTCCGACATCAGGTCATAGCCGACCCGGCCGAGAACGACAACATCGAGGCTATTCGCCATTCAGACCGCCTCCTTCTCTTCAAGCTGAACTCGTTCAACCCTTCCCATCAGCAGCAGGCCGATCGCGCACGCCGCCGGCATCAGCACGCCGAGTCCCGTGAACACTGGAGTATAGCTATGAACCAGGTCCAGCGTCCGCCCCACCATCCAGATGCTCACGACGGACCCGAGCGTGGATCCCATCCCGCCAAAGCCGTAGACGGAGGCTACCGCCCGCGAGGGGAAGTAGTCGCCGGGCAGCGTCTGAACCGTCACGGACCAGATCATCCAGAAGAAGATCGCGATGCAGATGAACGTCATGGTCCAGGCCACCGACTGCGCATGGACCGCGGCCACTCCAACGGGCGAACCCGCCGCACCGAGGATCATCAGGCTCTTGCGCGTGCGGTTCGGGCTCCAACCCGCGCGCTCCATCCGCTGCGCCAGCAGCCCCGCTGCGAAGTTCGCGGCATCCGACACCAGGAACGGGATCCATGCCACGGCGCCGATCGCCGCCAGGCTCAGGCCGCGTTCGCGCGCCAGAAACTCGGGAATCCAGAATACGTAAAAATACCAGACCGGATCGGCCAGGAACCGGCAGATGAAGACGACCCATGTCTGCCGGTAGCCCAGCAGTTCGCGCCACGAGACCGATGCGCCCGCCCCCGGCTGTCCGCCGTCGCCTGATTTCATCTGCGGATGAAGCCGCCGGAACACCTGGAATGCGCCCACCCAGAGGAAGCCCAGCATCCCGGTCACGATGAAGGCGCCCTGCCAGCCCGCGCGCTGCGTGATCCAAACCACGAGCGGCGGCGCGATCATCGCCCCGAGGCTCGAACCGCTGTTGCAGACGCCGATGGCCAGCGTGCGCCATTGAGCCGGAACCCAGATGGAGACCGCCTTGGCGAACGATGGCCACGCGCCGCTTTCGCCCACGGCAAGGAGCGCGCGGCAAAAGGCCAGACTCACGGGTCCCCGCGCCAGCGCGGTCAACATTCCGGCGAACGACCACCACGTCACCGCGAGCGTCAGCCCTCTGCCGACGCCCAAACGGTCGAGCACCCACCCCGCTGCGGGCATTCCCGCCGCATAGGTCGCCATGAATGCGTTCAGAATCCACGCATACTGCTGGTTGGAGAGCTTGAACTCGTCCCTCAGCAGCGGCGCGAGAACCGACAACACCTGCCGGTCGACGTAGTTGATGGTGGTCGAGCCGAGCAGCAGCGAGATCAGGACGATCAGCGAAACGCGAGACATCGGCTGGCTCGGGTTCAGAAGTAGCCGTAGGCCAGCCAACCGCCGTCGACATAGAGAGAGTGGCCGGTGATGAAGCTCGCCTCATCGCCGAGCAGAAACGCGACCGCGCCGGCCACGTCCCCCGGTTGAGCCATGCGCCCCAGCGGGATCCGCGCCTTGATCTGCGACTCGTTCACATTGCCGGCGGCGATATTGCGCCGCGTCATCCCGGTTTCGACGTACGCCGGACCCACGGCGTTCACGCGGATGCCAAGCGCCGCCCACTCGATGGCCAGCACCTTGGTCAGCATCGCCACGCCCGCCTTGGCAGAGCAGTATGCCGCGCGCCTGGGGAACGCCGCTTCCGCGTTCGTACTGGTGATGAAGACGATGGCGCCCCCACCGGCGGTCATTCGCCGCGCGCACGCCTGCGCAATGTAGAACGCCCCGTTCAGTTGCACGTCCACCATTCGCGCCCAGTCTGCCGGCGGAAGCGTCAGCGAGTCGTGCGGCTTGCTCACACCGGCGCAGTTGACCAGGCCATCCAGGCGGCCGAACCGCGTCACCGCGATTTCGGCGGCGTCGTCGCACGCCGCCGGATTCGTGATGTCGCAGGCGGCGCCCATCGCCGCTCCGCCATCGCCCGCGATACGTTCGGCGGTCCGCCGCGAGGTCTCTTCGTCCAGGTCCAGAACAAGGATGCGGGCCCCGGCGGCGGCGAGCCGCAGCGACACTTCGGCGCCGATGCCGCCCGCCCCGCCGGTGACTGCGATGACCTTGCCTTTCATGGATGAGCGCTGAGCCGGAATCTAATCGTAGTACTCAAGACCAAGATGCGTAATCAGGTCCTCGCCCCGCATCCACCGCAGCGTGTTCTTCAGCTTCATCAACTGAATGAAAATGTCGTGCTCCGGATAGAGACCCGGCGCCGTCATCGGAGCCTTGAAGTAGAAGCTCAGCCACTCCTGGATGCCCTTCATCCCGGCGCGCTGCGCCAGGTCGAGGAACAACACCAGATCCAGCACCAGCGGCGCCGCCAGAATCGAATCGCGGCACAGGAAGTCGATCTTGATCTGCATCGGATAACCGAGCCAGCCGAAGATATCGATGTTGTCCCAGCCTTCCTTCTCGTCCCCGCGCGGCGGATAGTAGTTGATCCGGACAGCGTGATAGAGGTCCTTATAAAGGTCCGGATAGAGATTCGGCTGGAAGATCTGATCCAGCACGCTCAGCTTTGTTTCTTCTTTCGACTTGAAAGAGCCGGGATCCTCGAGCACTTCGCCGTCGCGGTTGCCGAGGATGTTGGTCGAGAACCACCCCGAGCAGCCCAGCATGCGCGCCTTCAGCCCCGGCGAGATCAGCGTCTTCATGAAGGTCTGGCCGGTCTTGAAGTCCTTGCCGCAAACGGGCAGTTCCCGCTCGCGCGCCAGCCCGAGTAATGCGGGGATGTCATGCGTCAGGTTCGGCGCGCCATTGGCGAACGGCACCCCCGACTTCAACGCGGCGTAAGCGTAAACCTGGCTCGGCGCGATCTCGGGGTCGTTTTTCGCCAGCCCCTTCTCGAACGCATCCAGCGTCTGGTGCACCTTCGCAGGCCGGTGGAAGACCTCGGTGGACCCGCACCAGATCATCACCAAACGCTCTGCCCCGTTTTCCTTCCTGAAGGTCTTGATATCGTCCATCAACGCCTCGGCCTTCGCGGCCAGCGTCTTGTGCGTCTTGACATTCGGCCCGTCGAGCCGCTTGACGTACTCGTGATCGAAGACCGCCTTCATCGGCTTGACCTTCTTCAGCGCCGGCTTCACTTTCGCCAGCAGGTCGGGCTTCAACACCTTCGCCTTCATCGCCGCTTCGTACGCGTCGTCCTCGAAGATGTCCCATCCGCCGAAGACAAGCTGATTGAGAGAAGCGAGCGGCACGAAGTCCTTGATAAGTGGTACGCGGTTATCGGTGCGCTTGCCAAGCCGGATGGTTCCGAGTTGCGTCAGCGAACCCACCGGCTCGCCGAAGCCCTTCCGGACGGCTTCGACACCGGCCATGAATGTGGTTGAGACGGCCCCGATTCCGGGAATGAGAATACCGAGTTTGCCCTTGGCGGGCGCGATAGTGCGGCTCATAGCTTCTCCAGCCTATGTCCGGCTGAAGATAGCGTCAACCTGGATCATCTGGATTGTTGATTTACTTAGAGATAGTAGATGCAAAATCATCATTGTAAAATCAATTCTGATGCTGCTCCGGCGCCATCTGGCCGTTCCGTTGCGCCGCGCCGTTCAATCGGGCGGCCCGATCCTGCTGCAGGGCCCCCGCGGCGCGGGCAAGACAACGCTTGTTCGCCGGGAGCTCTCATCGCACGATTACGTCACGCTCGACGATCCGGCCAGCCGCGCCGCCGCCCGCCGCGACCCTGCCCGCTTCCTCGCCCGCCTGCGCCGTCCCGCTGCCGTCGACGAACTTCAGCGCGCGCCCGAACTCGCCGGCCACCTGCGGACCGCTTCAATCGGCCTCCCGATGGTATTCGTCTCCTCGCTCCGGCTGCCGTTGCCGATGGAAACCCTTGAACTCCATCCGCCGACGAGGGCCGAGAGCGAGCGCCGCCCGTCCATGCCTCTCGATCTGCTGGGGCGGTTCGTTCCGGCGCTCCAAAAGGTCTCACGTGAGTTCGAGCCCTGGCCTGTAAGCCGGGACTTCCTGTGGAAAGACGTTCCTCTCCTTGTCCAGGCCCACGAACCGGATCTCATCGAGCGTCTCTTCGATCTGCTGGCGGCGCGTAGCGGCGCTTTGCTCGATCAACAGGCGTTGGCCCGCGAACTCGGCGTCGCTCACCGGACGGTCGTCCGCTGGCTGAGCGCGCTCGACGCCTGCTTCGCCACGCTCGCCATCGAGCCGTATCCTCACTCGTTCGGCCGCCGCCAGATCCGGCGGCCGAAGCTGCATATTCCCGCCGGCTCCTCCAGCTTCGAAACCGAAGTCGTCTCCGAGATCTACCGCAACGGGCGTCACTCCGGCCTCGATCCCGCCTTGCGCTATTGGCGCGACTCCAACGGCCTTGAAGTCCCCCTCATCCTCCAGCTCTCGCCGGATGCCGCGCCCGTTCCCATTGCGATCGAGGCCATCCCTTCACGCCGCGATGTCGAGCGCCTTGAGCGCTGGTGCAGTCTGGCGCGCCTGTCCTCCGCCGCGTTGATCACGCGCGTCCCCGCGCCTCCGGGATTGCGCGGCGCCCGGATCCTCTGCTACACATCGTCCCAGCTCTAGCGTGCGAATCTGCGAGGAACCTCGTTAGCATGGAGGAATCATGCTTAAAGTTGGAATCGTCGGCTGGCGCGGCATGGTCGGATCGGTGCTGCTCCAGCGCATGCGGGAAGAAAACGATCTGGCCGGAGTCGAGGCCGCTTTCTTCTCGACTTCCAACGCCGGAGGCGCGGCGCCCGCCGAAGCAGGCAGTGGCGCGGTTCTTGAGGACGCACACGATCTCAAAGCTCTCGCCGTCTGCGATGTCGTCCTCTCCTGCCAGGGGGGCGATTACACTCAGAAGGTCTTCAGGCCGTTGCGCGAGAACGGCTGGAAGGGCTACTGGATCGACGCCGCCTCCACGCTCCGCATGGCCGACGACGCGGTGATTATTCTCGACCCCGTGAACCGCGGCGTCATCGACGCCGCCCTCGATAAGGGCGTGAAGACCTTCGTCGGCGGCAACTGCACCGTCAGCCTCGCCCTCATGGGCGTTGGCGGCCTCTTCCGCGAAGGGCTCGTCGAATGGATGAGCACCATGACTTATCAGGCTGCCTCCGGCGCCGGCGCCGCCAAGATGCTTGAACTCATGAAGCAGATGGAGTGTCTCACCGCCGCCGCGAACTCAGCGCCCGCGCCCGACGCGCTCTCCGTCGAGCAGGCAGTCACCGCAGCGCAGCGCGCCGCGACCCTGCCCACCGGCGAGTTCGGCGCTCCGCTGGCCGGAAGCCTGCTCGCCTGGATCGACCGCGAAATGCCCGGCGGCCAGACCCGCGAGGAATGGAAGGGCGAGGCCGAAACCAACAAGATCCTCGGGACTTCCCGCACGATCCCCGTGGACGGCATCTGCGTCAGAATCGGGACGCTTCGCTGCCATAGCCAGGGCCTCTGCTTCAAGCTCAACCGCGACGTCCCGCTCGCCGACATCGAGGCCATCCTCGCCAGTTCCACGCCATGGACGAAGTTCGTCCCGAATACGAAAGAAGCCACCATTCGCGACCTCACGCCCACCGCCGTCACCGGCACGCTGACCGTGCCCGTCGGCCGCGTACACAAGTTGCGCATGGGGCCCGAGTTCGTCGGCGCGTTCACTGTCGGCGATCAGCTCCTTTGGGGCGCTGCCGAGCCTCTGCGCCGCATGCTCCGAATCCTGCGCGACCGCCTCGGCTGAAGCTCTTCACTTCCGGCCGGCGAGCGTCAGCACCCGCCCCTGCCGCCGGAGCAGGCTCTGCAGTTTCTCGATGTCGATTCGTTGCACTGGACGCCCGTCCTCAATGGCCAGCGCCGCCGCCACGATCGACGCCGAAACGCTCACCGGCACGATCAGGTTCTCGCAATCCGCAAATCGCGGAACCAGACTGCGATAGGGAATCTGGCGCGGCTTCACCGGAACGCTCACGTACCCTTTCATCAGCACCTCCTGCCGCATGTTCTGAAAGCGGCACACGGCGCGCGCGATCCACTGCACCTCGCGAATGTCGATGTTGGATTGCGACATCGCCACCGAGTCGTACTTTTCCGGCTCCTTCAGCAGATCCCGCTCCGTCAACACGAACTCGACCGTCATCCGCCTCGCTTTGCGGATGTACATCTGGTGTGGCCAACCGCCGGTGTCCCCGAACGAGTGTTTCGTGAGGCCCCATGCACGGGCCTTCTCGCACAGCGCCTCCGGCACGGACTCATCGTTGGCGAGGAAATACAGCAGGCCGTACGCCCAACTCCGGTGATCCTCCCAGATCGCCCGCCGCCTATCCTGGGAAGCCTCCAAATACGCCAGCCCCGCGCCCGGAAGATTTGCCGACACCCCGCCGCCCGCGCTGATGTCCGTCTTCCCGCTCGGCATCTCCGAGATGCCGAGAAAGTCGCCCAACCGCACGGAATCGCCCAACGCTCTGATGTACGCCTTCATGAGCCCGAATCGCGCCGGATCATAGCCCTCCGGCTGCGGAATCGGTCGCCGGTTCTCCGGCTTCGATGTCAGACAAAGGCGGGAGCAGAACGATAGGATCTTGCCATCGCCACGGCCGGTGGGGACGACATCTTCCTCGCGGGCCAGATAGGGCAGAAGTCTCCCGTATTCACCGATCGCCGGCGCCGCCACGCGCAACTGGCGCCCGCCGGGCAGCATGTCCTGGGGGCCCGCGTACCGCTCGCCACACTTCGATGCGTCCTCCCGCCCCACCGCGTATGAGATTGCCGCCACCTTCAGCAGATCGCCCTCATAGGTCGTATCGATGAAGACCTTCCCTTCAATCTCCTCCCCTCGGTACGTCCGGCTCGCCGTCAACCGCCCGCCGGTCTTCCTCGCCGCTTCCAGCCGCTGCTCCAGCAGAACCTTGACGCCCGTCTCGGCCACCATCTCGTTGACGATCCGCTCTGCCACCTTCGGCTCGAAGAACCACGCCACCTGCCGGCCGTAGTGCTTCCCCGACCTGATGAAAAACTCGCGCGCCAGCCCGCCGATGAGAGCCTCCTGCCGGTCCATGTCCGTGCGACCCAGTCCGCCCGTCAGCATTCTTCCCAAATGCCTGCCAGTGTCGATGAGAGCCGTCGACTTCCCGCCTTCGCTGCGGCGGCCGCCGCCATCGCCCCACTGGAGGTTCCTCCATACGCCACGACATCGAATTGCGAGGCCGCGCAGCTTGCGGGCAACAGAACGGAGAACAGGACCATCTTCTTGCTGAAGCTTGTCTACAGCCCTTCCGCCATCGGTGAATGCGCCTTATACCGCCTGAGCGCCAGCACACGGCTGCGCACCGCATAGCAGTAAGCGCAGCCGTGCGGGCAGGTGTCGTAGTCGCCGATATCGCGCGATTCGTGGCACGCGCAGCCCGGACGGTTTCCCTTGAGCGCGGCGCGCACCGGATGGCCCGCCATCGCCGCCAGCCGCGCCGCGTCTACACACCGCGCTTCGCCGCATCCTTCCGCCGCATACTCCGGCTGCGAACAGACCGTCAGGCTCATGCCGGACTGGCGCGCGATCGCCGCCAGTTCCCCCGCCAGATCCCGCTTCTCCGCGGCGTCAGGGTCGATCACCGTCAACCCCGTTCGATTCAGGTTCCTGATCGACTTTGAATAGAGCTGCACGAAGCTGATCACCACTTCGTCAACCGCTCCTTCGAGGTCAGAAGCCAGCCGTCGGAACTGCTCCAGATGAAACGTGCGTGGCGTCGCTTCGGAGATCACCACCGGGTCGTACCGCCACACCGGACAAAGCGCATGCACATTCTGCGAGAGCGACCGGATCTGTTGAACTGCCGACTCCACCGGCGCCACCGCCGCTTCCAGCGAACGCGGATACCCTGTCACCGTGAACTGGACAGTGAACGGCCGCCCGAACTCAAGCAATTCGCCGAGCCCGCTCAACATCGGAGCGAAATTCCTCGTCCAGAACACGAACCCGTCGACATCCTCGCGCCGCAGGCTCACCTCGTAGAATTGGGCGCTGTATGGATTCTTCACGCGCACGAGCCCCGCCCGGAGCCTTGCGAAAAACCACTCCGCGTAAAACGCCGGGATGTCAGTGCGGTAACTCGCCGAAACGATCACTCTGCCTCCACTGTATGCCGCGTCATGCCAAGCCCGCCCGTATTTCGGTATAGGCGTTGGAGCCGTTTCAGGCGATCAATTCAGAGGTGCCGTCTCAAGTGCCGAAATTTGTCATCGAACGCGATATTCCCGGTGCGGGTAATCTCACTCCTGGGCAGTTGCAGGCGGTCTCCAATGGGTCGAGAGCCACGTCACCGGTGATCATGTCCACTGCGTCTACATCGCGCCCGATGAGGAGACCGTGCGCGAACACGCCAAACTCGGCGGCTTTCCCGCCAACAGCGTCTCCCGTGTCGTCGCGGTTATCGACCCGACGGCGTCTGAGTAGTCCCGAACGCCGCCCGCAGTTTCCGCCACGTCTCGCTCAGATCCTCCGGCAAGACGCGCGTCTCCCCGATGGTCGTCATAAAGTTCGCGTCCCCGAACCACCGCGGCAGCACATGCATGTGCAGATGGCCCGCGATGCCGGCCCCGGCGCACTCGCCCAGGTTCATCCCGAGATTTACGCCCTGCGGGCGGTAGACCGCCTTCAAATGCCGCACGGCCTCCTGCGTCAAGGCCATCATCTCGGTCAAGGCTTCGCTGTTCAGGCTTTCCAAATCCGCGACATGCTCGTACGGGGCCACCATCAGATGGCCGTTCGTATAGGGATAAAGGTTCAGCAGGACGTAATTGTGAACGCCCCGATGGAGCACCAGATTCGCTTCATCCCCGCCTAACGGCTTTGAACAGAAAATGCACGCGTCGTCAGAAGCGGCTTGGCTGACGTATCGATAGCGCCAGGGACTCCACAGGCGGTCCATCGCCGCCCGCTCAGAACTCGCCCGCAGGGGGCGGCGCAACCGGCGCGGGCGCGGCCTCCACCGGCGATTCCGGGCCGTTCACCAGATCCTTCAATTCCTTGCTCGGCTTGAAATACGGGATGCGCTTGGCCGGAACCTCCACCCGCGCGCCAGTCTTCGGATTGCGGCCTACGCGCGACTGGCGCTGCCGGGTCCTGAAGCTGCCGAATCCGCGGATCTCGATCTTGTCGCCCTCTTTCAGGCTCTTGACAACGCTCGAGAAAATAGCCTCGACAATAACTTCCGACTCCTTGCGCGTGAACTCAACCACGCGGGAGACTTCTTCGATCAAATCGGCTTTCGTCATGAGTCTGTTTCCTTCGCCCCGTTCTCGGGAGTGTTTTCGTGCCGCTCCGCTTCAGGTCCCGGCTCCTCTGCATCACCCGGCTCGCCCGGGTGGCCCGACCCTTCCACAAATTTGTGTGCGGCCTCCGCGGCCTTGCGCTGATAATTCTCGATCCGCTGCTTCTCCTCCAGAGCGCCTTCGTCGGCCACCGCGAGCCCGATCCGGCGCTCCGCTTCGTTCAGCTTGATCACCTTGAAGGTGTATTCCTGCCCGACAACCAGTGGAGAGGCCCTGCCGCGAAGCTCGGCGGGGATCTCGGAGTTGTGACAGAGTCCTTCAACGCCGGGCAACAGTTCCACAAAAACCCCGAACGACGCCGAGCGCGTCGGAGTCCCGCGGACCAGGTCGCCCACCGTGTGCCCGCTAAAGAAGGTCTCCCAGGCGTCCGGCTGCAGTTGCTTGACCCCCAGCGAGAGCCGCCTGTTCGCCGAGTCGATGTTTAGAATCACCGCCTGAACGATCTGGCCTTTCTTGAGAATCTCGCTCGGATGCTGAATCCGCTTGGTCCAGCTCAGGTCGGAGATATGAACCAGCCCGTCGATCCCTTCTTCAATCTCGATGAACGCGCCGAAGTCCGCCAGTTTGCGCACCCGGCCTTCCACCACGCTCCCCACGGCGTACCGCTGGTCCACCGTCGTCCACGGGTCGGGCTCCAGTTGTTTGATCCCAAGCGAGATCCTGCGCTCGGAAGGCTTCACTTCGAGCACCACGCACTCCACCTGGTCGCCGGGCTTGACCACCTTCGATGGGTGCTTCATGCGCCGTGACCAGGTCATCTCACTGATGTGGATCAAGCCCTCGACGCCATCCTCGAGTTCAACGAAAGCTCCGTAGTCGGTCACGCTCACCACGCGGCCCACCACTCTCATGTTGACCAGGTACCGCTCGGTGACGGTCTCCCAAGGATCCGGAGCAATCTGCTTCAGTCCAAGAGAAATGCGCTCCTTCTCCCTGTCGAACTTGAGCACGCGGACCGTCAGTTCCTGTCCCACCTGCAACAACTCGGAAGGATGGTTCACCCTTCCATAGCTCATGTCGGAAACGTGAAGGAGTCCGTCGATCCCGCCGAGTTCGATAAACGCGCCATATTCGGTCAGGTTCTTGACCGTTCCCGTGACCAGATCGCCTTCCTGCAGGTGCTCGAGCAGAGCCGCTTTTCGCGAGCCGATTTCATCCTCGACGGCGGCCTTGCGGCTCACGACAACGTTGTTCCTGCGCCTGTTCAGCTTGATGACTTTGACGGCGATGTCCTGACCCACCAGCGCGTCCAGCGCATGCGTGTGGCGCACATCCACCTGCGTCGAGGGCATGAAAGCGATCACGCCAACGTCCACACTCAATCCACCCTTCACGCGGCTCAGGACCCGGCCCAGGACCGGCAATCGCTCCCTGTAAGCCTTCTCCAGCGTGTCCCACGCCCGAATCCGGCTCGCCCGCTCGTGCGACAGCGCCAGGTATCCCTCGATGTGCTGCCGCCGGTCGGCGATCACCTCGATCTCGTCGCCTACATGCACCACCACCGTGCCATCGGGCGCGGAGATCTGCTCGATGGGGACAAACCCTTCCTGCTTGCCGCCGACGTCGACAATCGCGCCCGTGGCGGTGATTTCGAGCACGCGCCCGTGCAGCACATGCCCTTCCGCCGCTACCGCAGCCTCCTGCTCCGCCAGGAGTTGTTCGAAGTCTTCCTCGCCGCCGCCAGGCATCTCTGCCGGACGGTCGTCCTGGTTGTCAATCATCCATGGACTCCCGCACTCGCCACACACGATCAGCCCGGCTACTGAATAGACGACCAGCCGACTCGCACCCGTTTGAGGAGACGACCGCCGATGCCATCGAGGGCCAACCGTGCCCGCCGCACTTCAAGCTGTTCACAAACCGTTGAAAGTGCGACACTTCAGCAGAATAGCCGAGCCCGGATACCTTGTCAACCGCGGTATTCCTCCAGGCTCCTATCCTCCTCGCCGTTGTGAACTGCCCCATCCCTGCGGAAATCCGCAACTCATTGTAAATAATACACTTATATGGAACGAAGCCGGCCTCTGGCGTAGGGGTGCGTGCACGCCGTTCACAAGAAGGCGGCGCGCAGCATGCCTGTTTTGCATCACCCTCCTCCCGTGCCGGTAGAATGTTTTCTGAAGACCCGCCCCCCGACCATGCGCCACATCCTGCCCGCCCTGGCAGTTGCCGCCGCCATGACCTTCGCCCAACCCGTCCGCCCGCCTCGAACTCGACAAAATCAACCCCGAAATCCTTCTTCTCGCCGAATCCGAAATGCCCGCGGAACAGTTGAAGGCGTTCGACGTGAGCTACAACTTCACCTACATCGCCGACGTTCTCCTGCCCGTGCTCCGCGACGGCGAGCCCGCCTACAAAATCCGCGAAAACTGGGAACGGCAGAAGGCGCTCTGGCCGCGCGGCGCGCGCCTTATCTACACGCTCGACAATCACGACCTCGCCCGCCCCGTCACCCAGTTCGGCGAGGCGGCCTCCTTCGCTGCCACCGCGCTCAACTTCACCCTCGACGGCGTCCCCTTCTTCTACAATGGCCAGGAACTCGGCGACACCACCGTCACCGATCATCAGGCCCATCGCGCGATGCCGTGGGAACTCGATCAACCGCAACCTCAAGGCCCAGCGGCCTCGCGCCTTGCGCGAGCTCAGGCCGGGAGCTTCGCAAAATACAAGAAGCTCTTCGAACTGCGCAAAGCTGAAGCCGGCCTGCACTCCGGCGATCTCGTCTGGATCGACAACAGCCGCCCGGAAAGCGTGGTGAGCTTCATGCGCCAT
>CAYWST010000089.1:0-16245 GCA_964461075.1 uncultured Solibacteraceae bacterium | reverse complement strand
ACATAGACGAGCGGCTGATCGAAGCGCTGCCAGGGGCCGTTGGGGGATTCGGCGACGGCGACGCCGATGCGCTGATTGTTGCGATGGATCCAATTGAGCGTCTTCATCGGCTGCCCGTCGCCGGTGTTGCCCATGTAGTAGAGGTAGTAGCGGTCGCCTGCGCGAAGGATCGTCGGGTTGTGTGTGCAAAGACCGTCCCAGAACTCCCTGCCGCGGGGCGGGAGCGCGACATCCAAGTGTTTGAAAGGGCCGGCGGGAGAATCACTCACGGCGTGGGCGATTTCGGAGTGCGTGACCCATGCGTAATGGCCGAGTTTGCGCGGCCAGCGGGAGTAATAGAGATGATACTTGCGGTCGTCGCCGCGGACCATGGAACCGCACCAGATGTAATAGTCCGGGTCGACGAACTTCGCCGAATCTGGCGTGGGGAGGATCATCGCCGAGAGATTCGGAACGGAAGCTACGGCGGGCGCCGGGTCGAGCCGCCGGTAGTAGCGGACGAAATCGAATAGCGCGGTTTCGGGCAGAGCGGCGTCTTCCACGCTTGAGGTTTTGCCAAGCCAGGCGGCGATGGAGGTGAGCCAGATGTGCTGCTCGAAGTGAGGGACGGCGGCGATGTCGATACTGTGGACGAGGCGGTTGTCGAAGTAGAAGTGCACCGCGGTGGGGGAGAACTCCGCTCCGTAAAGATGGAAGTCCGCGGAGAGATCGGGTCCGGTGATGCGCTTGTGACCGAAGGAGACATGCGGCCTGTAGGAATGCCAGTTGACGGAGTAGAGCGAGTGATCCGAGGAGTCCTGCTCGCAGACGTCGATCTCCTGGAAGCGATCCTCAATGCCAGTCTTGGGCCCGTTCTGCATCATCCAGAAGGAGGTGTGCCAGCCGCGGCCTTTGGGCATCCGGACACTGGCTTCGTAGTATCCGTATTTGAACGCATCGCGGCTGATGACGCCGCCAGCGGTGTAATCGAGCGGTCCGGCCTTTTCCTTCCTGAGGGCGATGCGAAGCATGCCGCCGGAGACGGAGACGTTCGCGGGTCGCTGCTCGCTCCACATGCGCGGGCCGGTGCGGTAGTTCCACTTGGCCGTGTCGAGGGCGGCTCCGTCAAATTCATCGGAGAAGACCAACTGCCACTTTCCGCGGGCGGGCGGTTCGGCTGAGCAGGCGAGGGCGAGAATCAGGGCGAGAAGAGAAAGGCGTCTCATGAAAATACAGGCTTCGGAGGACGGATGGTGCGAACGAGCAGATAGACGAGCGGGTGGAGGAAACCCATGACGATGAAGACGGGCGCATAGGAATAGCCGGTGACGGCGCGGCCGACAAGGTTCGTGGAGAGCATGCCGCCGAATCCGGAGCCCGCGGCGACAAGGCCGAAGACGGTCCCGACAACGGGTTTGGGATAGACGTCGACGATGATGGTGCTGAGCGAGATCAGCCAGGCCATATGGGCGAAGGCGGCGAGGGAGGCGATCATGACAGCCATGAGCGGAGTCGAGACGGTGTTGATGAGCGGGCTCAAGGGCAGCAGAATCGCAGCCAAGGTCATGACCCAGACGCGGCTGCGGACAGGCGCCATGCCGCGGCGAATGAGCCGCCCCGAGATCCAGCCGCCGAGGATGCAGCCGATATCGGCGGCGAGATAGACCATCCACGCGATGCGGCCGACTTCAGCGAGCGTTAGGTGGCGCGCGTCGGTGAGGTACTTGGGGAACCAGAAGAGGTAGAAGTACCAGACAGGATCGGTGAGCATGCGGCCGAACATGAGGATCCAGGTTTCGCGGCGTTTCAGGATATAACGCCATCGGCCTTCGGGAGGCATTTCGGAGGAGTTAGAAGCGGAGCCGGATTCGTCTTCGATGTACCGCAGCTCCTCCGCCGTGATGTTTGGATGTTCCCGCGGGCGGCGGTAGATGAGGAGCCAGGGAATCACCCAGATAAGTCCGAGCGAGCCGGTGACCAGGAAGACTGTGCGCCAGTGGAACTGGGCGGCGAGATAGGCGATGAGAGGCGGGGCGATGGCGGCGCCTAGAGTCGCGCCGGCGGTGTAGACGCCGATGCCGAGAGCGCGCTCTTTGGGCGGGAGCCACTCGGAGACGGCCTTGGGCGCGGCGGTGTAATTGCCGGGTTCGCCGACGCCGAGCAGAAAGCGAAAGACACCGAGGGAGAGCAGCCCGCGGCTCAGGGAGGTGAGCATGTCGGCGATGGACCACCAGATGACGAAGGCGGCCATGGATGCGCGCGTGCCCAGATAGTCGGTAATGCGCCCGGCGAAGAGATAGGAGACGGTGTAGGCGAGAAGAAACGCCTGAACGACGTAGGAGTACTGGAGGTCGGAGATTCCGAGGTCGTCCTGGATGGTGCGGGCGAGGATCGACAGGTTCTGCCGGTCCATGTAATTGATGACGGTCGAGAAGAAGAGCAGGGCGACGATCCACCAGCGCAGATGGGGCCAGCCCCTCCGGGGCGGAGATTGCAGCCGGACTGCGGGGTGGATTGTCTGCTGCATCGCTTATTCGGTTCTCTTTTCGTAGAACGCCGCGCGGTCGACGATCATGCGGCCGGGGAGTTTGGATAGGTCGACTCGACCGGAGAGCTTCTCGTGGGCGATTGCCGTGATCCAGAGGTTGATGGGATCGTGTTCACCGTCCGATGGGGGATAGGGGAGAACACAGCGGAGATCGCCGTCGAGATAGAAGCGGACCTACTTGGGGGTCCACTCGAAGCCATAGTTGTGGAAGCCGGCGGCGGCGTCAAAGCCGAGCGGACCTCGATAGACGCCAGGAGTGCAGGAGAGGCTGGCGCTTTTGCCGGGACCCTGCCACTTGATGAGCCCCATATGGCCTTTCCAGGTGATATCGGAGTCGAACTCCATGCCGTCGATTTCGGTGCGCATCTGTTGCGGGTAGGTGGTGGAACCGTCGCCGGCGAACATCGCCCAAACCGACTGGTGCCACCCGGCGCCGCCGTGCATTTTGACGCGGGCTTCCCAGTAGCCGTAGCGCGACCTGTCGCGGCTGATGACGCCGCCGCCCGTGTAGCTTTTGCCGCGGTGGTCTTCCCGGCGGAGGTGGATGATGAGCTGTCCGGCGGCGACGGTGACGTTCTCAGGTCGCTGGGAGCTCTCCATCTTGACGTCGGTGCGGTACATCCAGCGCGAGGTGTCGAGGGCGGCGCCGTCGAAATCGTCGCTCCATTTGAGAACGTAGCCGGCGGGAGGCTGAGCGGCCAATGGCAGGATCGCAACGAGAGCTAAGGATAGAGCGAGCTTCATGCGTAACACCTCACAGCGAAGATGGCGGCGGGGGCGCCGTGGGTGGAGAGGACCTCGATGCGAAGCAGCGAGGTTGCGACGGGGGACGGCAAGACGACTGTGTTGCGCGTCTGATGATTCGCGTGGCAGTGGTGGAGCACTGCGCCGCCGGCGTCGAGGATGCGATATTCGTTGACGCAGAACGGCATGTCGCGTTCGGGGTGCCCCATGAGGACGGACTCCATGGGGTGATCGAAGTCGGTGTCGAAAACGAGGTCGATTCGGCGGATCGGTTGAGGCTCGGGCCAGGAGAGAGTGAGCGCCGGGGCGGGATCGTCGATGGCGGCGACCCAGGCGTTTGGCTGCAGGGTGGGCCGATCGACGCCATTGGTGACGGTTTCGCCGCAGAATTGGCGGAGCGGCGGCTCGATGGAGAGGGCGAAGTTCCTGCCGCCGGGACGGCGCGCGGGCAGCCAGAACTCGAATGAATCGATCCCGCTTCCTTCGGGCGGCTCTTGCCGGAGGCCTTTAGCCACGGCCTTGTTCATGGTCTGCGCCAGGCTCAAGACGCCGCTAATGCGAGTGTCGCTGAGGTGGACCGCGACGTGCGGGTTTTGCATGAGGCAGTAGGCGAGGTATTGAGGCGAGGCGACGGCGCGTCCGTTGGCGATGCAAACGGCCTGAGCATGACCAGGCTTCAACTCGAAGCTTTGCCGATGCAAGACGGTTTCGGGGGTGAAGTTGGCTGGACGGACCGCGGCGCGCACTTCTGCGTGCAGGGTGGTCGCTTCCGAGGCGTCTACGAGAAAAGTGACGGCAGGCAAACGGCCGGCCGCGACTGGGATGAGCATGGCGCGGGAAGCGTCGAGCGGTTGAACGTCGCCGGATGGGGGCATCTCTTCGAGCGTGAAACAACTGGAGGTGCGAAGGGCCGCGGTGCGGGCGAGGTCATCGGGGTCGTTCAGGGCGACGCCGGGAATGTATTGGCCGGCTTTGAGCAGGTCGCGCTGCAGTCCGGCGATTGGGACATCGCGCGGCGGCACACGGTGCTTGAGGCACAGGGCCGCCGCCATGCCGACGGCCTGGCCGTTGTGCGCGCAGGTCGCCATGACGCGTGTTGAGCCGAAGGCGACGTGAGAGACGCTGATGAGCCTGCCGGTGAGGAACAGGTTTGAGATGTTGCGGCTGTACATGCAGCGGTAGGGAATTTGATAGACGCCCTTGGAGTGCCATTGCGTGCAGGGAGAGAGTTCACTGTAGACGCCGTCGGCCGGATGGAGATCCATCGCCCAACCGCCGAAGCTGACCGCATCAGGGTGTGTGCGCTGTTCGACCAGGTCCTGCTGCGTCAGGATGAGGTCGCCTTCAAATCGCCGGCTTTCACGCTTGCCGGGGATCGTGCCGACCCACTCAAGGGTCATCGTTTCGGCTTCGGGAAACTTGCCCGAGTTTTTGATGTGATCCCAGACGCCGTAGACGACTTTCCACAGTTCCCACTTGATCTTTTCGGTGTCGTGAACGGTATCCATGCGGCCGCCGTATTCGAACCACCAGAAGCGGCAGCCGTAGTCGGAGGCCTTGATGTCGCGGAAGCGGGGGATCTGAGTGATGTCCTTGAGGGCGAAGGAGGGCGGGGTGAAGCGGACGGGCTTGCCGGTGTCCTTGGAGTAGAAGTAGAGCGAATGGCCGAGAAGCTCGCCGTAGGCGGCTTCGGGGGCGAAGCCCTCGCCGAACTCGCTCTTGCTTTCAGCGCCCATACGGAAAGCGGCTCCTGCGAGGAAGCCGAGGATGCCGTCGCCGGTGGCGTCGCAGAACAGGGGCGCGGAGACAAGGTAGGAGGTGCTGTTTTGGCTGCAGAAGGCGCGGACGGCGGAGATGGTGTCGGGGCCGGACTTGGCCAGATCGTGAACGGCGGTGTTGAGCAGGAGCGTGATGTTGGGCTCGTTGACGACCATTTCGAGGACGATGCAATCGAGGACGAGAGGGTTGCCTTCGGGATTGCGGTGCATGTTCTCGACGAGGATTTCGTCGATGACGCCGCCTTCGCGGGCCCAGCGGTTGTTGTTGCCCATGTGCGAGGTGGCTCCGAGGATCCACAAGCGCACCTCGCTGGAGGCGTTTCCGCCGAGCACGGGGCGGTCCTGAATGAGAACGACGCGCACGCCGGCGCGGGCGGCGGTGATGGCGGCGCAGACTCCGGCGAGTCCGCCGCCGGCCACGACGAGGCCGGCCTCCAGACGCTCTTCGCGGAGCTGCCTGCGCGCACCACCGGTATCTTGAATCACTGGGAGCCTCCATGCGGGATTGCCGCATTGAATGAGGGATTCATTAGCGCTTTCCCGCGCCGCGGGTGAGGGCGGCCCTGAGTTCATTGAGGTATTTCGCGTGGACGTCACGCTGAGAGGCATGGCGCCGGCGCGCAATGGCGGCTGCCATGAAGAGGTTGCCGATGTTGCGGGAATAGAGGCAGCGGCAGGGGATGGCGTAGGGCTTCTCCTTTCCGAAGTTCGCAACAGTCCGAAACTCCCGCCCATTGAACTGAGCCGCGAGAGGCGGAAGTAGAACGCCGATGGCCAGCCCTGCGCGAATCATGACAAGCCTCGATTCTTAGAAGATCAGTTTCAGGCCGAACTGCACGATGCGCGCGTCGCGCGCCGAACGAATCGTCCCGAACGTTGCGCTGCGGTTCTTACCGTCCACACCAGGACTGAAACTGTCGTTCGGAAATCCGAGATTGACGAAATTGGGGAAGTTGAACGCTTCCGCTCTGAATTGCAGGCGCAGACCCTCTGCGAGGGAGGTGTCTTTGATGATGGAAAGATCGATCGCCACGGTTCCGGGCCCGCGGACGTCCGGCAGCGTCCGTCCAACGTTCCCAAGAGTCCAGTCCGGGGGATTCACGAAGGCGTCGGTGTTGAACCACTTGTATTGCGACGGGCTGTCAAGTTTGGCGCTGACACCGGTCGAGTTCGGCCGGTCGGCGCGGAAGTTGGATGCGCCGCGAACCGTCAGAGGGATGCCGGTCTGCAGCGTTGTGATGGAATTCAATTGCCAGCCGCTGGCCAGCAAGTTGAGCACGGAGTTGGAAGGCGCGAAGCGCTTCCCCTTGCCGAAGGGCAATTCGTAGATCCCGCTGAGGACCACGCGCTGGCTGACGTCAGTGGGATCCACCGATTTCTCCAACGTGCGGTCGTACTTCCCGTTGCGCCAGCCGTTCTCGCTGACCTGCTCGCCGAACCAGTTGAGCGGGACAGCCACGTTGTCGGAGATGAGCTTGCCCGCAGTGTAACTGGCGAGGATGGAGAGACCCTGCGCCATCCGTTTCTCTACGCTCAATAGCATGGCGTGGTATATGGAGTTGCCGAGCGCCGGATTCCGGGTACCGATTCCGTTGATATACGGGTATGGCCGGAGCGACTGAGAGCGGGTGATCTGGGCTGAGCCAAGCGAACCTGGCACCTTGCCCGCATAGGGATTGGGAACCTGGTCCTGGAGCGCGCGGCCTAGTTCGAAGTACTTGGGGTCCATCTGGTTGAAGTCATAACCGGAGGCGATCAGATGCGTGCCCCGGTTGGCGGTATAAGTTAGATCCACCATCCACTGCGCCGGCAGCTTCTGCTGCAACGACAAGCTCCACTGCTGCGACATCGGTACCGGCTCGTTCGCCTGGTCCCAACTGACGCCCTGGCTCAGGAAGACGCTCGGGCCCAATAGCGAGCCTTGAGGAGGGGTTGGCGCGAACGGAAGGCCGTTTTTCAACTGGAAGGCGATGAAGTTCGCGTTGTTGTTCGGCGGCTGATAGGAGGTCGCCGTGTTTGAGAAGCCTTGCGTGTTACCAAAGAAGCTGACGTTGAAGATTTGCGAAAAGAACATCGCATAGCCGCCCCGAATCACGGTACGGCTTCCGCCGAAGACGTCGTAGGCGAAGCCGAAGCGCGGATTGAAGCCATTCACGAAGGGCGCGAGGGCGGTGTCGCCGTAGTCGATCCCGGCGTAGGTGGTCCGGCCGGGCAGATTGTTGAGCGGGTTGATGGCGAAGGGGTCGAAGTTCGAGGTGCCGCGGTTCATTTCCATCGGCGGCGATTGATAGTCGTATCGCAGGCCGAGGTTGAGGTTCAGCCGGCGGGCCACTTTCCAGTCGTCCTGGAAATAGGCGCTGGTCGAGTAGCCCTTGTGGCCCTGTCCGAGATAGGTGGTGATGGATGCGCTGCTGACAGCGCCGAAAAGGAAATTCGCGGTGCCGTTGCCGGTTCCCGCTGGGGCCTGAGGATTGGTCGTGCCGCCAAAGTTGAAAGTCCCCGAGGGGTTGGCGAGCTGGGTGTTGTTGCCGCGGAGGATCCGGATGTCGCCGCCGAACTTCATGGTGTGGCCGCCCCGGATCACCGTGAGCGCCTCGATGAACTGCCATGCCAACGCGCCGCGAATGCCGGTCGAGCGGTCGCCGTCCCAGCCGATCACGCCGTTGAAGATCGGGGACGTGTCGGAAGGGACGCTTGGCGGCAATCCCAGCTTGGCGGGCCAGTCCTTCATGTAGGTGGAATGCAGGAAGGTGAAATACTGCCGGGCAACGCTGATGCGGAAATCGTTCAGCACTGTCGGGGTGAACGTGTGCGTATCGGAGACGACCAGCTTGTGAGTGTTGAAGTCGTCAAGGCGGGCCCGCAACTCGGGCGTGATGATCCCGCCCTTGTAAGCGGGGATGTTGTGGTTAAAGAAGCTGTATCGCGCCATGAACTGGTTCTTGCTGGAGATGCGATGATCGCCGCGGAAGGTGTACTGGCGCATGTTGGTGTAGCTCTTCTGCGTGTTGTAGTAATTGTCGGAGTTGGTGAAGGCGTTGCTGGGCGTCCGGTTGGGGAGCGGGAGGTAGCTGAGCGCCTTGACTGCGACGGGGTCGAGTCTGCTGGAGGGAATCAGATTGCCGGGCATCTGCGTCCGGACGTAGCCGGAGCCGTTCGGATTGGCGACCGTGGACATCGGATCGAAGATCGGAATCAGGCGGCCCGAAGCGTCAAAGGTCTTTGAGAAATCGCCCGCTCTTTGTTCGGGGGTGGGGACGGTGTTGATCGAAGAGCTTCCACGGGCGTAGCGGTATTCTTCGTAGTTGCCGAAAAGAAAGGTGCGGTCCTTGCCGTTGTAAAGCTTCGGAATGGAGACCGGGCCGCCCAGAGAGCCGCCATATTGATTGTAGGTGAAGGGCGTCTTCGCGGTAGAAAAGGTGTTTCGGGCGTCAAACGCCGAGTTACGGACGAACTCATAGAGCGTGCCATGGACGTTGTTCGTCCCCGCCTTGGTCACGACGTTGACAACGCCGCCGAGGGTGAAGCCAAACTCAGCCGACATGGTGTTGGACTGAACCTTGAATTCTTCGACGGCGTCGACGGCTGGGTTGGCGCTGATGTCGGGGTAGTAGCTCTGGTTGTTGTTGCCGCCGTCGACGACGAAGGAGTTGAGCGAAGTCGGGCCGCCGTTGATGGAAACCTGCGAAAGCTGAGTCCCGCGGTCGGAGAAGCCGCTGGCGGCCGGGCCGGCGGTCGGCTTGACTCCGGGAGCGATCAGCAT
Organism: uncultured Solibacteraceae bacterium; assembly: GCA_964461075.1. GTDB lineage: Bacteria > Acidobacteriota > Terriglobia > Bryobacterales > Bryobacteraceae > JACADU01. The sequence goes on along the minus strand of CAYWST010000089.1, from coordinate 7,433 downwards.
GAGCGCGAAAGCGCTGCGGCCGTTGACGGGCAGATCGGTGACGCGGCGCTGCTCAACCACTTTGCCGACGGTCGCGGAGGAGGTGTCAACGAGCGGGGCCTCGCCGGTGACCTCGATCGATTCGGTGACTCCGCCGACCTGCAGAGTGATGTCCACCTGCGCGCGCATGTCGACCTGCAGCGTGATCCCGCTGCGGATTGTCTTCTTGAACCCGGGGCGTTCGGCGGCAATCGAGTAAGCGCCCACGGGCAATTCCGGAGCGATGTAGCAGCCCTCCGTGTTGCTCTCCGTGCGGAATGCTGCGTTGGTACCGGCGTTGGTGACTACCACGGCTGCCCCTGGGATGGCAGCGCCAGTGGAGTCAGTGATCGTGCCGAGGATGGTTCCCCGGCCCTGCTGCGCGGCCAGCGGGGCCGCGGAGAACGCGATGAGAAAAATCAGGTGGCGTGACATCAGAAGATGAGTTTCAAGCCGAACTGGATGATGCGTGCATCGCGCGCGGACACGATCGTGCCGAACGCGGCGCTTTGATTGCGGCCGTCAGGACCGGCCGAGAAGCCCGTGTTGGGCAGGCCGAGGTTGACGTTGTTGAGCCAGTTGAAGGCTTCCGCGCGGAACTGGAGGCGAAGGGCTTCAGTCAGTCGAGTGTCTTTGATCGCAGAGAGATCCATGTTGAAGATGCCGGGTGCGCGGACATCGGGCAGCGTGCGGCTGACCGTCCCGAGAGTGAAGTTCGGCGGATTGACGAACTGCGTCGTGTCGAACCACTTGCTTGCGCTTGGATTGTCGATCTTCGCGCTCGTGCCGGTCGAATTGGGCCGGGTCGCGCGGAAGTTGTTGGCGCCGGTCACCACGAGCGGAACGCCGCTCTGCATGGTGGTGATCGTATTGAGTTGCCAACCGCCGACGAAGGCGTTGGCCACCGAGTTCATGGTCGAACCGAATTTGCGGCCTTTGCCAAAGGGCAATTCATAGACAAGGCTGATGACGCCGCGCTGCGCGATGTCGGTCGGGTCGATCGACCGTTCCAGGTTGCGGGCAGCGAGCCCATCCTGATAGCCGACGATGCCGGCCTGCTCAAGACCTGGTCCGAAGTTGATCGGAGTCACCACGGAGTCGGCGATCACCTTCGCCTTCGTGTAGGAGAACAGCACCACGAGCCCCGCGCTAAAACGGCGCTCCGCGGTGAACAGTAGCGCGTGGTAGGTCGAGTTCCCCAGGTGCGGGTTCCGCACGGTCACCGCGTTGTAGTAGGGAAAGGCCGCCAGCGATTGCTGCAGCGTGATCGTAGCGGCGCCGAGCGACCCAGGGACCTGGCCGGCGTAAGGATTGGGCACCCGTTCCTGGGTCAGGCGCTGGCCGTAGACCCAGTTTTGGGGTTGCACGCCGTTCAGGTTGTAGCCGCCCGCGACGAGGTTGGTCGCATGATTGGCCGAGTAACTGGCGTCCAGGAGCCAACCCTTCACCTGCTGCTGCAGCGAAGCCGACCACTGCTGGGACATCGGGACCTTCTCATTTCCCTGATCCCAGGTGACGTTTTGCCCAAGGAAAGCTGCAGGGCCAAGCTTCGCGCCCAAGGGCTGAGTGGGGGCGAAGGGCAGGCCGTTCTTGAACTGGAACGCGGGCAGGTTCGTGTCGCCACCAGGCGGAATGTACTGCGTCTGTGTGTTGGCGAAGCCGGAGGTGGCTCCGAAGGTGTCGCGGTAGAAGATGCTCGGGTAGTAGACCGAGTAGCCGGCGCGGATCACGGTGGAGCCCTTGCCTGTGATGTCGTAAGCGAGGCCGACGCGCGGCCCGAAGTTGTCGTAGATCGGCGCGAACGGAGCGGGGCCGTAGTCGACGTTGGCGAACACCGTGGCGCCCCGCAGGTTTGTCCCTGGTATGACCTTGCTTGGGTCGAAGTTCGAAGTGCCGCTGTTGCGCTCTCTCGGCCACTGCTGGTAGTCCCACCGAAGGCCAAGATTCAGGGTCAGGCGCCGAGTGGCGCGCCAGTCGTCCTGGATGAACATGCTCGACGAGAAGGATTTTTGAGATTCGCCGAGGTAGACGAACCCGGTGGCGCTGGAGACGTTGCCCAGCAGGAATGTGGCGAAGGCCGCGCCCGTGCCCGCAGGCGCAGCCGGATTCTGGGTGAGGCCCGGACCGAAGTTAAACGAGTGCGAAGGAGTTTCGCGCTGGTAGTTATTCGCCTGGTTGAGGCGATGGTCGTAGCCCATCTTGAGGGTGTGGTTGCCCTTGATCCAGGTGACCATGTCGAAGAGCTGCCAGTTCGTGCTTCCGCGGAGACCGACGGTGAACGCGCCGAAGTTAGCGAAGCCGAAGTTGTTCAGGAATGGCAGCGTGTCGGAGGGAATGGTGGGGTGTAGGCCGAGGGCCCGGGGCAGGTCCTTGCCGAAACTGGCCGCCTGGAAGGGGAATGACGAGCGCGCCACGCTGACTCGAAACTCGTTCAGGATGCTCGGCGCAAAAGAGTGGGTGTCGTTCAGGACAAAGTTGTTGTTCCTCAGGTCGTCGAGCCTGGCGCGAACATCGGGATCGGGCCAGGGAGACTGGAGGTTGCCGGCGTTGGTGAAGTGGCGATAGAAGGTGTACCGGCCGTAGAAGTAGTTCTTGTCGCTGAAGCGGTGATCGACCTTGCCGGTGTGCTGCTGCATCTCGCGGCCCTCGGCAATGCTGGAAATATAGTTGTTCTGCTGGGTGAATGGATTGACCGGCGTACGATTCGGGGGGGGCATGTAGCGCAGGAACGCCACTGTGGTCGGATCGAGGCGGGTCGAGGGGATGATGTTGCCGGGGAACTGCGTGCGGAAGACCTGCGAGCCTTCGCGCCGGAGCGTGTCCGGGTCGTAGACGGGAATCAACGCACCATTGGCGTTGAGGAAGTTGGAGAAGTCACCGCGCCGCCACGTATCGATGGGCGTCGATCCGATGGGATTGACGGCGCGGCGATAGTACCAGCTTTCGTAGTTGTAAAAGAAGAACGTGCGGTTTTTCCCGTCGTACACCTTGGGAATCGAAAGCGGGCCGCCGATAGCGCCGCCGAACTGGTTGTATTTGAAGGGCGCCCGGGTCGCAGCGAACGCATTTCTTGCGTCGAGCTTGTCGTTTCGCAGGAAGTAATAGAGCGTGCCGTGATACTCATTTGTGCCGCTCTTGGTGACGAGGTTGACCACGCCGCCGGCGGTGAAGCCGTACTCGGCGGACATGGTCGACGTTTGAACCTTGAATTCCTGCACCGCGTCCACGGTCGGGTTCACGTTGATGTCGGCCAGATAGCCCTGGTTATTGTTCGCGCCGTCCATCACGATCGCGTTCAGCGCGGAAGGGCCGCCGTTGATGCTCATGCCGGAAAGCGCGATGCCGCGGTCAGCGAATCCGCTGGCGTTGCCGGTGAAGGTGGTGCGGACCGCTGGAGTGAGCAGTGTGAGAGCCAGCGCGTTGCGGCCGTTGATCGGCAGCTCCTGAATGCGCTTGTTCTCGATGACCTTGCCGACCGTGCTGCTGCCGGTGTCGACCAATGGCGCTTCGCCCGAGACAGTGATCGATTCAGACATATTGCCGACTTCGAGGCTGATGTCGACCTGCGCGCGCTGGTCCACCTGCAAGGTGATTCCGTCACGAACGGCTTTCTTGAAACCGGCCTGCTCGATGACAACCTGGTAGCCGCCGACGGGGAGCGAGGGGGCGGAATAGTTGCCTGTTTCGTTGGTGACGGCGGTGGTGGTGACGTTCGTGCCGGTGTTGATGATCTGCACCTTGGCATTGGAAACGGCGGCGCCGCTGGAGTCGGTGACGGTTCCGAAGAGGCTGGCGCGGCCAACCTGGGCAAGGGCGCAGGCGGCGGCGAGAACGACGAGGGTCAATAGACGGACAAAGCGGGACATCACGGTCTCCTTCCTGAGCTTGCTTATACTTTCACCAATCGGCTCCGGTTGTCGTCTGAGTTTCGGATTAGTGAAAGGTAGTCTGAAAGGACTATTTCAATCCACGTGAACGATTCCACGCTGGAGGGCGAGGAGCACTGCCTGGGTGCGGTCGGCGACGCCCAGTTTGTCGAGGATCCGGCTGACGTGGATGCGCACGGTGTTTTCGCTGATACCCAGCGCATCACCGACCTCACGATTACTGCAGCCTTTGGCGAGCAGCCGCAGGACGTCGCGCTCCCTGGCCGTGAGCTCCGTGCCCGGGACGCGCTCGGCGAGTAAAGCGCCGATCGGGGGGGGAACAAAGCGCTTTCCGGCGCTCACGTTGAGGATGGCCTCCACCAGCAGTTCAGCGCCTGAGTCCTTGGTGAGGTAGGCCAGCGCTCCGCTGGAGAGCGCACGATGGACGTCTTCGCTGCCTTCATAGTTGCTGAGGACGAGGATTCCCGTTTGGGGAAGTTCCTTGTGGATGAGCTCGATCGCGTCGAAGCCGGAGATCCCCGGCAATCGGAGGTCCATGATGACAACGTCGGGCTGATGCTCGCGGCAGAGGCTGATCGCCTCGTTTCCCTTATCGGTTTCGGCGACGATGCGCATGTCCGAACGGGAGTTGATGGTCGTGCGGAGGGCGATGCGGAAGAAATACTGGTCTTCGACGACGAGGATGCGGACCGGGGCGTTCCTCATCGAGCGACTCCAGGCAGCGGAATCGAAGTTTCGACGGTCGTTCCCAGCCCGGGCCGGCTTTCGATGCGCAGGGCGCCGCCGTGGCGGCGCGCGCGTTCCTGCATGACGGTCAGGCCGAAGTGGCCTGCGGTTTCGGCGGAGCGGGGATCGGAGGGCAGTCCGCAGCCGTCGTCTCGGACGATGGCCTGAAGCATACCTGGCTTAAAGATCAACTGAACATCAATGTGCGCGGGGTTCGCGTGGCGGGCGGAATTGGCGATGGCCTCCTGGCAGATCCGGAGGACATTGTGTTGCAGTTCGATCGGGAGTTCGACCGGCTGGCCTTCGACGGTCACGGCGCCTCGGATTCCACGGTGTTCGATCACGCGGTGAAGAGCGTTCTCGACGGCCATCGGAAGTGTTTCGTCCTCGGGGCGGCTGTCGCGCAGATCCCAGATGACGCGGCGGGCTTCCGCGCGGTAGTGGTGAACCATGCGCCGGGTCATGTCGAGGATTTCGGTAGCCCGTTCAGGCTTGGAGGCAATGTTGGCGAGGGCAGCCTCGATTTGAAGAGAGATGGCCGAGAACCCAGCGACGAGCGTATCGTGCCATTCGCGTCCGATGCGATTGCGCTCTTCAAGCACCGCAGCGTAGCGGCCCCGGACGGTGTGGAGCCGCCAGCGATACAGGCTGGCAACAATGGAGAGAATGGCGAGAGTAACCAGTGCGGAGAACCACAAGGTTTGGTGAAAGCGGGGATTCTGGCGGAGCGAAAGCGTCGCTGAAGGGCTCCAATCGCCGCCGGGATCGCGGGCCTGGACTTCGAAGGTATGAGGTCCGGGAGGAAGTTGGTTGTATCGCGCCGTCCGCTCCGCGCCCGTGGCGACCCAATCGGGATCGAAGCCGGACATGCGGTAACGGAAGCGGAGTTTTCCGGGAGTCGAAAAGCGCAGGGCGGTGAAGCGGATCTGGAGGTTTCTCGTGCCGGGGCGCAGTTCGATGCTGGAGGTCAACGGGGCGGAGCCCCAGTCGGCGGAGACGGCTTCGATCACGACGCGCGGCGGAGGCAGCGAGCGGTTCACGGCCGGCCGGATCTGAATGAAGCCGCGGGCGGTAGGAAACCACAAGCTGCCGTCGGCGGCACGAGCGCCCGCCGGTTGAGAGAGCCCATGACATTCGATGGTTCTCATTCCGTCGTCCTGGTCGTAAGAGGTGATGGAGAGACTCTGCCGGGAACCCGCGAGAACCGCCTCGACCGAAGCGCCATCGATTCCGTAGACTCCCCGGGGGGAACTGACATAGAAGGATCCGTCCGTATGCTCAAGCACACGATACAGGGAATGTTCGGGAAGGCCGTGACGGCGATCAAGGACGCGTAGATCCGCGCCCGTGATGACGAACAAGGCGCCGGAACCCGCGGCCCAGATGCGGCGCTTCGAGTCCTCGTAGAGGGAATGGATAGAGCCGGCCGGCGCGGGCCGAAGCGCGGGGGGGGCTGCTCCGGGCGGAGGGACGATGCGGAGCCCCTGTGTGGTGCCGGCCCAGATTGCGCCAGTGGAAGATTCAAGCAGAGCGGTGATTTCGGATCCCTCGAAGAAAGTGGACGGGGGTGAGGCGGAGGGCCGCCCGTCGGGAAAACGAAACAGCCCTCGGCCTGCAGTACCGACCCAAAGGGCGCCGGCTTTGTCGAACAGGAGCGCGGAAACGCGCCCATAGGGTGAGCCTGGCTCCCTGCCATGCCACCGGTATCCGCGGCCGTCGAACTCGAAGAGTCCTTCCCAGTTCCCGATCCAAGGGTTTCCCTTTGGATCGAAGGCGAGAGCCCGGGCGGCGAAGTAGATCATGGGCAGGGGGACGGGATGGCTTGCAAGTTTGCCGTTCAACAAACGGTAGAGGCCGCCGCGCCAGGTACCGAGCCAGAGCGAATTGCCAGGGCCGTTGGCGACGATGGTGGCGTAGTTGCCTGCCAAGCCTTCGGATGAGCCGAGAGGGACGATGCGTGTATCGCGCCATCGGCCGAGCCCGCCGCTGCGCATCCCGATCCAGAGGTTCCCCTCTTGGTCCTCGGCAAGCGTCCGGATGGAGTCGTCCGGCAGGCCATCGGCGGAAGACCAATGGGCGACCCGGCCGGTCTGGACCCGGTAGAGGCCCTTTCCCCAGCAACCCGCCCAGAGGATGCCGTCGCGGTCTTCAAGGATGCTGACCACCGGGCCGGGGACGCCCTGAATGCGCGATGCGGTCTGATTCCACCTGAACAGCCCCGCGCTCGTCCCCAGCCAAAGCCCGCCGCCGTATTGTTCGCCAGACGCTTGACGAACGAATCGCCGCGCCGTTCGTAGAGGCCGTCGGCGGTGACAACCCAGAGCGTTGCCGCTTTGTCGATGGCAAGAACATTCCACGAAGTCTCCGCCGGAGGACGCAAACCTTTTTGCATGGCGGCGATTCCAGACCGGCAGCGGAGCAGGCCGTTCCGGGTGGCGGCCCAGACGGCGCCTTCCGAATCCTCGACAAGGTCAAAAACGGATCCGCCAGCCTCGTACGTTGCGGCGACGCTGCCAGCGCGAAGTTGGAGGACGGCTCCATCTTCGAAAGTCCCCACCCAAAGCGCGCCGTCCCGTGCGGTCAGAAGGGCTGAGATCCACCGCTGTGAAAGCCGGAGCGCGGGGTCCGCTCGAAACGGACGGAATGAAACGCCGTCGAACCGCGCCAGTCCTTCGGCCGTTGCTACGAGCAGAAAGCCGTCGGGGCCGGTGCGGATCGACGGAACATAGCTGTGAGGCAGGCCCTGCTCGACTTGCCAATACTGCTTGTGATACTGCGAGATGGAGAACGAGGGATCGAGAG
>CAYWST010000088.1:0-16272 GCA_964461075.1 uncultured Solibacteraceae bacterium | reverse complement strand
CGACTGGATGCTTCGCCCAGTGGCTGTCTCTCTCCGGTTCGCCTCCCGCCGCGAGAAGAAGTGAAATGAGAAAAGAAGTAGGATAGCGCATCACTCCTCCAAACCGAAATACACATCCTAATATCCGTAATATACCCCGTTGGGCGGGAGCTGCGCCCATCAGGTAAGGCCTGGGCGTACGGGCCGGCGAGAACGCCGAATTCCTACGTGACCACCTCGGCGAGGGCCCGAACTGCGGCAAGACACTCGTCGCGGGTCACGTCATAGTGCGTGACGGCGCGCATCGAGACCGTGTTGATCGAATTGATGAGAACGCCCCGGGATTTGAGCGCGGCGCTGATCTCGGCGGCGGGGCGGCCGGTCGCGGAGACGTCGAAAACGAGGATGTTCGTTTGGGGTTGAGTGGGGCGGACGCCGGGTATGTCGGCGAAGCCATCGGCAAGCAGGCGGGCGTTTTCGTGGTCTTCCCCGAGCCGCAGCGGCATCTTCTCAAGAGCGATCAGGCCGGCGGCGGCGAGGATGCCGGCCTGCCGCATGCCGCCGCCAAGCCGCTTGCGATAAAGACGGGCCTTGTCGATGAGCGCGCGCGGCCCGGCGAGCATCGAACCAGCCGGCGCCCCGAGCGCCTTGGAGAGGCAGAACATCACCGTATCCGCCTTGGCGCAAAGAGCGGCCACGGGCCGTCCGGCGGCGAGGGCGGCGTTGAAGATGCGCGCTCCGTCGAGGTGCACGCGGATGCCGCGCTCGTGGGCGCGATCACAGATTTCGTCGAAAACGTCGCGCGGGTAGACCGTCCCGCCCGCCAGGTTGTGGGTATTCTCAAGCTCGATGCAGCCGGTGGGCGCCCAGTGCGGCCCGAGCGGGCGCAAGTGCGGCTCGATCCTCGACCAGGAGAGGATGCCATCATCCGAGGCCACCGGACGGATGAGGCACCCGGAAAACCACGCGGTCATGGAGAGCTCATAGTTGAGCAGGTGTCCACGCGACTCGCAGACCACTTCCTGGCCGGGCTCGGTGAGCAGCTTCACTCCGATCGTGTTCCCCATCGTTCCGGTTGGGACGAAGATGGAAGCTTCCTTACCGAGGATGGCGGCGGCGCGCTCTTCGAGGAGATTGACGGTGGGGTCCTCCTGGTAAACGTCGTCGCCGACCTCGGCTTCAAACATGGCGCGCCGCATCTCGGGTGTGGGGCGCGTGACGGTATCGCTGCGAAGATCGATCATCTAAAGAAACGCCTCGAACACTTCATTTGACAACAGGACCCCGCGCGGCGTGAGCCGGAGGGTCTCGCCCGACTCTTCGAGCAGGCCGGCGGCGGTCATGGCGCCGATGGCCTCGGCGCGGGCGGCGCGCTCCTCGGGAGTGGGCTGAATCCCTTCGAGCAGGCGGAGGCCGACCCAGAAGCGCTCGCCGGCGAGGTCGGCTTCAGTGGTTTCCGCGACCGGAGATTGGGAGTTCACGAAACGGGCGACGTATTCTCCGGCGGTTTCGACGTTCTTGGTGCGAAGGCGGCCATCGAAGCTGTGGGCGTCGGCGCCGAAGCCGATGTAGGGCTCCAGCCGCCAGTACTTGAGGTTGTGAAGACTCTCGCTGCCCGGGCGGGCGAAGTTGGAGATTTCGTAGCGCCGGAGGCCGAGAGCAGCGAGACGCTCGACGGCGATCTCGTAGAAATCCGCGATCGCATCCTCACCGGGGACATCGAGAGCGCCGAAGCGCGCGCCCTGGGCGAGCAGTTCGCGGCCGAGGCGGGAGTCTTCGTCCACCTCGAGCATATAAACCGAGACGTGTGGCGGGTCGAGTCGCTCGATCCAATCGAGGGACGCACGCCAGCTTTGCTCGGTCTGGCCGGGAAGACCGGCGATGAGGTCGATGTTGATCTCCGGGAGCCCGGCGGCGCGGAGGGTGGCGACGTCGGCGGCGACGGTGGCGGCGTCGTGGCGGCGGCCGGTGCGGCGGAGTTCGTGGTCGATGAAGGACTGGACGCCGAGGCTGACGCGGTTGAGGCCGGAGGCGGCCCAGAAACGGGCGGATTCAAGCGTGATGGCTCCAGGAGCGGCTTCGAGGGTCGACTCCTTCCAAGGGCGGCCGGGGATGGCCGGCAGAACGGCCCCAAGCCGTTCAGGCTCCATGGACCCTGGGGTGCCGCCTCCGAGGTAGATGGTTTCCGGAATCCACGGCCAAGCGCATGCGGCGATTTCGGCCTGAAGGGCTTCCAGGTAGCGGCGCTCCATCTCGCGCGGAAAGACGCCGGATGCGAAATTGCAGTATGTGCACTTCTGCGCGCAAAACGGCCAGGAAATGTAGACTCCGGCCATCTTGAGGCCCTACTCGAGCGTGAAATCCGGGATGCGTTTCCGGATGGCGTCAGCCATCAGATCCTCCAGCGACTGGCCGCTGGCGGGAAGGATGAAAGCGGCGCGGGCGTCCGACCAGTCGAACTTGAAACTCTGGACGTGCGCCGAAACCCAGATCTGGCGCACGGGCGAGTTGGGGCTGACGACGAACCGCTCGCGGGGCTCCTCGAATTCGATAGTGAGTGCGCCGGCGTTCATGTCGACGTCGAAATCGAAATCGCCGGCGGCGGAGGCGAGGCGATTGTAGAGCGACTCCAGGGCGGCGTCGGCTTTCTGTTGAAACTCCTGCTCGGTGAGCATCCTCTTTCCAGTTTAGGCATCGTATGGAAGGAGCCTCAAGAGGCCGAGCGCGTCTGCTACGCTCTTTGATGGAAACGCAAGGAAGGGACAGGACCGCCCGGCCAAACGCGAATGAGAAGCATCTGTATTCCTCACACGGAGTTGCCGGGCACGTCGAAACTGTTCGCCGACTACCTTTACCACTTCGACAAAGTGGCGCGCTTTTACGGGCACGATCCACACGATCCGGAGTCGATCAGGCGCGCGGCGCGAGAAATCCGCTATCCGGATGCGCGGCGGCAGCGCCTGGTGGACGCGCTGAGAAAGCTCAATGGCGAATCCGAGGCGCTGGCGGCGCTGGAATTGCCCGAGACGGTGGTGATCGTGACGGGGCAGCAGGTGGGTTTGTTCGGCGGACCCGCATACACGATCTACAAGGCGCTGACGGCGGCGAAACTGGCGAGGCAGCTCGGCAAGGCCGGAATCCGGGCGACGCCGGTCTTCTGGATGGCGACGGAAGACCATGACTTCGAGGAAGTAAAGTCGGTGCAGATCTTCGATGCAGGGTCGCTGAGGCGGAGGCTGGAAGCGACAGCGGATCGTCAGCCTGGCGAGCCGGTGGGCGGGGTGAGCATCTTGTCGGCGCCGCTTGAAGAGCTGACCAGGAGTTTCAGCGGCTCTTTGCACGGAGACGAGGTGGCCGCGCTGGTGGAGGAGGCGTATCGGCCCGGGCGGACCTTTGGTGAAGCTTTTCGAATTCTGCTCCAGCGGCTTCTGGCCGGCTACGGGGTGGTCTTCCTGGACCCCTTGATGCCGGAGATCCGCGAGATTGCGGCGCCTCTTCTCGGAGAAGCTTACGAGCGGCGCGAGGAGTTGTCGGCGCTTGTGCGGGCGCGGAGCAAGGAACTGGAGGCGGCGGGGTATCACGCGCAGGTTTTGTTCGAGGAGAAGTCCAGCTTCTTCTTCAAACTGGAAGGCGGAAGGCGAGTGCCCGCCGGCGGCGGGCCGCAGCAGCCGGCGGCGCTTTCGCCGAACGCGCTGCTCCGGCCGGTGATGCAGGACTATATTCTGCCGACGGCGGCTTATGTGGGAGGTCCTGCGGAGTTGGCCTATCTGGCTCAATCAGAACCGGTCTACCGGGCGCTGCTGGGGCGAATGCCCGTCGCTGCGCCGCGGGCGGGCTTTCCGCTGCTGGACGAGCGGGCGCATGCGCTGATGGAGCGGCACAACATTTCCCTGATCGATTGTTTTCACGGTGAAGCCGCGCTGCGGGACAGGATCGCGGCGCGGATGATCCCGGAAGAGCTGCACATCGGGTTCGAGGATACGCTGAGCGACGTGCGGAACGCCGTGGATAAGCTGCTCGGCCCGATTGAACGCTTCGATCCCACGCTGGGCGCGGCGTGGAAAAAGAGCCGCGAAAAGATGCTCTATCAGATTGAGAAAAACCGCAGGAAGACGGCGCGCGAAGCGTTGAGGCGGCAGTCTCAGGTGGAAACGGCCGCCACGCACCTGGCCACGCTTGTTTATCCGGACCGGCGCCTGCAGGAGCGGTCGTATTCCATTCTGCCGTTCCTTGCGCGGCACGGTTTGGACCTAGTTGATACGCTGTATGAGAAACTGAATGCCGGTTGCCCGGACCACCTGGTCACGACGATATGAAGATCAACTCAGTGAAAAAGGCGCTCCGCGAGGGGCGCGTGCAGCTTGGGACGAGTTTTTGGCAGTTCCGCGCGCAGGATGCGCTCCGCACGCTGGCGGCCGCCGGATTCGACTGGGCTTTCCTCGACGCCGAACACGGCGGATTCGATCAGGGAGTGTTGCAGGACCTTTGCCGGATGGCGGTGAAGACGACGCTGAGCCCGATCGTGCGTGTGGCGGATCTTCAGTATGCGCTCATCGCGCGCGCGCTCGACTGCGGGGCCGAGGGTGTCATCCTCCCGCGCGTGGAGTCGCCGGAACTACTCGAAAAGGCGGTTTCGTGGACCAAGTTCCCGCCGCAGGGAATCCGCGGGATGGGGTTGGGCCCGCTGCAGGCCGACTTCGAGCCGGCGACGATCCCGCAGATGATGGAGCACATGAACCGCGAGACGATGGTCGTGCTGCAGATCGAAACGCGGCGGGCGTTCGAAGCGCGGGACGAACTGCTCTCGGTGAAGGGCGTGGACACGGTGATGGTGGGCCCGGTGGACCTTTCAATCAGCCTGGGCGTGCCCGGCGAATTCGAGCATCCGTCGATGGTGGAGACGATGGAGAAGATCGTCGAATCTTGCAAGCAGCACGGAGTGATTCCAGGAACGCAAACACGCACCGTGGGGCTGGCGAAGTTCTGGCGGGAACGCGGCATGCTGTTCCTCGGCTGCTCGAACGAGGTGTCGATGCTCTACGAGAAGGGAAAAGAGATCACCTCCGCGCTGCGATAGAGTATGGCCGTGGAACGCACGGCCGGGTGTCTCGCAAAGCTCGAACGGATAAAGAAGACTCTGCGGCACGAAGAGGCCGACAGGGTTCCGGTGAGCGATTTCTTCTGGGGCGCCTTCCTGCGCCGCTGGAGGCAGGAACTGGGGCTTGCCCCGGACGCCGATATCTACCGTTACTACGACCTCGACTGGCAGGTCACGCTGCCGAACATGGATCCGAAGATCCGCGGGTTCGAGACCCTCAAAGAGAGCAGCGAAGAGGTCGTGGTGAGGACCGGCTTCGGCGCCGTGATCCGGAAGCGCTTCGATCAGGCGATGCCCGCCTACGTGAGTTTCGACACGGCGACGCTGGAGATGCTCGAGGCCCTGGAGTTCGACGATCCATGGGACGAGCGGCGGTACTTTGCGGCCGGTGACAATCAGATCGCCGGCGTGGGGGACGGCTTCGAACGGAATTCGCCGCCGTGGATTGAGACGGTGCAACGGATCCACCCGGAGTTCCCCGTCTTCGGCAGCGTCTGCGAGGGGCACGAGATGCTCTGGCGCATCATCGGCAGCGAGAACGCGATGATGTGGATCGCCGAGGAGCCGGAGCGGCTGGGGCGGCAGATCGAGAGAGTGTGCGCGTATTCGCTCGAGTTAACGAAGGCGCAGATCAAAGCGGCCGCGGGCTTGTTGGACGGCATGGTGGTGTGGGGCGACGTGGCGTACAAGAAGGGCATGCTGTTCTCGCCGGCGTACTGGCGGAAGTGGTTCAAGCCCGGCGTGAAGGCGATTGTGGATTTGTGCCACGAGCACGGGCTGCCGGTGATCTACCACGGGTGCGGCAACGCGACCCGGATCTTCGAGGATTTCATCGAAGTTGGCGTTGACGCTTACAATCCGCTGGAGGCGAAGGCGGGGATGGATGTCATTGAACTGCGCCGGCGGTTCGGACACAGGATCGGGTTCTGCGGAAACATGGACGTGCTGCTGTGGGCGACGGCCCCGCTCGAAGAGGTGCGGGCGGCCTGGCGATGTGAGCGTGCTCAGGCGAGACCGGCTTCGATGCGCGCGATCTCCTCGGCGGAGAGGCGAAGGTCCGCGGCTCCGCGGACGCCTTCGAGTTGTTCGGCGGTGCGGAGACCCACGATAGAGGCCGTGACTTCGGGGCGGCGGAGGGTCCACGCGATGGCCACTTCGCCAGGTGTGCGGCCGTGAGCGGCGCCGACTTCGCGGAGAATCTCGACGAGCGCGAGATTGCGCGAGAGCAGCGGCTCATTGAAGTGGGGGCGGCGGCGGCGGTGGTCGTCTTCAGGCATTCGCTGGATGCGCTCGCGCGTCATCTTGCCCGTGAGCAGACCGGAGTGCATGGGCGAGTAACAAAGAATGCCGATATTGTTTTGGGCGCAATACGGCAGGATTTCGCTTTCGATCTCGCGGGCCAGGAGATTGTAGGGCGGCTGGAGAGAGCAGATGGGCGCGATGGCCTGGGCGCGCTTGAGTTGCGAGAGGCTGAAGTTGGAGACGCCGATCCACCGGACCTTGCCTTCCTCTTTGAGGCGGGCGAGGGTTTCCCAGCCTTCTTCGATGTCCTCATCGGGTTCGGGCCAGTGAATCTGGTAGAGATCGATGACCTCGACCTGGAGCCGGCGGAGGGAGTCTTCACATTCGCGGCGGAGAGAATCCCGTTTGAGGCTCTTCCGGATCTGGCGCTGATCATCCCAGATGCGCTCGCACTTGGTGAAGATATAAGGCTTGCTGGAGCGGCCTTTGAGGGCGCGGCCGAGAACTTCCTCGGAATGGCCGAGTCCGTAGACAGGTGCGGTATCGATCCAGTTCCATCCGGCGTCGAGCGCGGCGTGAATGGCGCGGACGGAGTCATCGTCGTCCTGCGGGCCCCAACTGAAGGCCCAATCGCCGCCGCCCATGGCCCAGGCGCCGACGCCGAGGGGAGTGATTTCCAGATCCGAGTGGCCAAGCCGTTTCTTTTGCATGCGGTTGCTATGGTACAAAGAGGACGTAGCCGCCTGCACGCCGGGATGACGGAACTGGCAGACGTACCGGACTCAAAATCCGGCGCCCTTCACTGGGCATGTGGGTTCGACCCCCACTCCCGGCACCACGCCCCCGTTGCATCCCCTCGCCCGCCCCGCTAGCATATTTTGGATCAATATTTGGTTGTTTCGGGTCTGGTTATCAATGTTCCGGACACACCGCTCAGAGGAGGTTCATGTGACTTCTACCAAACCTCGAAAACTCACCCGGGAACAAGTGGAAGGCTATATCGTCACCGGGTCGCAGATGCCTGGCTTCATGGGCGGAATCTTCCCGTATGTGAGGGGCGGCCAGCAGTGGCCGGGCCTCAAGGGGCAGGGGCCGCGCTTTGTGCTCGATGCCGACGGCAACGGTGTGGTCTTCCTCCAGGACGGAGGTATCTACTACCAGCCCGGGGACGGTTGGGTCGAGGACTACCGGACGTTCGCCGCGGTCCGCGGCGCCCAAGGCGCCACGGCCATGGCTAACCTTTCCGTCTTTACCATGGAGGTCCTGATGGGAATTGCTTCGCTCGCCGGCGGGGGCGCCGGTCTCGCGGTGAAGGGCGCCGACCTCCTCAAGTTCCTCCATGCCCACCAGAACACCTTCCCCAAGGTGTTCCGGGTCATCAAGGCGCTCGCATCGGCGCGCGGGATCCTCATGACCGTGGCTCCCTGCTTATATCAGAAGGCCATCGACGCCGCCTTCCGCGCCGTCCTCTCCGGACTCTATAGCATCGTGACCGACGTTCTGCCCTTCGCCGCCGAACTGGCGCTTCCGAATCTCGGCAAGGCAATGGGCCAGCAGGTTCATAAGTCAGGCCGCGCCGTCGGCAAGTTGGCCGGAAAGCTTGGCTTCGCGGCTCTGCAAGGCAAACTCAAGCTCGCCGGCGCCGTCTTCAAGGTGGTGCTCGCAGCCGTCGGTCGCGTTCTGGCAGCCGCCCCCGCTTCCATCAGCATTCAGGTGGGAGAGTACAGAAAATTGGCCAGCGACCTCATCGCCAGTCTTCGCAACGCGGGCGCAACCATTCAAACCCACGAGGTTAAGGCGATTTTTGAGGAGATCCGCAAGAACCCCGGGCGAATCCAGGGATCGCTCAAAGAACTCCATGACGCTATTGAAGCGCTCTGACCCCGGCAGGCGTCCTCTGGCCGGCTGCGGTTATTTTTTCCCTGGCTTGCGCAGAATCCGCATCTGCCTTTAAGGAGAGATCACACAGCAAAGGAATCACGATCCCTTCGGGCAAAGAACCGGCAAAAGCCGGGGAAGCGGGGATCCTCTCGGAGGAAGCGGCATGCCTGCGGCTGCAGCTTTGCTATGCTGCGGGCATGCCGGATGGGCAGCCGGAGCGTCGTCCGATCACGCAGTTGTTGCAGCGGTGGTCGAAGGGCGAAGCCGAGGCATTCGACCAACTTGTCCCGCTCGTCTATGACGAGCTGAAGGTGATTGCCGATAGGCAGTTGCGCCGCGAGGCGCCCGGGCACACGCTGCCGGGGACTGCGATCGTGCATGAAGCCTATCTGCGGCTGGTGGACCAGAACCAGGCGCAATGGAAGGATCGCGCGCATTTTTTTGGCGTCGCGGCGAGGCTGGTGCGGCAGATCCTGGTCGATCACGCGCGAGCAAAGAAAGCGGAGAAGCGAGGGAGCGGCCAGATCGCGGTGTCGCTGGACGAGGTGCAAGTGGCGGCGCCGCCGGTCGATCTGCTCGAACTGGACGGCGCCTTGATGGAATTGAACAAGGTGGACGAGCTGCAGACGCGAATCGTCGAGCTGCGCTTCTTCAGCGGGATGACGGTGGAAGAGACGGCAAGCTGCCTCGGCCTGGAGCCCCACGTTGTGAAGCAGGAGTGGGCAATGGCGCGGGCGTGGCTCTACCGCTATCTGAAGGGGAGTTGATGCGGGATGGCGTTCACGCGGGACCGCCTCAAAGAGCTCTGGCGCGAATGCCAGACGCTGGATGAAGCACGGCGGCTCGAATTCATAGATCAGCATTGCGTTGACGATCCCGACCTGCGGGAGGAACTCGTGTCGTTGATCGAGGCCGACGCGGAGGCGGGTGAGTGGCTGGAGTCGCCGGCGGTGGCGCATCTGCCGGGCAGGCTGGGCCCGTTCCTGCCCGTGCGGGAACTCGGGGCGGGCGGCATGGGTGTCGTCTACCTGGCGGTGCGCACGGACGGCGAGTTCGAGCAGCGTGTCGCGGTGAAGATGCTGCAGAGGAGCCTGGCGACGGCGGCGGTCGTGCGGCGTTTCCAGCAGGAGCGCCGGATCCTGGCCCGGCTCGAGCATCCCTACATCGCGCGGCTGATCGACGGGGGCGAGGATGCGAGCGGCCAGCCCTACCTGGTGATGGAATACGTCGACGGGCAGCCGATCGACGCATGGTGCCAGGCGAGGGGTGCGGGACTTCAGGAGAAGCTCAGTTTGATGTCGCGAGTGTGCGAGGCGGTGCACTACGCGCACCAGCGCCTGGTGGTCCATCGCGATCTGAAGCCAGGCAATATTCTCGTGACCGCGGACGGGCAGGTGAAGCTGCTGGATTTCGGCGTGGCATCGCTGCTCGAGGAGCCCGCCGGTCCGGTGACGGGGTTGTTTGTCACGCCGGAGTACGCAAGCCCGGAGCAGATCGAGGGCCTGGCGGTGACGACGGCAAGCGACATCTACTCGTTGGGAGTCGTGCTGTACCGGCTGGTTTCCGGGAAGCTCCCCTATCGCACCGAGACGACGGGCCGGATGGAACTGGCGAGAGCGGTTTGCGAGCAAACGCCCGACCCGCCAACGGGGACGGATCTCGACGACATCATTCTGAAGGCTCTCGAGAAAGAGCCGGGACGGAGGTATGAGTCGGCGTCGGCGCTGGCTGCGGACATCGCGCGGTTCCGGTCTGGTCAGCCTGTGCTGGCGAGGCGGCCGACGTTCAGTTACAGAGCGCGGAAATTCGTCAACCGGAACCGGTACATGGTCGCGGCAGGAGCGCTGGCGGTTGCGGCCGTGGTTTCGGCGACGGTGATCGCGCTGCAACAGCGGGCCTCGGCGCAGGCGCTGTTCAGAAACTCGCGGGCGCTGGCCGGTTCCCTGATTTGGGACGTGGAGTCGACCCTTCGGGAGAAGTCGGGGACAGAGGCGCGTCAAGTGCTCCTGGAGCGCGCTACGGCCTATCTCGACGCACTGCGGACGAGTCCATACCGCGACGGGACGCTGGCGGTAGAGGTTGCTCACGGATACAGGAGGCTGGGCGAGGCACGGTCGGCCGTGGGCGGATCGGGAGGCAACAACCCGGTGCAGGCGCTGGCCGACTTCAGGCAAGGGCTGAAGGTGTTGGAGGAAAGGCTCAAGGAGGCTCCCGACGACTTGCGCTCACGGCGCGAACTGGTCGCCTTGAAGACAGGAGAGGGAAGACTACTGAACAGTCAGGGCCGCCGAGAGGAAGCGGGACGAGTCCTGGCGGAGGCGCTCGCTTTGGCGCAGCAGTTGAGAAATGTGCGGCTTGAACCGGAGCCGGAGTGGGCCGGGGAGTTCGATTACCTCTCGGTCCTGGTCTCCTTGGGAGACCTGGCGGCGGAGCAGGGCGAGTGGGAGAGGCTGGAGCGCCTCCGTAGGGAGGCCGCCGCCGGAGCTGCGGCTCTCAAGGATCGGAGCGGAGCGAATCCGCAAGCGATGCGTCTGCTTGGCATCGCGGAGAAGAAACTCGGCGCGATTCTCGCCTACCGGAGGAAGCCGGCGGAGGCGGAACAGCATTACCGCTCGGCGCTCGCAATCGAGGAGGAGGCCTACCGGCGGAACCCAAGCGGGACGGCGCGCATCGACCTCTCCTACAGCCTGAGCGAAGTGGGCGGCGTGGTCTGGCAGCAGGGGCGGGCCGAGGAGGCCAGGCCGTACTTCGAACGGGCGCTGTCCCTTCGCCGGGAGGCGGTGCGAAGCGATCCGAGCGACATCTGGGCGCAAGGCGCGCTGCGGAGCCTGCTGATCCGTGTCAGCAATTTCGAAGGACTGCAGAGGAATTACGGGCGCGCTTCGGAGTTGCTGACGCAGGCGGAAGAGCTTGGAGGCGAGCCGATCTACCTTGCTCGAGTCTTCGCCCAGCGCGCGTTGCTGGCGGGCGAGCAAAAAGACTATGCGGCGCGCGCGGCCCATGGAAAGCTGGCTCTCGACTACTTCGCAAAGGCGGCCTCGACCCGGGATCTCTCGGCGACAGATCAGAGGAGTTGGGATGACCTGCGGCAGCTTTTGGCTTCAAGCGCCGCGGCGAATCCAAAATAGGGACGAGACGGCGATGCGGGCGTTGAGGGCGCCGGGGCCGGGTTTGTCGACGAGGAGAAGGGTGTCCAGCGTCAGGCCGCCGCTGGGCGTGCCGTCGGCAGCGCCGCCCCAGAAGGCCGCTCGGGCTTCATCTCCCGCGATGGGGATTTCCACCCAGCGCCAGCCGTGCCAATCGACGCTGAGACCGGCAGGCTGAAAGACCTGGCCGTTCGCATCCATTAAACGGAGCCGAAGGAAGACGCCGCTTCCATCGCCGTGCACCCATGCCCCGAGCGCGGCTGCATTTGCGGGAATCTCGGACAGGCCCGGGTTGGGTGTGAGGCGGACAAAGCGGGTCCCCTCCCCGAAACGAAGTTCAAGGGCTGCACAGGGCAGGCCGAAAGTGTCTTGCGGGCAATCGGAGCCGACGGCTGCTTCGGCGGCGGTTCGGGGATCGCCATCGTAGATAACACCCGACCGTCCGAGGAAGCCGGCGTTGGAAAATTGGGTCTCCGGCAGAGCGGCCAACAGCGTGCCGTCGGGTGACGTCAGGGAGGCGGCCCCGGATTGGATGGCTTGCGGAAGCCTCAGAAAACCGGGCTCCTGGCCGGCCGGCAGAGAAACGGCGGCTTCGTAGCCGCCCGCGGCGAGCCTCGCGTTGAGCGGTTCTCCGGCCGGGTTGTCAAGGATGACAGCAGAAGGAGTGAGGGTCAAACCGAGGGGGTTGACTATTTCAAGCCAGGCTTGTTGCCGCCATGATCGGCCGCCGGGCAGCGGCAAATCGAGGAACATCACTTGTCCACCATGGTTGCGGAGCGTTTGAATGGAGCGGGAAGCGAAATTGGTGGACAATTCGACCTGCGCCGGCGCGTCCACACGAAGAGTGCATGGGAGCGCGTCCCACTCGGCGGCAAGGAGAAGGTTTTCGTTCGTCCCGAGAGGCGCCAGAAACTGCGGCTCCCCGGTCAACGTGAGCGTCAGGCCTTGCGGACCGGCGATTTCGACCCGCTCAGCACCTTCGAGCCACCGCACCGTGCGGAAAGCGCCCGGGGAGACGGGAAGCGCCACCCGGCGTTCTCGGGGGGAGGTCGTCCACGCGGCCAGTTTCAGGCCGGCATGGGACTTGAACAGAAGGACGAACTCGTCGGGCCTTCCCGTTTCCAGGCGCAGGTGGAATTCGTATCCGTCGAGTTCGGAGGCAAGCATGGAGACAGCGTGCCAGGAGGCTTTGGGAGCGCCGTCGAGGCCGATCACGCCGAAGTTGTGTTCGGGGTCGGATGCAGATGGACCGTCATTACGCCAATCATAGAGAACAGTCAGCGGAATCCGCGCGGCGGTATTCACGAGGAGCAGACGGGTGAGCATCAACGCCTGGCGCCGCTCGTCATAGCCGCTCCATGCGGCCGAGTAGCCCCACTCGCCGCAAAGGACGGGGATGTCACGGTCTTTGGCGTACCGGGCGATCAAAGCACGCAGGCGGCGGTAATCGGCGAGCACGCTTTCCGGTTCGTGGTGGCGATAGGGGTGGACAGTGACGGCGTCGAGGGAATCGAGCAGGCCGAGACGAAAGCAGGCCTCGAGGAATTCGAGATCGACGCCGGAGGAGGCAGGGCCAATGATGGTCTCGCCGGGCGCGGCGGCGCGGATGGCGGCGGCGGTTTCGCGGGCCAAGGCGACGTAAGCGGATGCGTCGGGCTTCGGTTTCCAGAAATGGGCGAGATTGGGTTCGTTGTAGATTTCCCAGAGGACGCCCTGCCCTTTGTACCGCTCGGCCGCCGCGGCCGCCCACCGGGCGAAGGCCGTGCGGGCTTGCGGCGAGGCTGGGGCGAGCCCGTTGTCGTAGCCGGGGTGGCCGTAGTTCAGAATGAGCAGCGGCCGGATTCCCTGCCGGCGCAGCGCGGCCACAAGGCGATCGTAGGGCGTCCAGTCGTAATGGCCGGGACGCGTCTCCGTATCGTGCCAGTGGAGGTCCATCCGGACGGTCCGGAAGCCGGTGGAGCGGATAAGGGCGGCTTCTTCCGGCGACGGGGCCGTCGTATGGATGTTCACGCCGAGGCCGGAAAGAAGGAAGAACGCAAAAATCGGGGGCGGCATTTCCAGGGATTCACCCTGGATTTTGGCAGGCTCGCTGCAGGATTTCCGCTCAAACAGTCATAGGCCGGATGGAACGCCGGACCAGTACTTTGCTACCAGCCGACGGGCTTGCCTTCGTTCTGTTTCTTCAGCCAGGCTTCGAGCGGGGCAAAATAGGCGCGGATGGCGGAAGCGTCCATCTGGCGGCTTCCAGTGAGTTTTTCCAGGGCGTCGGGCCAGGGCCGCGAGAGCCCCATTTCGAGCGCGGACTTGAGCCGGGCGCCCGCCTCGCGGTTGCCGTAGATGGAGCAGCGGTGCAGCGCATCCCGGCAGCCGGCGGCCTCGCTCAAGCCCTTATGAAACTGGAACATCAGCAAATGGGCGAGGAAATAGCGCGTGTATGGAACGTTGCCGGGAACGTGATACTTCGCTCCCGGGTCGAAAGCGTCTCCCGGGCGCGGCGCGGGAGGGGCCATCCCCTGATACTTGAGACGCAGGTCCCACCAGGCTTTGTTGTACTGCTCCGGAGAGATCTCGCCGCTGAAAACCTTCCAGCGCCATTGATCGATGAGGAGTCCAAAGGGGAGGAATGCCACTTTGTCCAGCGCCCGGCGCAGCAGCAGCCCGAGGTCCTTCGACGCGTCAGGAGCCTTATCGAGAAGGCCCAGCCGGACCAGATAGCTGGGCGTGATGGAGAGCGCGACGGTATCGCCGATGGCCTCATGGAAACCGTCGTTGGCGGAGTCGCGGAACAGGAACGGCTGCCGGTTGTAGGCGCGCTGGTAGAAATTATGCCCGAGTTCGTGGTGGATGACGGAGAAATCTTCGTCGCGGATCTCAATGCACATTTTGATCCGCAGATCGTCGGCGTTATCGACGTCCCAGGCGGAGGCGTGGCAGACGACGTCCCGGTCTCGCGGGCGCGTGAACAGGGAGCGCTCCCAGAATGTCTTCGGCAGCGGGTCGAAGCCGAGGCTTGTGAAGAAGCCCTCGCCGTATTTCACCATCTGCACGGCGTCCGTTTTGCGCGCCTGGAGGATCTTCGTCAGATCGTATCCGGGATCGGCGCCGGCGGGCGCAAGCAGAGGATAGAGATTGTCCCACTGCTGCCCCCAGATGTTGCCGAGCAGGTGAGCCGGAAGCGGGCCCCCGGCAGGTATGACGGCCTCGCCGTATTTTTCGCGCAGCTTCCAGCGGACATAGGCGTGAAGCTGCTGGTAAAGAGGCTTGACCTGTTCCCACAAGCGGTCGACTTCGGCCGCGAACGCGGCAGGCTCCATGTCATACTTGGACCGCCACAGCGCGCCCGTATCGGCGAACCCAAGTTCCTTGGCGCCCTCGTTGGAGAGGGCCACGAGTTTCTGATAATCGCTCTTCATCGGCGCGCCTACGGTGTGCCAGCCATTCCAGACTTCGAGAAGCCGTTTGGGATCGCGGCTTTCGGCCATGACGCGCGTGATTTCGTCGATGTTGAGACATTGATCCGTCTTGCCGCCGGGGCAGTACCTGCCGCGGCCGTAGGCTGCTTCGAGGGAAGCCGCAAGGCGCGCGGCCTCGGCGCTCTTGGCCGGATCGGATGGCGCGGGGAGCGTCAGGGCCAATTTCAAGAGCTTCAGCTTGCGGGCGACTTCTCCTGGGACGGAGGCGCCGTCGAATCGCGCGGCGTCCTTGGCATACTTCACACCGGCCTGAATGAACTTCTCGTTGGCGCGTGCGGCGATGGCCTCGGTGTCGCCTGTGATGAAATTGGCGGCCACCCATTGCGCCTGCGAGGTTTCGTTGGCCAGGCGGAGCAAGTCGGCTTCGGCGCGTTCGACAAAAGACTTCGGATCCTCATTCGCCTTTTGGGGAGCGCAGGAGGCAAGTAGGAGAACCAAGGGGAAGAACCGGAGAGAATGGGGCAGCATAGCGGTCTCACTCAGGAGTTTACGCGATCCGCAGTCGATTCGAGCGCGCGCGGGAAGTCCTCTCCCATCAGGCGGGACATCGCCCGGTCGGCCAGAATGCGGCCTCCGGTCTGGCAGGCAGGGCAGTAGTTGGTTTCGTTGGAAATGTAGCGAATGCGCTGAACTGGAGTTCCGCAGTCCGGGCAAGGCCGGCGGTAACGGCCATGGACAGCCATCCCCTCCCGAAAGGCGGTGACTTTGCGCGGGAATTGGCCGGCGGCTTCGTCCCGAAGGCGCGCGGTCCATTCCAGCAGGGTGCGTCGGACTGCCTCGTGCAGTCTCGCGAACTCATCGGAATTCAGCCTGGCGGTGAGAGCCAACGGGGAGAGGCGCGCGCGGTGAAGAATCTCGTCAGAGTAGGCGTTCCCGATGCCGCTGAGGATGGAGGGATCAGTCAGGGCGCGCTTCACGGTATGGTTTTCCCGCTGAAGGAGCGCGACGAAATCGTCGAAGGTGATCGAGAGCGGATCCTTGCCGCCGGGGTCCAGAGCCAGAAGATCCTGAAGGCTGGCGCAGGCGTGGAGCGAGGCTCGGCGTTCCTTACCCGCCTCGGTCAGCGTCAGCACGCCTTCGGGGAAAGTGAGTTTGAGGAGCGGCCTCCCACCGCGGGCGTTCCATTGCAGCCGGCCGGCGATCATCAGGTGCAGTGCAAGCCAGACATCACCCTCAAATCCAAGACAGACGCGCTTGCCGAGGAGCCGAAGACTCAAGACCTGCCGGCTCACGAAGCAGCGGAGGGGCGGCTGAACCGTCCGGAGCAGGAATGCGTTGAGCACCTCGGCGTTCTGGAGAGGTCGCTCGAGAACTCTGGCTTCCAGAGCTTCAAGATAGACTTGCAGGTCCGGAAGTTCCGGCATGGTTCATGTTAGCGCGGCGCGGGACGTGGATCGGAGAATCGACATAGGTAGGCTCTCACGAGCTTTCCCTGTCACACCACCCGGCGTAC
>CAYWST010000087.1:0-16711 GCA_964461075.1 uncultured Solibacteraceae bacterium | reverse complement strand
AAGACGATCTTCGTTTCGGGTCTTGATCGCGACCTGTTCTGGTCCTGCTTCTACGATAAGCCCTTCGTTTTGTTTGGAACCGGCCGCGTCTACGTTCTCCCGGGAGAGGAAAAGCAGATCGGCGAGGCCCCAGAGATCGGTTCGGCGACCGCTTATGTCGCCCCTAAACCTCTGGTGGCCCGGGCGCTTGCAGCAGGGACCGGCGTCGCCTACCGCTTCGAGGAAACCGCGCTGAGGAATATCGGCAGGCGTCTTGCGCCGGGTCTGCCCGCTGAATGGGGTTCGATGCGGCCGGCCTTCGTCGATGTGGGTCAGCCTGAATGGCGGTCTGAACTCCGCGACGGCTGGTATCCCATTGAAGGGAAAGGCCTGCGGTGGATGATGCAGCGCGCGTCCCTCGTCTTGGGAGTGCCGGAGACCGGCGGAAAGAGCCTCACCATGGCGGGATACTGTCCCAAAGAAATGCTGGATCCTCCTCAGGTGCTCCGCGTGACGGTGGGCTCAGTTCCGGTCGGCGAGGTCGTCATCGAACCCCGGAACGCTTCGTTTGAGTGCGCTTTCGAAGTACCGGAAGAGGCTCTTCAGGGCGCTGAAGTTGTTGTGGGAATCGAGGCGGCCCGGCGGTTTCAGTTGCCAGGAGACCCGCGGGAACTCGCCGCCGCATTCGGGCGCATCGGCTTCCGCTGATCCGGATAAGTTGATGTCTAGTAAGAACATACTACTCCTCCCTGACGCGCCATGCAGGCCGGTTGTAGTCGAACATTAAAATTCGATTTTTCCCTGAGAGAGTTGGCCGAAATCTGAAACTTAGGGTTATGATTTTCGTCTGTACGGTTACCCCATAACGAAAACGCGCTTGTTGGCCGATAAGGATGGGGTATCGGGAAGCGATTCGCTCGCAGAGGCGGACGGCCCGGTGGCTGCGGTCCGGTGCTGAGAGGCGCCGGACGGGTATGGGATCGAAAGATAGTGTAAAGTTTGGATCTGTTGGCAGAGATCTTGCATAAGTATGGTATGCTAACGAGTTGCCGAGAGGCGGTGGGCAGACTTTCGCAGCCCCATGGCTAGGGATTGCTCACATGAGGTTATCTGAGTGATGCCGACTCAGAATTTGAAACTTTTTCGAAACCTCAACGTCTAAGTTAGTGTTTGAAAAACAAACAACGATCTTCATCAAGAAAACAGAGGATTCGAGACAGGATCCACGGGAGGGACTGAAATGACCAAAACGGAGCTGAACAAGTACAAGCAGATCCTTGAAGCCAAGCTTGCCGAACTTTCTCAGGCGGTTCGCGATCGTGAGGGCATCGTCATCGAGAAGAGCCCCGACGCGCTGGACGAGGTGCAACATGCCGCCGAGCGCGAGCTCGCCATCCGCAACCTGGACCGGGAAAGCCAGTTGCTGCGCAACGTGCGCGCCGCCCTGAGGCGGATTGACGACGGCTCTTATGGCGTCTGCGTCCGCTGTGACGAAGATATTAACCCCAAGCGCTTGAACGCTGTGCCGTGGGCGCCGTTCTGCATCACGTGCCAGGAGATCGCCGACCAGAACCGTGACGAGAACAGCGAAATGTTCGAAGAAGTGATGGTCGCCTAAAACTTCATCGGCTCCGGTCTTTGCTAAAAGGGCGCTGGCAGATTTGGTCGGCGCCCTTTTTCTGCCGGCAGACCCTCCTCTGAAGTTGTTAAGCTCTCCCACATGGCCTCGGCCCAGCCGTCCCCTCCCTCCTTTTGGACCTCGATCCGCACCGGCTTTACTCCCGCCTTCTGGGTCGCCAACACGCTCGAACTCTTTGAACGGTTCGCCTTTTACAGCTCCAAGGCGGTTCTCGCCTATTACCTCGCAAACGCGGTTGGTTTGGAACTCTCCACGACAGGTTGGCTGCTGAGCATGTTCACCGGGCTGACCTGGAGTCTGCCGGTGGTGGCTGGGGTCTTCGTCGATCGTTTCGGTTTCCGAAAGACTCTGGCGGTCTGTTTCTTGCTGTTCACAGTTGGCTACTTCCTGGTTGGCTTTGGGGGCATGGCGCAGAGCGCTTCGATCGTCAACGCGATAGGCAAGCCGGCGTACATGGCCTTGGCTTTGATCGTGACCGCCGTGGGAGGCTCGCTGATCAAGCCGTGCGTAGTGGGGACGGTGGAGCGCACCTCCAAGCCGGACTTTCGGGCGCTGGGGTTCTCCATCTACTACGCCTTGGTCAACCTCGGCGGGGCCATCGGGCCCACGATGGCGTCCCAAATCCGGACCACGATTGGAATCGAGTACGTCTTCCTCGTTTCCTCGGCCGTCTCGGCGGCGATGATGGCGGGCGCTCTGCTCTTCTTCCGGGAGCCCTCAGACGGCGGGGGCGCCAAGCGTTCCTTCGGACAGCTCTTTGGGGACATGCTGCTGGTGTTCCGCAACCTGCGCTTCATGAGCTTCCTGGTGATCTTCTCCGGCTTCTGGATCATGTTCTGGCAGGTGTTTTATTCCTTCCCCTTCTATGTGGACGAGGTCCTGAAGTTCAAGCGATTCGAGATTCTCGAATCCGTCGACGCCTTCACGATCATCCTGCTGAGCGTGCCGCTGACGGCGCTGGCAAAGCGGCTGCGGCCGATGGTGGCGATGACGCTCGGGTTCGTGATTGCAAGCCTGTCGTGGCTGATTCTTGCCTACTCGGCGACCGTCGCGGCGGCTGTCCTGGGCATGGCGTTGTTCGCCGTCGGGGAGTCGCTTCAGGCGCCCCGCTTCTATGACTACGTCGGCTCGCTTGCGCCTCGCGAACAGGTAGGGACCTTCATGGGCTTCGGCTTTCTGCCGATCGCCATCGGCTCGTTCATCGCCGGGCGGCTGGGAACGTGGCTCGTGGAGACCTACATGAGAAAGTCGAACGAGCCCTGGATGATGTGGGTCATCTGCGCGGCGATCGGGGCGGTGTCCACGGCGTTGATGCTCTTGCACGACCGGTTTTACCGGGGACGGTCTGAGCCTTCCGCTTGAGCCGCCAGGCCGATTGAAGCGCACCCAACACAACCGTGCGGACCGCCTTGGCGAGGCGGACCCTGATGGCGCCGTTGGCCTTCCTCCGCGCCTTCGAGCGGCAGGGCGAGCTTGCGAAACGGATCTGCGGTCATAAGTTCCTTCATCGCCGCCTCAAGCCGTCCGCCGGCCGATCCGTCACCCTGCGCCTCGATCAGACGATTCTGGTTCAGGGCGCATCCCGCCACAACGCGACCACCGCAGTGGCGCCCTGCCCAAGGGAGAATGCGAGAGTCCTCCAGCCGACGCGCTTCAGCGGTTCCGTGGAGGCCCGCGGGCGCTTGAGCCGCAGGAGTTCGAAGAAACCAGCGAGGACGGTGACGGCGGCGGGGATCGCATGTCGGGAATGGTCCAGCGCCGCGAAAGCCGCAACGGCGAGATGGAAACACATCGCGGTCCTGAAGAGCGTCGATCCGGCGCCGGTCTTTAGTTCAAGCCGTGCGCGAACGAGGAGAATCGCGCCGGCGGCGTGCAGTCCCAGCAGCAACCAAAGCCACCAGGCCCACCGCGGGACTCCGCCGGTCGACGCGAGGGCGGCGAGCAGCGCTGTGGAGGCGAGTCCGAAACTGCTGGCAAGCTGGAGGAGGATTGACCGCTGCAGGTTTCTGACAGTCATCCAGACGGCAATGGCGGTGACCGTCTGC
The DNA here is from genome assembly GCA_964461075.1 of uncultured Solibacteraceae bacterium. Taxonomy (GTDB): domain Bacteria; phylum Acidobacteriota; class Terriglobia; order Bryobacterales; family Bryobacteraceae; genus JACADU01. The sequence continues at coordinate 13,048 of CAYWST010000087.1, read as the reverse complement.
GCGACCGCGGTCAGAATCGCGAGCGGCGCGAGCGGCAGGCATGAGGCGAGATAGAGCCACAGCAAACCGGCGGATGGAATCTGCCAGAGCAGACAGCGGCGGGCGGCTGCGGATTCCTGTTTCGGGTCGCGCCACACCCAGCGCTGGCGCGCGAGGACGACGAGCGGCTCGCGCAGGACAAAGCCGATGAGCGCGAGCGCGAGAGCGGCAAGCGTGACCAAGTCGAACCGGCGGGCCAGGATGACTGCGCAAATGAAGGGCTGAAGGAGCAGGCCCCAGGCGCCGTGTTCGCGCGGGATCAGCATCTAGACGAGCCCGCGACTCTTCTTCATCTCGCGTGAAACCTCGGCGCGCGCGGCGGGGACAAATTGCGTGTCTTCCCGCACGATGTGCCGGCGATAGATCCTGCACGGGGCGGAGACGAAAGTTTTGCAGTCGTTGATGGAGGCTTCGTCGCCCGATTCGAAACGACCCACCGCGGCGCGCAATTCCGCATCGATGCCTTCGGCCTTGCGGTGCTCGGCTTCGAGCTCCTGAATCAGCGCGGTCGAGTCTATGCGCGGGAAGATGCTCTTTTCCTCGTCCCGCGTGTGGATGCCCCCGTTTGAGTCCATGAACCGCAACGCGGCGTGAATTGCCGAGAGCGCTTCCTCGCGCCGTTCGGAAAGCGCTGCCGCCGGGCGTTCGAGCGTCGAGGTTTCCTCATCCGCCTGGCCCGTTCTGATCTGAATCATGACTCCATGCTACCGGGGAACGGGACGCCGGCCAGTGACCGGAGTCACTCCCCGAGTTGTCCGACTTCGACGTCCGCTGGCACTCGCAGAAATCCGGCTGCGGCGAAATGCGAGTTGAACGCAAACGCGTGGCGGATGCTCTCTGCCCGCATGAGGGCGAAGCTAGTGGCGTCCGCGAAACTGAAATCATGGTCGCGGTACCGGTCGAGGATCGCGAAAGCGCGCCGCTCCAGATCCTGAGTGACAAAGATGCGCTCGAGACGCCTGGTCTGCTCGATCGACTCCATGAACCTTCGGCAGGCATCGTAGCCGCGAGTCACATGGAGAAGCGTGTAGGTCTCGCCGACGACCTGGTTCGTCGTGACAAGGACAATCGGCAGCGCGAGCAGACCCCTGAGGGCGCCGGCGGCCTTCTTGTGATGTGCATCGTCGAGGACCTGGGCGGCATACCACGCGCCACTGTCGACGAAGATTCGCCGAGGCGTCATCGAGGGCGGTTCCGCGCGCGTTCAGCGCCGGCCAGGATCTGATCGTGCCTGTCCGAAACGTCAGGCCTGCGGCCGCGGCCTGCCTGGCCAATGAGACTGAGCAGCGGTTCCTCTTCCACCGATTCAGATACGAGCATCAGATCGAGAGCACGGCGGATCAGCTTCCCTTTGGACTCCCGCCTTTTCGCCGCCAAGGCCTCCAGACGGCGATCCTGATCCTCGGGCAGCAGAATCTGCACACGTGTCATCAATGTTGTGTAGCCTCACCGGCAGGACACACAACTGTGGCGACACCGTGCAACCCTGCACGGCCCGCGGCCTTCCTGGGAGAAACGCTCCCGTTTCAGCCCGAAGGTATAATCGCCATGGAATGACAACTGCTCTCGTTTCGGTTCTTGCCCTACTCTTCGCCGCGGGCGCGACGAAGATCCCGCTCGAGAAACTCACGATGGCTCCCTCGCCCGCCGCGGGGCAGCGGGTGGTGGTGAAGAACGTCCTCAGGGGCGAGATCCCCGGCGTCGTCACCGATCAGATTTCGATCACCGGTCCGGCGTCGCATCACGAGCCGTCGGGGCAGGAGACTGAGGTGGTCTGGCTGTTTCTCGGTGGAACGGGAACGATCAGGACGGGCTCCAAGACCTACCAGATCGAGGGCGAGACCATCGCGCGGGCTCCGCTCGGCTGGACCTGGGACGTGGAATCGCCGGCAGGCTCGGTCCTCCATGCGCTGCGAATTCGTAAGACACTGAGCGAAGCGGACCGGGCCGAGTACAAAAAGTATCCACAGAACAACGCCGCGCCACACGTGATGAAATTCAGCGAGTGCCCGACCTATGGCGAGGCGATCAAGAGCAAGAAGACCACCAGCCGGACGCTGCTGCCCGAGAACTTCGTCCCGCGGATGGCGATCGGGACGGTGGAGACGACTGGGCCCGACGTAGTGGGCGCGCACAAGCACCCGATGCTCGAGCAGTTGTTCCTCGGCCTCAAGGACAACGACATTACCGTCATCGCCGACGGCGTCCGCGCCAATCTCACGCCTTTCACCCTCCTGCACATACCGTTGGGCTCCAACCATGGCGCCGAGGTGGCCGCGGGCAAGAAGCTGCATTACGTCTGGATGGACTTCTTCACCACCAAAGAGGGCCAGGAGTGGCTGAAGATGCACAAGCCGGAGCCGCAGAAGAAGAGATAGCCCCAAGGAGGGGTGGTGCAAAGCGGTTTCAAGCTATTTGGAGCGGTGCATGTGGCGGTGATCGCGGCCACCGCGGCCGCGCCTTTTCTGCTGGCGCGCTTGCAGCGTCCCCGGCTGATCCTGCGGGTTCTCGCGATCGCCACCGCGGTCAACGAACTGATCTGGTACGGCTTTCGCTACTCCACCGAGGGGTTCCGTTTCCCGGAGGGGCTGCCGCTCGGACTCTGCGATGTGGTTGTCTGGCTGACGGTCGCAGCCGCCTGGACCGGACGGCGGACGCTGTTCGAACTCTGTTGGTTCTGGGGCGTGGCGGGGGCGGCGATGGCGGTTCTCACGCCGGACCTCTGGGCGCCCTGCTGGAGCTACCCCACCATCTACTTCTTCCTCGCCCACGCGCTTGTCATCACGGTTCCTGTGCTGCTCTGGGTCTCGGGCGCGGCACGGGCGGAGGCGGGCGCGGCATGGAGGGCGTTGCTCTGGGTGAACGTCTACGCCGCGGCTGTCGGGACGTTCAATGCAGTTTTTAACACCAACTACATGTACCTCTGCCGGAAACCCGAAGGCGCATCGCCTCTCGACTGGTTCGGCCCCTGGCCCTGGTACCTGCTTGGCGGCGAGGTGATCGCCTTGGCGCTTTTCTGGCTTCTTTCGCTTCCCTTCCGCCTTGGGAAGCCGCCGGAAAAGGGAGTTTGAGAGGTTCTCTACCGGTACTTTACCGTTCCCCCTGCCGTAGCGCGCCTGCCTTTTCAGTGACTTCCGGCGCATGCTCGAAACCGGGAAGTCAAGATGACAAGCGCGGTCGAGACAATCCGGGAACTCAAGGTGGCAAGGCGGGCAATGGCCTGCGAGTTCACCGTAGCCATCCCGGACGCCCGGAATGAGGATATCGAGTCCGCCTGCGCCGCGCTCGATGAAGTGGAACGGCTGGAACAGGCGCTTTCGGTCTATCTGGAGAGCAGCGAGCTGAGCCGGGTCAACCGGGAAGCGGCGCAGCGGGCGGTCCCGGTGAGCCGCGAGACTTCCAGGGCGCTCCGCGAGGCGCTGCGGTTGGCCGAGTTCACCGGCGGCGCTTTCGACCCGGCAGCCGGAGCGCTGGTCAAGGCCTGGGGATTCTTCGCCGGGCCAAGGCGCGTTCCGGCCGCGGATGAACTCGACGCGGCGCGGGCGGCTTCGGGGTTCCGGCACGTGCGGCTGGAGAACGGGAGAATCCGGTTTCTCGCTCCAGGCGTCGAATTCAACCTCGGTGCGATGGGCAAGGGCTTCGCGCTTGACACTGCCGCCGCCCGGTTATCGGGTCCGGCGCTGCTCGGGTGCGGGCAGAGCAGCTATCTCGCCGTCGGCGCGCCGCCGCTTGAGCCGGCGGGGTGGGTGGTGGCGCTGGGCCACCCCTGCCGGCCGGAGAAACCGATCGCCCACATCCGGTTGAAGGACCGCGCGCTGGGCACTTCAGGTGCGGCGCACCAGTTCTTCACGCACGAGGGCCGCCGCTACGGCCACATCCTCGACCCGCGCACCGGACGCCCAGCCCACCGTCTGCTCAGCGCCACCGTCCTTGCGCCCACCGCCGCGGAAGCCGACGCCCTCTCCACCGCCTGCTTTGTCCTGGGCGCCCAAGAGAGTTGCGCGCTGCTGGCCCGGAGGCCCGGACTTGGCGCCGTGCTGACAAGACCGAAACAGAACGAGCCCGCCGCTCTGGAGATCATTCGCATCGGAGCGGTGGAGATGGAGGTGATTCGATGATCGACTGGAGCAAGACCTGGCTGGCCGCCTTGAGACTCGCCATCGGCTGGCACTTTCTTTACGAGGGGTTGTACAAGGTAGACCTCGACACCGGCGCGACAGTCTACCAGACCTCGCGCTATGCGCTCGAAGGCGCCACGGCCCGTCTTCGCGGCGCCGTCACGAGGGCGGATCTGAAACCCGCGGAGGCGCTGAAGAGCGCCGACCTTTGGCACGACGAGATCGTGCGCGCCTTTGCCGCGCAGAAGCAACTGGCCGAAGACCAGAAAGCGCGGTTGGCGGAACTCCGCGACGAGGTCAAGTTGAGGGTTCTGGCAGCCGCGCGTGGGGAGATCGACCCGGATGCGATTGTGCGCTTCGATTGGGCCTATGTGCATGAGGTGACGCTGAAGGTTCCGCCGCCCCCGGAAGCGGAACGGTTCACGGCGCTCGCTTACCTGCAGCAATCCGCGGGTCCGGCGCGCGGTCTGTTTCGAAGCCTGGTTTCCGATATCGACGGGCTCGAGCGGTTGACGCCGGAAAAGGCCCGCGCGTTGCTCGGCCGCCGTTACGAGGAGATCCTCAAACACTATGACGACGCCGGTCTGCCGTTCACGGCGGAGCAGGAATCGCGTCTCGCCGCGATGCGTGATTCGATCGCGGTCTCGATCTCGAATATGCTCCAGGACGATGCATTTCAATCGCGGCTGAAGGACTACCGCTTGCTGCTGGCCCGGGTCGAGGGCGACGCAGGCGGCGTTCACGCACGCTACACGCGCGAGCGAATCGACGCGGACCGGAAGAATCTGGACCTGATCGCCGGCGAGATGCTCGCGCTGGTCCACGAAGCCGTGAGCGAGTTCGATTTTCAAGCGCAGAGCATCGCCACGGTCGCGCAGTTGGCCGCGGGGCCGCCGCCTTCGCCGGGCGAGGACCGTTTGTGGGTAGACTCCGCCATCAAATTCTCCCTGGTTGGCATCGGACTTTGCCTGATGCTTGGACTTTTCACCCCCGTCGCAGGCTTGGCCGCCGCCGGACAACTGGCCATGTTCTATCTGGCCTCTCCTCCATGGCCGGGGTTTCCGGCGGCGAGCCTCGGCGGGCACTATCTGTTCGTCGATCGAAACCTTATTGAGCTGATTGCCGCGCTAGTGATCGCGGCGACGGCCAGCGGACGCTGGGCGGGCTTGGATGCGTATCTGAACTTCGGCCGCAAGGACAAGGAGCAATCATGATTCTCAACGAACAACTCCGGCGAATTGGAATGGATAATTTCAATGACGCCCTTCAACTCACGCGGCGGCAGATGCTGCCGGCTCTGGTGACGCTGCCCTCGATGACCGCTTTCTACTGGGGCTATTCGTCGCTGAAGGGCAGCCCCGTGCGCGCGGCGCTGATCGGCGCCGGTGGGCAGGGGCGGTCGCATATCGAATCGCTCAATCCCGAATACATCAAGCTCGTCGCGTTCTCCGACATCCGGCCGAGCATGCAGCGAAAGGCGAGGCTTTCCTTGCAGGCCAAGTATGGCGCGGAGGCGGCCAGGATCGAGCTCGTCGAGGATTATCACAAGCTGCTCGACCGCGACGACATCGAAATGGTCATCATTGCGCTGCCGCTTCACCTTCATGCTGCGGCGTCGATCGAGGCGATGCAGAAGGGCAAGCACGTTCTCTGCGAGAAGCTGATGGCAAAGACCGTGACGGAGTGCAAGCGGATGGCGCGCACTGCGGCGCAGACCGGCAAGCTTCTGGCCATCGGCCATCAGCGCCATTACAGCTATCTCTACGCCAACGCGCTCGAGGTCGCCAGACAGAAGGACATCATCGGCGAGGTCAGGCACCTGCGAGCCTTCTGGCACCGGAATCAGACCGGCGGCGGCAAGCCCGGCGCAGAGAAGGGCGCGTTCGATACATGGTTCGCCAAAGTGCCTGAGGAGGATCGCAAGGTGGACGCGGCGCGGTACGGCTACAAGAGCGTCGACGAACTGGTGCGATGGCGATTGCAGCAGCGCACCGGTGCGGGGCTGATGGCCGAACTCGGCAGCCATCAGCTCGACGCATGCGGCATCCTGATTCAAGCCTTCCTCGGAGGCAAGGGGCACGCCGTCCACCCGACGGCCGTTTCCGGCGTCGGGGTGAACTCCTACTTCACCGACGGACGCGAGGTGGAGGACCACATGTACTTCAACTACGAGTATCCGGGCGACCTCGTTGTCTCCTACTCCACGATCACCACCAACGAAATGGAGAGCTACGGAGAGCAGGTGATGGGCACGCGGGGCACGCTGGCCATCCTCGCCGAAAAAGACGTCTATCTGTTCAAGGAGAAGTCGCTCAAGGACACGCGCATCAGTTGGGCCGAGCGGCGCATCGCGCAGCCTTCGGCGGCGACCACATCCACTACTTCCTGGACCACCGGAGTCGGGTTGCAGGACACGCTGACCAGCCGCGGGTATCGCGAAGAGCAGGAACACATGGCCTGGCTCATCCGCAATTCAGGCCAAGGGCAGCCGCGCTGCAATGGCGCGGTGGGCCTAGCCGACGCGGTCGTGGCGCTGGTCTCCAACATGGCGGCGAAACAGCGGCGCAGGATCGAATTCAAGCCCGGCTGGTTCGACGTGAACTCGAACGAGGCGCCGGAAACCGATCTCGAAACGGAGAAGGTGTCATGACGAGACGCGAGATCCTCCCAATGCCGCTGCCGTTCGCGGCGGAGCCTCCGCTGTGCTGCGACACGGCGGACCTGCCGCTGGAGGCGGTCCGCTTTTCGGGAAGCGAAATCAGAGTCGACCTGTCGCGAGCGCCGGCGCTGGCTCTCGTAGGAGGCGCAGTGGTGCTGAATGGGAGTACGCTGCCCACGCTCCGCTTCTTCGCCGGTCCGATGAAACCGCTGGGCGATTGGAACCCGCGGTTCGCCGCGGCCTTCGAGAGAGATTTCGGACCGGCCGCCTGAGGGTATGTAAGGGAGCGGTTCCTGCTTCCAACCGCCAACTGAAATGCGGCGCCCCAAGAAGAAAAAGCCCTCCCCGGAGGGAGGGCCTGGGATGAATCGGGGACGCGGATCAGCGCGTGACCTTGGGCGTCGACAGGTAGCCCACGATCATATCCTTCCGAACCTCATTGACCACGATTTCATAAGGCTGGCGCGCCTTGGACGTGTAGAACTGCACGGGCTCGTTGACGCCCTTGTCCTTCTTCTCCACCTTCTTGTCGTCCGCGACGATGTCGATGGTGTACCTGTTTTTCTTCATGTCCGCTTTCTTGAGCTGAACGAGAATGTCGCCGATCCTCTGCGGCTGCTTGGTCTTGCCAAGGTTGATGTCGAAGTAATTGCGCTCGCCGAGCGCCTTCAGAGCCGCGAGTTCGCGGGCGTTGGTGGCGATGAGCCCGCTCTGAACTCCGAGGTCGCCACGGGTCGACTTGAGGTCGCTGATCGTCTTTTCCAACTCGCTCTTTGTGTTCGTGAGGTCGGTTTTTACTTCGCCGACGTCCTTGGAGACTTCGCCGATCTTCGTGTTGGCGGCGGTAGCCTTTTCCTCAACCTTGGAAACCTCGGTGCGGAGGCTCTGCTCGACGGCCTTCTGCTGCTGCTCGAGCTTGCGGGCGAGATCTTCAGCGTTCTTCATCGCATCGACCTTGGCCTGCCCTACGGCCATCGACGCCTGGCGGCGCGCCGCCTCGAGTTCTTCCTTCATGCTTTCGAGGTTCCGCTGCGCCGTCGCTGCCTGAATGGAACTCGCGTCTTTCGCTTTGCCGACCTCGGCGATGATTGAAGACTGCATCTTGTCCATGTCGGTCCGCAACCCGTTGATTTGCGTATACAAGAAGATGTTTGCGCCGATCAGCGCGAGAACGCAGCCAGCCAGAATCGCGGTCACGATTCCGCCGCGGTTGGAAGGCGGCGCCTGCGGCAACTGGTAAGTAGGCTGCCCCATGGGAGCTGAAGGGTCATGTGGATTCACTGGATTTGTCTCCTGATTCGATGTCTCGACATGAAGATCCTATCACTTGGACCGCGGAACGGGACACCCCGGTTTCAGGCTATTTCCCGGACTGACTTTCAGGGGGGCGGCGGGGCAGCGCGAACTCGAACGCCTCCTGCCGGGGCGCCCCGGGCTCGAAACAGCGCCTGCATCGAGCCTCATACATGCCTCCGGCGCCGACGACAATCAGGTCCTCGCTCTCTACCAGCCGTTGTGTGTGCTTGGCCGGATTCTCGCAACGCAAACAAATCGCTAGGGTTTTTGTGATCGACTCGGCCACGCAGAGCAAATCCGGAACGGGCGGAAACGGCCGGCCCATATAATCCGTGTCAAGACCGGCGATGATTACCTGCCTGCCGCTGTCCGCCAATTGCTGCGCTACCTCGACCAGCGAGGGCCCCAGGAAATTCGCCTCGTCGATGCCAACGACCTGCGTCCGGCAATCGAGCCGCGTGAGGATCTCGGGCGCCCCGCTGACGATTTCGCTGGGCATGCGGCTGTCCATGTGGCTCACGATCTCATTCTCGGAGTAACGTACGTCGATCGCCGGCTTGAAAACCTGCACGCGTTTCCGCGCGATCTGCGCGCGGCGCAGCCTCCGGATCAACTCCTCGCTCTTGCCTGAGAACATCGGCCCGCAAATGACCTCGATCCAGCCGAGGTTGACAGTCATCACTTCCATCGCCGAATAGGATAACGCGATACGATAAGTGCGCTCACATGACACGGCAAGCTAAAATCTCGCGCCGGGCGATCCTTGCCGCCCCGGCGGCTCCGGGCATTCTACGGGGGGCGTCGAGGACGCCCGGCGACAAACCCAACCTGCTTTTCCTATGGACCGACGAGCAACGCGCCGATACACTTGCAGCCTATGGCAATCGCCGCTTCCGCATGCCGGTGTTGAACCGCGTCGCCGCCGAGTGCGTCGTCTTCGATCGCTGCTACGACACTCAACCCGTTTGCACTCCCGCGCGTTCATCGGTCCTGACGGGAACCTGGCCGCACGCCAACGGCTGCATCACGAACAACATTCCCCTCCGGCGCGAGACCCCGTGCCTCCCGGAGCTGCTCGGCGACGCCTCCTACCGCACCGCTTACATGGGGAAGTGGCACCTCGGCGATGAGATCTTCGCGCAGCATGGCTTCCAGCAATGGGTGAGCATGGAGGATGGCTATCATGAGTTCTTCTCCGCCGGACGAGACAGGAACGCGCGGAGCAGCTACCACCGATTCCTGCTCGAACACGGCTACAAACCGGACTCGGGCGGCGGGACGCGATTCTCCCGCGATTTCGCCGTTCGCCGCAAGCCCGAACACTGCAAGCCGGCGTTTCTTGCCGCCGAAGCGTCGAGGTTCATCCGCGAGAACGCGAACGCGCCCTGGCTTCTGCACGTGAACTTCCTCGAACCGCACATGCCCTTCTTCGGCCCCTACAACGATTTGCACAGCGAGGAGGAAGCTCCGGTTCCAACGAACTACCCCGGCGATCAGGTTGCCGGCGAGCCGGAACGCTACAAAGCCACGAGACAGAAGCTCCTTGCACGAGGGTTTGAAGGTCACGATCTCAAATCCCGTCCAGGGTGGCAGCGGCTCAATCGCAACTACGCCGGCCTGTGCGCGCAAGTGGACGAAGCCGTCGGGCGCATCCTCTGGTCGCTCGAAGCTTCAGGCCAGGCGGAAAACACCATTCTCGTCTTCACCTCCGATCATGGAGAGATGATGGGCGCCCACTCGCTCATCGGCAAGAGCGTGATGTACGAGGAAGCGGTGCGGGTGCCGCTGTTGATGCGCATTCCGTTCAGACGGCAGCGCCCGATGCGAATCGAAGGTCCGGTGAGCCAGATCAGCCTGGTTCCAACTCTTCTCGAACTAATGCGCGGAAAGGCGCCCGAGAACCTTCCGGGCGAGAGTCTCGTGCCGCGCATGGATGGCAGGCGGAAGGCGCCCGGCGACGTCTTCATTGAATGGCACACGCCGCCCGACGGACCCCGCGAACGGACGGTCGTTTCGCCAGACGGCTACAAGCTGGTCCTTTCGGACAAGGACAATTGCCTCCTGTTCGACCGGAACCGGGATCCGTTGGAACTCACCAACCTCTACGCCTCATCCGCCCATGCACAAGTTGTGCGGAGCCTGCGGGCGAGAATCGCCGCCTGGCAGAAGCGCGCCGGCGATACGATGCCGCTTCCCGAACCGAAGGCGTAGGCATAGCCCCAGGCGCGATAATCAAAGAAGTCCATGAATCGAAAACTCCTGATCGTGTTGTTTGTCCTCTTCGACATCTTCCTGTTGATCCCGGCCGCGCTCATCTACTTCGTGCCGCCGGTTCGCTATGCGGCGTGGTCGCTGGTGGGCCGCGGGCAGGGCTGTCCGGTCTCCAATGCGTGGCAGGCGGATATTCATGTGCAGGAATTGACGCGGACCAAGGACCGGATGCTCGCCGGGCAGAAGCTGCTTGGGACGGAGGGCGGACTCGAACACTACCAGACGCCAAAGGGCGAGTTCTGGACGCCCAAGGGCAGCCGCTTCATTCTGCCGTTCAATCTGGCCGAGCAGGAGATGGCCATCTATGGCCGCGCGCCGCTGGGCGTGAGGAAGGGCGACATTGTGCTCGATTGCGGCGCCAACGTGGGCACCTACGCGCGTCATGCTTTGGACGCCGGGGCGGAGAAGGTCATCGCCATCGAGCCTGCGCCCGACAACATCGAATGTCTGCGGCGCAATTTCCCCTCCGAGATCGCCTCCGGCCGGCTCGTGCTGGTTCCCAAAGGGATCTGGGACAAGGACGATGTGCTCGAACTCCGGGTGGACCCCGACAATCAGGCCGCCGACAGTTTCGTCATCGAGCGCAAAGGGGCGATCGTCACCGCGCGCGTGCCGCTGACAACCATTGACAAGCTCGCGGCCGAGCTTTCTCTCCCGCGGGTGGACTTCATTAAAATGGACATCGAAGGGGCCGAAGTCAACGCTCTCAAAGGCGGACGCGAGACAATCGCCAGGCATCACCCGCGTCTCGCCATCAGCGCCTACCATCGTCCAGCGGACCCCGTCGAAATCCCCGCCACGGTGCGCGCCGCCTGGACCGGATACCGGATTCAGTGCGGGCCCTGCTCCGCGCTTCCCGACCGCTGGCTCATGCGGCCCGACGTGCTGATTTTTTTCTAAGGTCCGCTCCTCATAGAATGGAAGAACGCATGGAAGAGCAAAACAAACAGGATCAGGCCCGTTCGGCCGATGAGATTGCACTTGAGCTGACCAAGTTCATCGCCAACACCACCGGATACGGCAAGGGGCCGCAGAGCGTGGGATTCGCGGGCAAAGGCGCGCGAACGCCGGAGGAGCAGGCGGAGTCGATTCTGGAGCTGTTCGCCAAGTGCCGGAAGGCGGTCCGGGAGCAGGTTTAGCCTTCGGTCACTTTGTTTGTCTCCAGGTCCCAGCGCATCCGCCGTTTCCTGCGGTAAGCCATGTTGCCGAGATGCGCGGCGCCGGCGGCCATGTGGCCTTCTTCCGCGGTTTCCCTGTTCGGAGCGCCATCGCGCACGCTTTGAATGAAGTACTCCCAGTGCTCGAGCCCGCGCTCAACTTTGACGGTCTCGGGCTCCTTTGTGGGGGGCAGGGGCGGACGCCTGCCTCCGGAGAATCCAACCGAAGACAAATACTGCTCTCGCGCCTTCTTCGTCCAGCCGTTCAATCCATACATCGCCACCGGAGAAGCCGCAGGCTCGTATGTCACGTTGATGGCGCCACGGCTGAACGTCATCGTGCCCTCCGAGCCCATGATCATCGTTCCCGCTCCGGCCCGGTTCGAGTTGCCGAGATTCGCCGTGATCTCCAGGATGAAGCCCGGGTATTCATAGACGCCCGTCAAGAGGTCGGGGCAGGTGCGGCCGTCGTCGAAACGAAAGATACCGCCCTGCGCCACCGCCGACAGCGGTCCCTTCACGCCCATGATCTCGTGTATCGTGGTCAACTCATGCACCCACAGGTCCGTCGCAACGCCGCCCGAATACTCCCACCAGCAGCGCCAGCGGAAGACGCGTTTAGCGTCGAACTCACGCTTCGGCGCCGGACCTTGCCAGCGCGCCCAGTCGATCGTTTCCGGCGACGCGTCGGCAGGCACCGGATAGACCCATGCGCCTTCCGGGGTGTTGCGGTAGGTCGCCAGCCGCACCATATTGAGCTTGCCGAGGGCGCCCGACTTCACGATTTCGCGAGCCTTCGCCGTCAGCGCGGAGGTCTTGTTCTGGCTGCCGACCATGACCACCTTGCCCGACTTCTTCGCCGCTTCGCAGATCGCCTTCCCCTCGGCGATTGAGTAGGTCATTGGCTTCTCGACAAAGACATGCTTGCCGGCGGCGAGCGAATCGAGGATCATCCCGCCGTGCCAGTGATCCGGCGTCGAGATCACAACCGCGTCAATGTCCTTCCGGCCGAGCAGCTCGTGATAGTCGCGGGTGGTCTCGATCTTCCCCTCGGTTGTCTCCTTCGCCCAGGCCAGATGGCCGTCATAGCAGTCTGCCGCCATCACGGCACGCACGCCCGGCGCCTTCTTGAAATTGTCCAGGTGATACGAGCCGCGGATGCCGACGCCGATGAAGCCGACGCCGAGCTGGTCATTCGGTCCGGCGGCCTTCAGTTTCGGGGCGGCGCCGGCAAGTTTGTAGGCGATGGAAGCTGCGCCTGTCCGGATGAAGAGGGATCTGCGTGTGGCCTGCATGCTGGACGCCGTTATATCACGGTCCAAACGAAATAAGGGCGCCCCTAAGCCGGGCGCCCCATTGAACATCAGATTCAATACAGGTTTTTTGTTGTGTGTTGGCCGGGTGTGGAGAGTTACGCCTTCTTGGCGGCCTTCTTCACAGCTTTCTTCGGGGCGGCCTTCTTCGGGGCGGCCTTCTTGGGAGCGGCCTTCTTCACGGCCTTCTTCGGA
>CAYWST010000086.1:0-16738 GCA_964461075.1 uncultured Solibacteraceae bacterium | reverse complement strand
GGCCTCACCACCGGCGCAGGTACGCACGTGCCCCTGATCGCCAGTTGGCCCGGATCCGCCATGGCCCGCGTTGTCGACGACCTCATCGACTCCACCGACTTTCTCCCCACCATCGCCGCCGCCTCAGGTGCTTCAACCTCCGGCTTCTCTCCGATCGACGGCGTCAGCTTCCTCGATCAGATCCGCGGCGCTCGCGGCCGGCCCCGCCCCTGGCAGTACTGCGACTTCACCGCCAAGCCCGGCTGGGACAAGGAGCGATTCACGCGCATCCGCTACGCGCGCACACAGCGCTTCAAGCTCTACGAGGACGGGCGCCTCTACGACGTCCCCGCCGATCCTCTTGAGAAGACGCCGCTGCCAGTGGACGCCGAAGTGCAAATGCGCCGAACGCTGATAGGAGCCATCAGGAGTATCCGCGGCGCCGCCTGAGCCCGGCCTTCTACTGCAGAACCCGCAGTGCGGGCTCCGGCTCCACCTCCCGCGCCGGATTCAGCAACTCCCCGGCGTGGAACGACGCTTTGAAGAGAGTGCTCACCGGAATCAGCCCCGCCAGCTTGTGATTGCCCACCGCCGCCAGCGCCATTGAGGCCATGCACCCGCATTGCGCGCAATCGGGATCGCCGCCCAATTGGCAAGGCGTGATCCGGGTCTTCAGGTCCGCCGAAATGGTCCGCGTTGTCATCGCGAAAATGCATTCCTTCGGCGACCGCGGAGGATTCAGAAACTCCCGCAGCAGCGCCGGAGGCATCGCGAGCTTGGCGTAGCGATGCCTCAGTTCCAGAAGCTCGTCCACCGCCTGCTTCCGTTGCCGCTCGGAGAGAATCTCCGGCAGATGAGCGCCGCGCTGGGGCGTGAACAGGCTGAACCAGATCCGCTCCACCGCCTCCCGGCCGCTCCAGAATTTGACGAACTCCTCCAGGTAACCTGCACGCCGCATCTGCTGGCTTGTTACCGTGCAGTGCACCGTCACCTTATGTCCTTCGATGTTTTTCAGAATCCGCTCGTAGGTCGCCGGCGCCCGCCTCGCGTCGTGATCCTCGGCCAGCCCGTCGATCGAAACCGAGACATGAAACCGCTTGTATGCCGCCCATTGCGGGTTCAGCCGCCGGAATGCGCTGGTTACCACCTGTACATGGATGTTCCGTTCAATCAGCTTCGGGATGAGAATGTCCAATTCGCGGTACCGCACCAGCGGATCCCCGCCCACCAAAGAAACATGAAGCGGACGCTCCTGCTCCACCACGCGCAACACGCCTTCCACCAGCGCATCGCCCTTATAGTCGCTCAGATCCCTGAGTGTCTTGTCCCCGCCCAGGTGATTGTCCTCATACGCATAGCACCCCGGACAGCGCAGCGGGCATTCGCGCGTGATTTCAATCGAAAGGGTGGGACGCTTGCCCGCGAGGATTCTTCTCCACGCCTGGAGAATGTTGGCGACTCTCATAACTTAGGATATCCAAAAATGTACCGATGCGGGCAGTTTAATTACCAGATGTAGTCTTTCGCCGACTCCCGCCTGTCGTGCCCGTCCAAAACGTGAACCACGCGGATCTTTTTCAGCTTCGCCGGCGACAACTGTCCGATGGGGATGTAGATGATCGAACGATTGACATGCGCGGCAATCGACCGGAAGATCGTTCTTGGCGGCTTGGCCGCGACATAGACCACATGCCGCTCAAGCGAATAGTCGAGCGCCGCCATCAACAGCCGTTCGCTCTTGGTCTCGGCGAAATCGTAGTCCGGGTCGCCCCAGACGTCGTACATCCGGCGGGGCGGCAGCGTCATCAGGAAGCCCCCATACTCGGCTCGCCCGATGCCCGGGCCCACCATATGGTCGAAGGGGTGCGTTGAATAGAACGCCATGTCCGACTCCTGATGGTGTTCGCCGAGCCATGTCGTCATGTAGGTGTAGCGATCCAGCGGATCCTCGTCGAAGATCACCACCACGGCTCCAACGTTTCCGCTCCGTTTGTCGTACTTTCTGACATAGATCTTTTTCTCGTGCCAGTTGCGAAGCGTTTCGCGGATGTCGATCCCGTCCAGGATCGACGTCGTGAAGGGCTCGATCCGCACGCGCTCTTCGCTCAGCAGATTCTTCGCGTGCGTGCGAAGGAACTTCCCGTAGTCCTCGATCACGAGGTCTTCGGGCGGGTAGGAACAGATGGCTGAGCCATCGAGTTGCTCGGCCCACTCGCCCCGGTTCTTCTCCTTGGGATGCGGCTTCAGGCCGCGCGGCATGATGCGCCGCTTCTCCCTCGGCTTCTTTCTTCGAATCCTGATCTTGCGGGTGTGGAGAAACACCTCCCCGCCCGAGAGATTCACCGTCTCGTACGGGGAATGGTCCCGCTGGAAGGCATACGCGTTGGCCAGAGACCAGACCTCCCACGCGTAGTTGTCGTCCACGACCGACCGTGCGGCGGTGGTCAGATCGAACAACCCGGCCACCAGCATGTTGTCGATGAGCGCCAGATTCCGGGTGAACCGCGCCAGCATCCGGCGCTGCCAGGACTGGATCCGGTCGCCCGTCTGCGCCGCGTAGTTGACTCCGCTCTCTTTCAGCAGTTCGAGGTTTGTCTTGAGCCGGTCCACTTCGTGCCCGGCCTCCAGCGTTTCGCGCCAACGCTCATACCGCTCCGTGAGCCAGGGGGTCTCGGTCATGATTTCGGCCAGGCAATCGGGGTGCGGATTGATGAGAGTAGGAGCTTCGCGGAATCGCGGGGGCGGCGGATCCCAAGGCTGCTCCATCGCGTCCAGCAGCGGGTCCAGCATGTTCAGCGAAAGCACCACCGCGGTGCGCTTCTCCGGATCGGCGCCCTGCAGCCGGAACGCCATGGCCGCTGCATGATCCGAAACCTCGTCGTTGCGCGGCTGGGGGTAAAGGCGGTATTGCGTGACATACCCGGCGAAGCCGAGTCTGCGGACGGCGTATGTGTCGGGGTATTGATCGGGCAGGTGCGGCCGATCCACGTGATCGGGCTCGAAAAACAGCAGTTCCGCGCCCAACTCCTTCGCCGTCCGGATGGCTTCGATGCAGGCGTCGGCCGGCTCTACGATGAGATAGACCCCCCGTTCGGATTCCTTGTCCTCGGAGTAGACGATGGCGGTGATCTCCGGCAGCCGCTCCACCGCTTCCAGATACGCCGCCTGCAGCCATTCCGGTAGTTCGACTGCCACCACCGCCGGCTGCAACTGAAGCAACGCCTTGCGGACTTCGGCCGCGAACTCCACCCTTCCCGGAACCACCGGGAGGTAGTGCAGGTTGCCCCTGACCAGGAAGTCGAGATCAGCCGCGGCGGACATAGCGAAGCGCCTCTTCGCCCAGGACATGCCGGATGGCGAAATGCAGCGCCGGCGCCGGCCCCGCCGCTCTGCCGTCGAGTTCGGCCAGCAGTTTGATCGCGTATCGCCCGATGTTGATGCCGTCCCGCACCGTGTAGCGCTCTTCGGCTACATGCGCCGCCTGCAGGAACTCGGTCACGTACTCGAGGATCTTTTCGTCGGCGAACGGGAGGTTCTCCCGCAGGATCGCCAACTCCTCGTCCCGCTCCGGGAAGTCGATCAGAATCTGCGGCTGGAGCCGGGAGTGGATGTACTCCGGCAGGTCGAACGTCGACGAATCGTCATTCATCGTCGCCACGAAGCGAAACAGCGGATGGGCCTTGATCTTGATGCCGGCGACGATCGACTCCACATACCGCCTCTGGTCCAGCAGGGGAGCGAGGCTCGCCCAGCTCTTCTCCGACATCCGGTTGCCCTCGTCCAGGATCAGCACGCCGCCGCGCAGCATCGCGCTCACCAACGGGCTCGCCACATACCGAAGCGATCCGGCGCCTTCGATGACGGGTTGCACGATCAGGTCTTCCGGCCGCGTGTCCACCGTCGCCTGCATGATGTAGATCTCGCGGCCCAGCCGCGACGCCGCGGCGTAGGCCAGCGTGGTCTTCCCCACGCCCGGCTTGCCCACCAGCCGCGGGTTCATCGGAATGTCGTGCTCGTCCACCACCAGCCACGCGGCCAGAAGTTGCCGCATGACCTCTTCCTGCCCCACCCAGCGGATGCTCAGCTCATCCGGGTGAGCAAGGTGAATCGGAACCCCGTCGATTTCAACTACCATCCCTCCCATTCTGATAGAAAGTGGAGAGTCCGGGAGGAACCGAGTGACCGACGTCCGAGAGCTCGATGATGTGCGCTGCGCCGTCTGCGGCCAGGCGGGACCGCAGTTCGCTGTTGCGAGCGCCAGTTATCTCGACCCTCCGGACCTGGATACGAGGCCGGGGCGTTTGATGCGCGACACCCTCAACCATTGGGTTCAGGAGTGTTCGCATTGCAGGTACTCCGCTCCCGACATTTCGCAGAAGATCCCTGGCGAGGTTCATTCGATCGTTCGGAGCGAGGCGTATCAGGCGATCGAATGCAAGTTCCAGCGCCTGTCCTGGATGCTCGCTCAACTCGGCGAGTTCGCCGACGCCGGCTGGAGCGCTCTCCATGCCGCATGGAACGCCGACGATTCCGAGGACGACGCCACGGCCCGGGCGTGCCGCGGCCTGGCCATCGAACTCTGGAAAAAGGGGAAGCGCGACGGGCAGAAATTCATGCCCTCCCGCGAACAGGAGTTCGCCCTCGTGACCGACCTCCTGCGGCGGCGCGGCGAGTTCGTCGAAGCGCGGCTGACCTGCATCGAGGGCCTCAATGAGCCGAACCTCACTCCGCGAATCGAGGACATCCTCCGATTCGAGTTGACCCTCATCGGCTTCGGTGACACCGCATCGCATAGTTTGCGCGAATTGCCGAAACCGCCGGACGGCGGAGAGAGGGTGCGCATCGTATGACGCGGCGCCAACTGCTCGCCTCCGTGCTCGCCCCGCCGAGCGCCGGCCTTCGCATCGGCGTCATGGACGGCGTCATGCGCCTGGCCTCCAAACCGGAAAGCGTCCAGAAAGCGAAGGAACTCGGTTTCGAGGGCCTTCAGGTCACCTTCGGCCCGATGAACGCTCCGTTCCGCGACGATCCTTCGCTCGCCCGGAAGTTTCGCGACCAGTCGAAGGCCGCCGGCGTGCCCATCGTCTCCACCTACATCGACACCCTGCACAAGTTCTGCCTCAAGCAGGACCGCGAAGCCGTTTTCTACGCATCGGAGGCCATCAAACTCACCCGCGCCATTGGCGCTCCTATCCTGATGCTCGTCTTCTTCGGCAAGTGCGCTCTCGTCACTGAAGGCGAGATGGAAGCCGTCGCCGCGCCGCTCAAGGAACTCTGCCGCGAAGCTGAACGCGCCAAAGTCACGCTCGGTTTTGAAAACACACTTCCCGCCGCCGACGGCCTCCGCGTGCTTGACAAGGTTCAATCGCCCGCTCTCAAAATCTACTACGATATCGGCAACGCCACCAACCTCTACAAGGAAAACCCCGCGGAAGCGATCCACGCCATCGGCCGCGACCGCATCTGCCAGTTCCACTTCAAGGACAAAACCTACCTGGGCGAGGGCGCCGTTGACGTTCGCTCCGCGCTCGCCGCCATCCGGGCCATCGGCTGGCGCGGTTACATCGTGCTGGAGACCGGCGCGCCATCCGGCGATGCGGAATCCGACCTCAAGCGCAACCTCGCTTACCTGCGCGGTCTTTAGCTACTCCCCGCTCTGCTGCAGCAACTTGGCCACCAGCGCCGTCCACCCGGTCTGATGACTCGCCCCCAACCCCGCGCCGTTGTCGCCGTGGAAGTACTCGTGGAAGAGAATGTGATCCCGGAAGTTCGCGTCCTTCTGGAATAGCTCCGTATCGCCGTAACACGGCCTCCTGCCCTCGCTGTCTCTGAGAAAGAGCCGCGATAATCGGCGCGACAGATCAGACGCCACGGCGTTCAGCGACAGCATCCTCCCCGACCCCGTCGGGAACTCCACTTTGAACTCCTCGCCCAGGTAGTGATGGAACTTCTGCAGGGATTCGATCAACAGGTAGTTCACCGGAAACCATACCGGCCCGCGCCAATTCGAGTTGCCGCCAAACATCCGCGTCGACGATTCCGCAGGCTCGTAATCCACACGGTATTGCTGCCCGTCCACGTTCAGCAGGAACGGTTTCTGGTGGTGAATCTTCGATAGCGAGCGGACGCCGTGCGGCGAGAGAAACTCCCGCTCGTCCAGCATCACCTCCAGCAACCGCACCATCCTGTCCGGACGCACCAGAGCCAGCACGCCGCGTTCGCTCGCTTGCGATGCCGGATACCACAGCAACTGCCGGCTCAGATCCGGCCGATGTTCCAGGAACCAGTCCGCTCTGCTCCGGAAGCCCTTCAAAGGCGCCATCATGGTCTTCTCGAAGGTCTCCACCGCAAACAGCGGGATCAGCCCAACCAGAGAGCGAACCCGCAGCGGAATCGTCCGCCCGTCGTCGAACCGCACCTGATCGTAGTAGAAGCCGTCCTGCTCGTCCCAGAGCCCATTGCCCCCGAGCGTGTTCATCGCGTTGGCGATATAGAGGAAATGCTCCAGGAATTTACTCGCAATGTCTTCATAAACGGGATTCTCCTGCGCCAGTTCCACCGCCATCCGCAGCATATTCAGCGAGTACATCGCCATCCAGCTCGTCGCGTCGCTCTGCTCGAGTTTGCCGCCCACAGGGAGCGGCCTTGAACGGTCGAACACCCCGATATTGTCCAGGCCCAGGAAGCCGCCCTCGAAGATGTTGTTTCCAGTGGAATCCTTTCGGTTCACCCACCAGGTGAAGTTCATCAGCAACTTGTGAAAGCACCGCTCCAGAAAGGCGCGGTCGGCCCGCTTCTGCAGCTTCCGGTCGATCTTGTATACGCGCCACACCGCCCACGCATGCACTGGCGGATTGACGTCGTCAAAGCTCCATTCGTAGGCCGGGATCTGTCCGTTCGGATGCAGGTACCACTCCCGCAGCAGAAGCTGCAACTGGTGTTTGGCGAAGCCCGGATCGGCCAGCGCCATCGGAATCATGTGGAACGCGGTGTCCCAGGCTGCGAACCATGGATACTCCCACTTGTCCGGCATCGAGAGGATGTCGTCGGTGAAGAAGTGATCCCACTCGTGATTCCGCCCATTCAGCCGGCCCGGCGGCGGAGGCGGTCCCGCCGGATCGCCTTTGAGCCAATCCTCCACGACGTAGTGATAGAACTGCTTCGTCCAAAGCAGACCGCTCAAGGACTGCCGCTGGACCGACCGCGCGTCCGCGCTCAGCGTCGGGCAGTGGACCCAATTGTAAAACTCGTCCGCTTCCGCCTTCCGCGCAGCCATCACGTCCTGAAAGTCCTCGAATCCGCCGCCTTCGAGCGCAGCCGGCCGCAGCCGGCACCGCACCTCCAGGCTCTCTCCCGGAGCCAGCACGCGCTGATACCATCCACAGACCTTGGTGCCCGTCCGCGTTGGGTTTACTGCGTGCCGCTCGCCTTCGATCACTCTTCTGTGGAATACGTCCTTCGTGTACGGGTTCTCTCCCTCCCTCCCGGAAAGCGCCTTCAGATTCGTCTCGTTGTCGGTGAACAGCAGATCCGGGTTGCCGTCATACTCGAATCGCCACGCTCCAAGCGAGCGTTCCTCCAACTCGATTCGCCCTCCACCGCCGGCCCGCATCCACGGCTTCGGGCGGTTCTTCCTGCCCCAACTCCACCGGTTCCGGTACCACAGCGTCGGCAGAACGTGCAGAGGCGACGCCTCCGGCCCTCGATTCACCGCCGTGATCCGGATCAGGAGGTCGTCGACATCGGCCTTCGCGTACTCGACGAAGATATCGAAATACCGGTTCTCGCGGAACGCGCCCAGATCCCAGATCTCGGGCTCATGCCCTCGCGGTCCCGCTTCTTCGCTGCGCCGCCGGAGCGCGGAGTAGGGGAACTCCATCTGCGGGTACTTGTAGAGCGCCCGCATCCATGAGTGGGTCGGCGTCGAGTCGAGGTAGAAGTAGACCTCCTTGACGTCTTCTCCGTGATTGCCCTCGCCGTTGGTCAACCCGAACAGGCGCTCCTTGAGGATCGGATCCCGTCCGTTCCACAGCGCCACGCAAAAACACAAACGCTGATGGTTGTCGCTGATTCCCAGCAGCCCGTCTTCGCCCCAGCGGTACGCCCGCAGATGGGCGTGTTCGAACGGAAAATAACCCCACGCGTCGCCGTTCGGGCTGTAGTCTTCCCGCACCGTGCCCCATTGCCGCTCGCTCAGATAGGGGCCCCACCGCCGCCAATGTTTTTCGCGGCGGTCCGCCTGCCCCAGCCGCTGCTGCTCTGCTGTCATGCCGTGCTCCCCATCCTGCACTCTGCCCCTGTGCGCGGGCAAGCCCGGCTCGGGCCTGTCAGGCTACTTCTTCGCCGCCTTCTTCGCGGTTTTTCGCGCACCGCGCTTTGCGGCGGGCCGCGCCGCTCCGCCTTGCTCTTCAAGATACTGCCGCCGCTGCGCCAGGATCTCCTGCGCCCGGTCCATCGTCACGTCCATGGGGTTTGTCCCGCGCGGGACGCTCGCATTCGTCTCCCCGTCCGTAATATAGGGGCCGAACCGCCCGCTCAGAATCCGCACGTGCTTCGGCGGATCGCCGTGCATCCCGAGATCCTTGAGCACGGTCATCCTGGCCGCGCCGCGGCCGCGCGACTTCGGCTGCCGCAGCAGTTCCAAGGCTTGATCGAGAGTCACGTCGATCGGGGTGATGTCGGCCGGCAGGGACCGGAATTCCTTGCCTGCCTGGACGTAGGGCCCAAATCGCCCGTTGGCAGCCACCACATCCTCGCCCGTCTCGGGGTGTTTCCCCAACGTCCTGGGCAGCGACAGGAGCTTCAGCGCGTGCTCCAGATCCACGGCGGTCAACTCGGTCCCCGGCAGCAGCGAAGCCATCTTCGGCTTATTGCCATCGCTCGCATCGCCCAACTGCACATAGGGTCCGTAACGGCCCACCTTCAAATACACCGGCTCGTTGGTCTCGGGATGGCTCCCCAGCGAGTCGGGCGGCCGGCTGGCGTGCTCCAGCAGATCCCACGCCTTCTCCGCCGTCATCTCGTCCGGCGGCATGTCGTCGGGCAGGCTCGCGCGCCTCTCCCCATCGGAAACAAAGGGGCCGTAGCGTCCGATCCGCACCTCGATCGCCTTGTCGTTGTACACGCCCAGCGAGATCCCATTGATCTCCTTGGGGTCGATCTCCGCCTCCCCCTTCGCGATCAGCGCGCGCAATCCATCGGCGTCTTCGCCGTGATAGAAGCGCCTCAGGTACTCGATGCTCTCCATCTGCCCCAGGCTGATCGAGTCCAGATCGTCTTCCAGGCGGGCGGTGTAGGAGTAGTCGACCAGATTGTGGAAATGCTGCTCGAGCAGGTTGATCAGCGCCATCGCCGTAAAGGTGGGCACGAGCGCCGTTCCCTTCTTGAAGGCGTATGAGCGGCTCAGGACAAGTTCAACGATGGAAGCCCAGGTCGAAGGCCGGCCAATGCCCAACCGTTCCAGTTCCTTGATCAGCGACCCTTCCGTGTAACGGTTCGGCGGCTGCGTGAAACGGTCGAGGACCTCCGCCTTATCGCAACTCAGCGCGTCGCCTTCCGACATCGCCGGCAGGATGCGGTCCGAGGGCTCGGCGTTCTCATCATCTTCCTCCACCGCGTAGGCCTTCAGGAAGCCCGCGAATTCGATCGTTTTGCCCGTAGCCCGGAACGTCGCATCGCCGGCTTCCGCCGTCACCACCGTATTGGTCCCCTTCGCGTCGGCCATCTGGCAGGCGACTGTCCGCTTGTAGATCAAATCGTAAAGCCGGGCGGCGTCGTCGCCCAATTGAGCGCGGACGGCCTCGGGATTCGCGAAATGATCGCTCGCCGGCCGGATCGCCTCGTGCGCCTCCTGCGCGTTCTTCACCTTCGTTTCGTACTGCCGAACGAACGGCGCCATATATTCCCGGCCATATTCCCGCTCGATCAGTGAGCGGGCGCCGCGAATCGCTTCGTCCGAAAGCGCCGTCGAATCCGTTCTCATGTAGGTGATGAAGCCGTTCTCGTAAAGCTGCTGCGCGATCTGCATCGTGCGCTTCGCGCTATACCGCAGCTTCGAGTTGGCCTCCATCTGCAGCGAACTGGTCACGAACGGCGCCGCCGGGCGCTGCGTGAACGGCTTCTGCTCCACAGACTTCACTTGCACGGGACCCGATTCCAGCAGCCCGGCAACCCGCTCGGCGCCTGCCTTGTCCAGCAGGACCACAGCATTCGGCTCCGCCAGCAGGCCGGTATCCGGGTCGAAATCTTTGCCGGTCGCCACTCGTTTCCCGCCGACGCTCACCAGGTCGGCGTCGAATCCGGGCTCCACGCCCGGTTTCCGCAGCCTCGCTTTGACGCCCCAGTACTCGGCCGAGCGGAACCGGATCCGCGCCCTCTCCCGCTCCACCAGCAGCCGCACTGCTACGCTCTGCACCCGCCCGGCGCTCGAGCCCGGCGCGATCTTCTTCCACAGCAGCGGGCTTACCTCGTACCCAAACAGCCGGTCGACGATGCGGCGGGTCTCCTGAGCCCGCACCAGCGCCTGATCGATATCCCGCGCCGACTCAAGCGACTGCTGAATGGCCTCCTTCGTAATCTCATTGAAAACTAAGCGGCGTGTCGGGACTTTCGGCTTCAACACCTCTTTCAGGTGCCAACTGATCGACTCCCCTTCGCGGTCCTCGTCAGTCGCCAGGTAGAGCTTGTCGGCGCCCTTTAGCAGGTCCTTCAGTTCTTTGACCTGTTCCTTCTTGCCCTTTGGAATCACATAAATTGGCTCGAAGTTCTTCTCGACGTTCACGCCAAGCCGCGCCCAGGATTCCTTTTTGTGCTGTGGCGGGATTTCTGCGGCGCTGTCCGGCAGATCCCGGATGTGCCCCATCGACGCGCGGACAATGTACCCGTCGCCCAAAAATCGTGTGATCGTCCGCGCCTTGGTGGGCGATTCCACGATCACCAGTGCCTGTTCTTTCTTTGCTGCCATCGATTGTCCGTTATTGCTGAAGCCGCCGCTCGGGCCAGGGACCTTCCGGATGTCCGCCACCCGCGCTCCCCGTTCCGGCCGTCCAGGATTCAGCCCTGGGCCGCTTCAGTCCAGACTTTAACATAACAACGACCGGGTAATTGTCGCACCAGCCCCGAGAGTTCGAGGTCGAACAGAGCCGCGATAATCTCCGAGGGGCTGAAATCCGGAAGCTCCGACGCCACCGTATCCAGGTCGAGCGGCCGGTCAACATTCAGCAGCGCAAGCACTTGCGCGCGCAGGGCGCTCACCTGCGGAGGGGTCGAATCGAGCGCCAGTTCGGTTTGCTTCAACCCGGCCGCCCGTTCCGCCGCCCGCCTCCGCGCGTCCGCCGGCAGCTCGGAAAGGATGTCCTCCACCGATTGCACGAGCTGCGCACCCTGTCGAATCAATAGATTAGGCGCGAAACTCAGCGTCGACGTGATGTTGCCGGGCACTGCGAAGACCTCCCGGTTCTGGTCCAACGCGAGCCTCGCCGTCACGGCGCTGCCGCTGTACTGCTCTCCCTCGACGACGACGACCCCCACAGAGAGCCCGGAAATGATCCTGTTTCGCGCCGGAAAGCTCGTCGGGTAGGTCGGCGTCCCGAACGGCTGCTCGCTGAGGAGAAGGCCTTCCCCCGCAATCCGCTGCGCCAGTTTCCGGTTCTCGACCGGGTAAATGACGTCGAGCCCTCCCGCGAATACGGCAATTGTCGAACATCCCGTCTCCCGAGACCCCTCCAAGGCCCCCACATGCGCCGCGGTGTCGATCCCTCTCGCCATTCCGCTTGCCACCGTGACGCCCCGCTCCGCCAACTCTCTGCCGAACCGCTCCGCCACCGCCAAGCCGTAGGCTGTCGCCCGGCGGCTGCCCACCACCGCCACCACCACCCCACTCAGCAGTTCCACCCTCCCCATCGCATACAACGCCACCGGAGGATCATAGATCTCTCTCAGTTGCTGCGGGTAAAGTTCGTCCACCACAGGAATCAACATTGCGCCGGCCGACTTGGTCCGCTCCACCTGCTCGCTCGCCGCGTCGAAACCGCAGCCGCTGGCGATGCTCTGCGCCAGCCCCGCCGCGAGCCCCGCTCCCATCAGCTCTTCCTTGGTGGCGCGAAAGATCCTCTCCACCGAGGCGAACCTCTCCAGAAGTTGAATCGCCTTCCGGGCGCCAAGCCCCGGCGCGAGGGCGAGCGCGCTCCAGTGCAGAATCTCATCGTCGGATCGGCGCAGCAGGGTCGGTGGCAAGGTGTCCTCTCCCTTTGTAGTGCCCCCGGCGGACGAGTTCTCTCGCGATACCTTGGAAGGAGTCCATGAAGCAGAGCGAAGAATTCTTTGGCGAGGAGGAACTGGTCCTCGTCTTCATCGCCAAACGCCTCCGGGAAGCCCGGGAGATCGAAAAGGCCTTCGACGGCGCCGGCGTCGATTACCTGGTCGAGGCGGACACCTATCGCGGTGGCGTCCTCTTTGTCCGCGAACTGATTGGAGCCTTTTTTTATGTGCGCGAAGCCGACGTCCCCATCGCGCACTCCACATTGCTCGCCGGCAAATGGAAACCCTACGAGCCCGGCGGCTGAGGGCCTATTGGGGATTCTCGTTCGACTTCGGATTCACCACGGGAATCGTGACCACGTTCGAAGTCTGGAAGCTCTGCGAAATCGTCAGTTCCGTCCTGGGATTCGAAGGCAGGTCCGGATTGAGTTCCAGGTGGACTTCGTAGACGCCAACCGCCCCGCGGCGCAGTCCGGAGAACAGCACGTTGGCCGTCTTGCCTCCGGCGAGAGAGCTCACGAACTCGGTGACATCGTTGATCTCCGGACCGTCGTACGGAACGCCGTTCACCATGAAATCCCGGGCCGAATCCTTGACAATGCCGAGCCCGCTGGCCAGCACCACGATGGTCTCCCCCGGAACGGCCGGGTTCTCTTCCGTCACTTCGGCGCCCGCCTCGTTCGCGCAGCACAATGCGGAATTGAAGGCCGACATGATCACATTCGCGCCTTCGTTCGCGCTCGCGCTGAATGGAATCCCGTTGCCCGCGGGGCCCGCGATCCGCGCCTTGAGCCGGATTCGGGTGAAGTTGCCCGAAGGAATCGCCTCGACTTCGGGATCGTTCTCGCTGATCGAAGCCACCAGGGCGTCGCGGATCGTGTTCAGAGTGTCGCCTTCCTGCACGGTGTAGCTATAGCTGCGATCCCTGATCTTCACTGTCGCGACGTCGTTGGCTTGAGCGGTTCCGTCCACGGAAACCGTGCCCGTCGCCGAACTCGAGTAGTGATACGTCACCCCCGGGCGCGGATCCAGCCCCGGATCGGCGTAAATCGCCGGCTGCTGCTCGATCAGAGGAATCGCGACTCCGGTCGAGACCGTCAGGGACCCATCATTCCGCTTCGTGTAAATCACCGCGCTCGCACTGTTCGACCCGGTCACTTCCACCGGCAACTGGGCCAGGATCCTCGTCGGGCTGACCGCGATGATCGGGATCATCTTTCCGTCAACGTACACCTCAACACCGCCCTTGCTGAACGGCAGCGGCTCGTCAAGCGGGCTGACGTCCGTTTCCACATCCGCCAGATTCTCGCCAAGGATCGTGACGATCGCAAAGGGCGCCACGCGCGCCGCATTCTGCCCGCCCGTCAGGTTCGCCCCGCTCGTGGTCATGACCGTCTTCGACGTATCCGGCGTGACCGCGGCGGCCAAGGTGACATCGTTGCCGAAAACGCCGCCCGCCCGCGCCGTGAAGATGATCGCCTGGAACTCCTTGTTCGGCGTCGCAATGACGTACGGATCGTTCACCAGCAGCGCGATGAAACCGTCGATGACGTCGTCGAAGTCGTCGCCTTCCTTGACCTTGTATTTGTACTCGGTCGGATCGACGACATTTCCTTCGTCGTTCTTCACTTCATCATTGCCGATCTTGATGATCAGCTCGTCGTCCTTTGTCAGTTCACCGGTGATCACCACCGAGCCGCGCGCGTACACTTCCGGGCTCGCGGCGTTGCGCACCGCCGTGATCGGCGGGCTGAACTCGCCGGGACTGTAGAGCACAACGCGGCGGTTGTAGGCGTCCGCCACGTAAAGGTTCTCACCGTCCCAAGCCAACGAAACCGGCGTCCTGAACGAATCCGTCGAACTCACGCGTTGCGGTTCCGCCGAGTCGGAAGCCTGGTTGATGCCCTCATCGACCTGTCCGAGCACCACATCGGCTGCCTTTCCATTGCTCTGGGGGATTTCGTTGTAGACGAGCACGCGGTCGTTTCCGCCGTCCGCGATGAACAGCCGCTTTCCGTCGCTGTAAACCGCGCGGGGCAGACTCAGGGTCGCCGCGCAGCGGGAAGGATAGGTGTCCTTCCCATCTGCATCGGTCCCCGTAGGCTCGCACAAGTCCTCGCTGTTGTTCGACCGCGAACTGATCAGATTCTTCTGTCCCAACACCACCGACGCCGCCGCACCGTTCTGGCTGGGAATCGTGTTCCAGATCAGCACCCGGTTCAGCCCCAGGTCCGCCACGAACAGCCTCTGCCCGTCGGTCATCACCCCTGTCGGCGCGAGCATCGATTCCGCCTTGACCACCGGATCCACCGTGCCCACCAACTGCTGATTCGTGTTCATGTCCGGCTGCCCCAGCACGAGACGAGCAGCCTGATCGTTCGCCGTAATCGGTCCAAAGAAGAGAACCCGGTTGTTGCTCGTGTCCGCCACCCAGAGTCCGTCGCTTGCATCCAGCCACACCGCCTGAGGCCCGCGCAACTTCTTGTCCGTCGTGCCCGGCGTGGTCGTCGTGAAATCCGGCTGCCCGACGACAAAGTCGGCCGGCTGTTGATTCGCCGCCGGCAGCGAACGCCAGATGAGAACCCGATTGTTGTCCGTGTCCGCCACGGCCAGCACGCGTCCGTTGTAAGCGACCCCGACCGGCGCCCGGAGAGTATTCTGCGCCGCGGGCTTCAGCTCGTTCGTCGTGAAATCCGGCTGGCCCAGCACCACACTGGCGGTCCCCACGCACGCCGGACAGCGCCAGTCGTTCTGTGGAAAGACGTCCTTCCGGCCCGGCACGAAGCTGTTGACGTCGCGGTAAATGAGCACCCGATGGTTCTGCGGCGTGCCGCCCAGCTTGGTCGAATCCGCCACGACCAGCGTGTTGTTCGCGAACGCAACGCCGCCCAACGTGCCAAGCAACTTTTCGCTCGTGCCCGGCTCCTGCGCGGTGAATGGGTTCTGGCCTATAACAATCCGGGCCGCCTGGCCCGTTGAAAACTTCTGTGCGGGGACGCTTGTCGCTGCCGCCAGCAGGAGGGTGACAATCCACTTCATCGATCTAATGGGATGACGCAAACACTCAGTATATCAACGACTACCGTCCGGTTGACGCTTCGCGCCGCGGCCGCGTTTCATCCGAGAGTCCACGGACTCCGCCACCGGCGCCCTAATAGCGCCTCTGCATCCCGCATTCCCCTGATCGTCTCTGCCGGCTCATCCCATTGAATCTTCTGCCCTGTCCGGAAAGCGATGTTGCCCAGATGCGCTACGTTGGTCGCCCGGTGCGCCTTCTCGAGATCCGTCACGGGCTTCGCAAGACCTCGCACGCACGCCACAAAGTGCTCAGCGTGTTTCCACGTCGCGTCCGAAGCCTGAACCCGCACGACCGGCTTCGTATCCCTCTCCGCATACACCTCGTAGCCGATCCGGTCCGCCAGGATCGTCCCCTTCGTCCCGTAATACGCCTCCCCATGCGGCCGGTCGTCCTTGCCTCGCATGTTGTAGTATTTCATCCCTTCCGCTCTGCCGCCTGTGCCGAATCCATTGATATTCGACATCTCGTAGAGCATTGTGAAGCCGGGATACTCATAGGTCACCGCCATCGTGTCCGGCATCTCCCCCATGTCCCGCAGCGCATATCGCCCGCCTGCCGCCGAGATCCGCTGCGGCGCCGCCTCCCCCATGATCTGGTGCACGGTATCGAACCGGTGCACTCCGTAATCCGTGATCGTCCCGCCCGCATAGTCGGTAAACCACCGGTAAGTCGACACATGGCGCTTGGGGTTGTATGGGCGAACCGGCGCCGGGCCCAGATACATGTCCCAATCCAATTCCGGCGGCGGCGCCGAATCGGGCGCGCGCCCGATACCGTCCGGCAGCATGTTCGAGAAGTTCCAAACACGCACCAGCCGCACCTCGCCGATTTCACCATCGGCAATCCGCTGACGAACCTCGGCGTAATGCGCGGCCGAGCGGTGCTGGGTGCCCGGCATCGCCAGTTTCCCGGTCCGCTTGGCCGCCTCCACCATGGCCCGGCCTTCCCGGACGTTGTGCGCCAGCGGCTTTTCCACATAGACGGGCCTGCCAGCCTCCAGCGCGCGGATCTTCGCAAAAGCGTGCCAATGGTCCGGCGTCGCTACCACCACTGCGTCGATCTTCGGCCGTTCCAGCAGCCGCCGGAAGTCTTGCGTGACGAAACAATTGCCGCCTGCCTGCGCACCGGCTTTCTCCGCAAGCCGCCTGTCGACGTCGCACGCGCCCGCCAGGCTCACTCCTGTCACCTTTCTCATGAAGCCGGTGACATAGAGTCCCCGCCCTCCGCATCCGATCAGTCCCACCCGCACCGCATCGTTCGCTCCCGCAATCGCCGCGTAGGACCGCGCCGCCATCCCGGTCAAAACCGTTCGCCGTGACAACTTCATGTGCCCTATTGTCTTGACGTTCGCCCCGTTTGGCAACGCAAAAAAAAGCGGGGCCCCCTTCAAGAGGGCCCACGAGGATCAGGATCGCTTGGTTT